>JBILLV010000592.1:0-3488 GCA_044375895.1 Polyangiales bacterium | reverse complement strand
TGGTTCGCCTTCTCTGCCTTCGTGTGCCTCGCCTTCCGCTGACACCCAGCCTGGAGACCTCATGAGCAACACCGTTCCGTATGGGGGCGACCTCGCGCCGCCCCGCCCTGGCCCCACGCTCCTCGTGATCGACGACGTCGACGCCAGCGCGGCGGCCATCGCCGCCATGCTCCGCGACGGGTACGCCGTCACTGTCGCGAAGTCCGTCACCGAGGCCCTCGCCGAGCTCGCGATGGCACCGCACGGCTTCCTCGCCTGCGTGCTCGACCTCTCCCTCGACGCGCCCTCCGCCCGCCTCCACGAGGCCCTGGAGCGCCTCGACATCCCCGTGGTGCTGGTGTCGGGCGTCGAGGCCGAGCAGCTCCCGGAGGTGGCCAAGGCGCACGACTGGCGCTTCCTCGCCAAACCCTTCGACGCGCCGACGCTCATCGCCGCGGTGGAGCAGGTGGTGAGCGCCTCCCGGCCCCCGTCACGCCGCACCCGCACGCCGCCGAAGGCCACGGCCGCGCAGCCCGGCGCCGAGCTCACGCCGCCCGATGGGACGCCCTCGGCGCGGCCGCCGCGCGCCTGGCCCGAGGCGATCGAGGCGCTGGTGGACAAGCTCACGCGGCGGCTGCTGCGGGGCGGGATCGCGGTGGCGATGGTGAAGCTCCAGCTCGCGGGGAAGATGTCGCCCGAGATGCTGGTGGGCCTCTCCATCTGCGCGGTGGGCGTCGAGGCGGCGGTGCGCAGCGTGCGGGAGAAGAAGCCGGCGGTCGCGGCGGCGGTGCTCATCCCGCTGCTGCTCGGCGCGGCCGGGCGGGCGACGGGCGTCGGGTGGCTCAGCGACGCCAGCGTGTGGGTGACGGCCATCGGCCTTCCCTTCGCTGGCTCCGTGCTCGGCTCGCGCGCGCAGTAGAGGCGTCTACGGCGCCGCGCAGAGGGCCAGTTCGAGCGCCGCGACGAGGTCGGGCGCCGACCACGGGCGGGGCACCAGCGCGACGACGTGGAGCTCGTCGAGCAGCGTCCACGGCGTCCCCTCGTGGCCGGACACCATCGCCACCACGCGCGCCGGCCGTGGCGCGACCGCCGCCCGCCACGCCGCCACCAACGGGAGGTGGGCCCGCGCCACCCGCCACTCCCGCGGCGAGGTGCCGAGCCATGGCGTCGGGTCGACATCGGCCGTCCCCCACTCGGCGAAGGGGATCTCGTCGAGCGCCGCCCACTCGCCGCTGTCGGTGAGGTTGATCAGGAGCGCGTCGGGCGTCCACCCCGCCACCGACGCCGTCGCCGTCGCAACGTCGGGCTCGCCCCGAAGGTCGACGTGCGGCATCGCCCTCCTGAGCGTCCGCTCGAGCGCCCGCGCGAGCAGCGCGTCGCTCTCCAGGTACAGCACCTTCGCGGTCGCGGCCACGGCGCCATCGTACTCGCCCGCCCGCCGCTCCGTCGACGCCCCGCCGTCGCCGCCCCCGCTTCACTTCGCTTCGCCACTCCCGCCTCACTTCGCTTCGCCACCCCCGCCGTTGGAGACCGCCATGCCGATCCGTTGGAACGGCGCCGGGCCCGTGCGCCCGCGCGTCATCGCCTTCGTCTGCCTGCTCCTCGTCGCCCTCGTCGCGTGCCCGCAGGTGCACCGCGAGCCCACGCTCCCGCCGCCGCCCCCGGGCTGCGAGCAGGGGCGCTCGGTCTGCCACCAGGGCGCCCCCTGGGTGTGCGGACCCGGTGGGCAGTGGAGCGTCGCCGATCGCCGCTGCGATCCGATCGGGGCGCGCTGCTGCCTCGCCGAGTCGCCATTCGGTGGGCTGCGGCACGCCTGCGTCCCCGCCGCCCTCTGCGTCGACGGCGACGGTGAGCGCCTCGGCGCCGACGCGGGGGCGAGCGCCCCGCGGGACGTCGCCGATCGGGTGAAGGTCGACGACCCCGCGGTGTCGGGCGCGGTGCCGTCGGCGGGAGGTGGGCGATGAGCGCGATGAAGCTCAGCGCCGCCCAGCGCTCGGCCCTCGCGGCCTTCCTGCTGGAGCGCTTCCGCTGCGTGGTCCGCTCGAAGGGGGACGCGCAGGAGGTCGCCCTCGCCGCGCAGCTCTTCGACGTGGCGCGACTCTTCGGCGCCCGCGTCCCCGCCACCGCCGACTTCCTCGACCGCTACTGGACGACGGTGGGGCCGGTGATCTTCCGCCCCCGCGGGCAGACCGACGACCTCGGCGAGCACCTCCGCGTGATCTCGCACGAGATCGAGCACGTCGTCGGGTTCTGGCGCGACCCCGCGGGCTTCGTCGCGCGGTACGGCACGAAGGTGGGCCGCGCGGAGCTCGAGGCCGAAGCCGAACGCGCCGCCATCGAGGTGTGGTGGCTGCTCACCGGGGAGCTGCCCGCGTCGCGCGACGACCTCGACGTCACCCGCCACGGCTACGCGCTCGACGACGCGTCCGGCGCCCACGACGACCACGCCGACCTCACCCGCGACCTGCTGGAGACGGCCGTTACCAGCACCCGCGCGGGCGTGCTCAGCACCGACGTGGGCCTCGCCGTCGCGGGCTGGCTCGTGCAGCGCGCCCCCGAGGCCCTGCTCGGCCGCTTCGCCGCGACGCATGGGGGTGGCCTGTGATCCCCGGCGACGCAGGCGAAGGGCTCATCATCGACGGGCGGCGCGTGCCGGTGCCGGGCGTGCGCGTCGTCACCTGGCTGGACGATCCGCGCGTGCCCAAGGCCGTCCACGGTGGGCCGCGCGAGGCCAGCGCGGTCAAGGGCAGCGTCGCCCACACCAGCCGCGGGAAGCGCGCGGGCATCACCCGCGACAAGGGCTCGGCGGTGAAGGGCCTGCGCGTGGCCCGCTACCTCGGGCGCAAGAACGGCCGCAAGGTGAGCGCCCACGCCGTGATCGCGGGGGACGGGACGGTGTTCCAGCTCGCCGACCTCGCGCGGTGGAAGTGCAACCACGCGGGGACCGTCAACGAGGCGACGTTCGGCGTCGAGGTGGCGCAGGATGATGGCGACCCGTCGCTCACGCGGGCGCAGGTCGCGGCCTTCGTCGCGGTGATGGTCGCCGCCCACGACGCGATGGGGCTGGTGAAGCACATCCCGATGGAGCGCGGGGAGCACGTCGTCGGCGACGTGCGGGCGTGGCTGTCGCCGAAGTCCGGCGGCGAGGGCAAGGTGTTCGCGGGCTGCGCCGGGCACCGCAACACCTCCGCCTCGCGCGGTGAGAACGACCCCGGCACCCCGCTGATGGAGGCGCTCCGCCCCGCGGGCTTCGTCGGCGTGTCGCCCGCGGCCATGACCTGCATCGGCGGCGTCTGCGAGGACGACGACCGCCCCGACGACCACGACGACGACGACGAGACGGCGTGGCCGCCGCTCCCGTCGTGGCTCGACCCGGCGCTCGAGCTCGACGCGTCGGACGACCTCACCGACGACCTCGCCGCGCTCGTGCGCTCGCAGGCCCCGGTGCTCGCGGCCCTCGGCGTGACGGGCGAGCGCGCGGCCGAGCTGCTCGCGCACGCCGCGACGGA
>JBILLV010000237.1:0-14228 GCA_044375895.1 Polyangiales bacterium | reverse complement strand
ATGCGCTCGGCGGGGTCGTCGGTGCGCACGTTGCGGCGGCCGAAGCGCCTTGCGACGTCGACGACCCGCCCGCGCACGCGTCGCCCCGGGAAGGCGTCCACCGTCACGAACCCTTCAGCCCCCACGCGCAGCCTCGCCACCTCGCGCTCGTCGATGTCGATGCGCGCCCGGAGGGTTCGGGTGTCGCCGAGCACCACGAGCCCATCGCTCCCGGGCGTGTAGTACTCCCCCGCGCGCACTTTGCCGAAGAGCACCTCCCCGTCGATGGGGGCCCGCACCGTGAGGCGCGAGAGGGCCGCTCGCTGCTGGTCGCGGCGGGCCTCGGCGGCGCGGAGCCGCGCGGCGGCGACGTCGAGGTCCTCGCGGCGCGTGCCGTTGACGGAGGCGCGGCGGCGGGCGTCGCTCTGACGGGCGGCGGCGGCGTCGATCTCGGCCTGACGGCGGGCGCGGTCGAGCTCGTCGGCCGTCGCATCGCCCGTGCGCCCGAGGCGCTCGGTGCGCGCGAGGGACGCGGCGGAGAGCGCGGCGCGGGCCTGGGCGGCGTCGGCGTCGGCGCGGGCGGCGTCGACGTCCTCGGCGCGGCTCCCCCGGCGGGCGCGGGCGAGCTCGGCGCGCGAGAGCGCCACCTCGGCCTCGGCGGCGGCGAGCGCGGCGGTCTCCGCGTCGCATTCAAAGGCCACGAGCTCGTCGCCCGCGCGCACGACCTGCCCCTCACGCGCCACCACGCGCGCGATGCGCCCAGGCACCGACGAGGCCACGCGGGTCTCACGGTCCGCGGGTTCGATCACCCCGTTGCCCGACACGAAGTCGCCCGTCGGCACCTCGTCGCGGGGATCGCGGGCGCCACGCGGCGGCGACTCCGTGCGCGCGGCGCGGCGGACGTCTTCGGCGTTGGGGACAGTCGACGGCTGCGCGGTCACGGCGCGCGTCACCTGGGTCAGCATGAGGGCCGCAGCGATCGCCGCGAGCGCGCCCTTCCACGGAAACTTCTTCATCGTTCGGTTCTCCCTGGTCACGGTTCGGCCCCCGGCACGACGCGCCCGTCTTCGATGCGGACGATGCGGTCGGCGAGGTGAAAAATGCGGCTGTCATGCGTGACCACCACCACGGTGTGGCCCCGGCGGGTGGCGAGCTCGCGGAGGCTCTCGGTCACGCGGAGCCCGGACTGCGCGTCGAGGCTGGCGGTGGGCTCGTCGGCGAGCAGAATGGGGGCCGAGCCCGCGAGCGCCCGCGCGATGGCGACGCGCTGCCGCTGGCCCCCGGAGAGGTCACGCGGGAGGCGCTCGGCCCGGTCGGCGAGGCCCACCTCGGCGAGGAGGCGGTCGGCCTCGGCGACGGCGTTGCGGCGGGAGCGCCCGCGCAGCTCGAGCAGCATCGCCACGTTGTCTCGCGCCGTCAGCGACGCGAGGAGGTTGTGCCCCTGGAAGATGAACCCGATGTGGGCCAGGCGGAGCCCGGGGAGCTCGTCGTCGGAGGCCCTGGTGACATCGCGGCCCAGCAGATTCACGGTCCCCTCGGAGGCGCGGAGCACACACCCGAGGATGGACAGCAGCGTGGTCTTGCCCGAGCCCGAAGGCCCGACGAGCATGACGAACTCCCCTCGCTGGACGGAGAAATCCACGCCGCGCAGGGCCTGGTAGGCGAGCGCCCCTTCGCCGTACACCTTGGTCACGCCGCGGGCGTCGATCGCGAGCTCGCTCATCGGAACACCATCCCCGGCTCGACGCTCCGCACGCGGAGGAGGGCGAGCGATGAAGCCGTCACGCAGAGGGCCACCATGGCCGCGGCGGTGCCGGCGAAGAGCTGCGGCGGGAGCACGAGGGCGAGGTCGGCCGAGCGGATGCCGCCGGCCATCCCGGTGACGAGCGTGAGCCCGACGAGCGAGCCCGCCAGCGCGAAGCACACCGACTGCACCAGGAGGATCACCGCGAGGTCGGTGTTGGTGGCCCCGACGGCCTTCAGCGTGCCGAACTCCCGGAGGTTGTCGACCACCGCGGAGAACATCGTGAGCCCCACGATCACGAAGCCCACGATGAGCGCGAAGAGCGTGCTCGTACCGAACGAGATGCCGATGGCGGTGCCCGTGAGGAGGTAGCGGACGATCTTCGACTCGAACTGGGCGCGGGTGAGGACCTCGGCGTCGGGCACGCGCGCCTGGAGGGCCGCCCGCGCGGCTTCTACGGACGTTCCGGGTGCGACCCCAGCGATGACGAAGTGGGTCTGGTCGGCGTCGATGCGCAGGAGCGACCGGGCGGTGTCGAACTCCGCGAACGCGAAGGGAGGCCCGAACGGAAGCAGGCCCCAGGTGAAGCCCACGGCGCGGACGCGGTGTCCGTTGACCTCGCGCACCGACCCGAGGTTGATGCCCCCGAGGCGATCGCGCTGGCTGTCTTCGAAGAACATCGCGTCGGGGCGGGCGAGGTCGCGGGGTGAGCCGGCGACGACGTTCCAGGGGCCGCCGGCGAGGCGAGGGAGGCACGCGCCCATCACCGTGATGGGCTCGGTGCTGCGGCCTGCGACCTTCACGGCCGCGCCCCCGTACAGCAGCGGCTCGGCCCACGCGACGCCCGGCGTCGTGCGGGCGCGGTGCAGCGCGGCGATGGACATCGGCGCGGTGTCTTGCAGCGTGGGGAGCCCGCGCGGGATCACCCAGAGGTCGGCCTCGACGTTCTGCACCACCATGACGTTCTTCTGAAGGAGGCCGAGGAAGGTGCCGAGCTGCTGGTTGGAGAGCAGCGTCGCGAACACCACCCCGAGCAGCGTCCCCACCGACTTCAGCCGATCGTGGAGCATCATGCGGACGCCCACCACGGCCATCACCCGCACCCGCGCGAGCCGCCCCGCGCGCGTCGTCACCGGCCCTGCCGCCGCGCCCATCGCGCACCTCCCACGGGCATCGCCGCCGCGAGCCGCAGCAGCGCCCGCGCGTACCCCAGGTCGGCGTCGGCCTGCACGCGCGCCACCCGCGCGTTGAAGGCGTCGCGCTCGGCGAGGCGCGCTTCGAGCTCCGTCCCCGTGCCCGTCGTCGCGCGCTCGCGGGCGGTCGACGCCGCCGCCTCCGCCGCGCTCAGCTCGGCCCGCGCCGCCCGAGCCCGCGTCACCCCGGCCTGCACCTGCGACCAGGCCGTGTGCACGTCGTCCCGCGCGTCGCGCATCACGCGCTCGAGGCGGAACCGCCCGGCGTCGGCGGCGGCGTCGGCGGCCTGCGCGACGGCGACCGCGCTGAGGTCGAAGCGCCACGACACCGAGACCCCCGCGGCCCACGCGGCGCTCGGGCCGAAGCCCGCGGCGTTGGTCCAGCGCTGCGTCGCGCTGCCCTGCAGCGTCGGTACGAGGGCCGCCCACGACGCGCGCGCTTGCACCTCGCCGACCCGCGACTCCGCCACCGCCGCCCGCACCGCCGGGTGCGTCGGGACGCGGGCCTCCCACGTCGCGAGCGGCGCTTCGTCGCGCAGATCGTCCGCGAACGCCTCGGGCGGGCGCTCCGCAGGAACACCCGAGACGCTCTCCAGGGAGCGCGCGGCGGTGGCGACGGAGAGTTCTGCATCGGCGAGGGCCTGACGCGCGCGGGCGGCGTCGGCGGTCGCGCGCTGTCGATCGATGGCCGAACCACTGCCGGCGTCGAGCCGCGCCTGCGCCCGCGCCTCCGCCCGTTCGGCCACGGCCACCGCCTCGCGCGACGCCGCCACGAGAGCGCTCGCCCCCACCCACAAAAACCACTGCCGCGCCGCGCGCCGGCGACCGTCGTCAGCCGCCACCGCCGCCCGCGCCCGCGCCGCGACCTCCCCTTCGCGCGAGGCCTCCAGCCGCCGCCACGCCGCGAAGTCGAACAGCGGCACATCGAGCGTGAGCGACGCGTCGAGCTGGTCGTTGGGCGTGATCGTCGCCACCTGCCCCGCACCGCCGCCCATCGACGGCAGCGTCACCGCCACCTCGAACTGGTTGCGCGTGTAGCCCGCCCGCGCGCCGAGCGACGGGAGGAGCCGCCCGAGCGACTGCGTCCGCTCCGCCGCGCGCTGGCGAACCACCGCCTCCGCCTCGCGCACCTCCGCGCTCCGCGTCGCCGCGCCCTCGACGAACGCCTCCAGCGCCTGCCCCCGCGCCTCCCCCGCGAACCCCAGCGCCAGGAGCCCCACGAAACCCTGCACAGTTCTTGAAGAAGTGCTCACTCAATAACTCCTCACGACGAAGGGGGCGTTGTGTTTCCCCGCAGCACCCGTTGAGATGCGGCGGGGGCGTCCCCGGTTTCAGCGCCTCTTGCTGGGGTGCGGGTCGGTGCCGTGCTTCAGCAACCCGACCAGCCCCTCGACGAACACGCGCGGCGGGGTCGGCATCCCCCGCTCGTTGCGCATCTGAAACTCCCCGAAGACGTACCCCCACAGCGCGCCGAGGTACGTCCTCGACACCAGCGCCGCGTCTGGGGTCGCGAGGCGGCCCGCGCGCGCCTCGGCTTCGAAGAAGGCCTCCATCTTCCGCTCGGCCCGCGCCTTCGGCGAGTCGCTCGCGGCGAGGCGGGCGTGGAAGCCAGAGTCCTCCGGCGCGCTCCCCGCGAGCATCGCCATCGGCATGATCTCCCGGAAGTACGCCACCACCTCCAGCCCCACCTCCACGAGGTGTTCGAACACGTCGCCCGTGCCCACCCGCGCGGGCAGCCGCTCGACCCACTCGGGATCACCCGCGCGCAGCAGCGCCTCGATGAACAGTAGGTTCTTGCTCTTGAAGCGGTGGAAGATCGTCCCCTCGCTCACCCCCGCCCGCGCCGCCACCTCCGCCGTCGTCGCCGCCGCGCCGCGCTCGCGCACCACCGCGCGGGTTGCGTCCAGCAGGTCTTCGTCACGGATGGTCGTTGGGCGGGCCATGGATATTGAGGGACGGCTCAATCATGCCGAGGTCGCAGTGAAGTGTCAACGCGCCGTAGCCAGTTCCACGCGGAGACGATTTCTCGAAGGCCCGATGCCCCTCTGCCTACTCACCCCATTGAAAGGAAGCGGTGATGCCATGAGACGAGCGGCGTGGATGGCGGCGTGGATGGCGGCGTGCGGCGATCGGGTCGACCTCGTCGCCCCCGAGGACGCTGGTCAGGATGCGAGCGTCACCGCCAGTGCGAACTGCGTCCAGAGCGCGACCCCCGTGCTCTACGGCGGCTCCCGCATCACGCTCGGTGAGGAACGATGTCTCCCCTCGCGCTTCACGTCGCGTTCGACGTTCGAAGGCGAGCGCATCGACTGCGTCGTTCGCGAGGTTCCAGCGCCGGGGCTCACACTCACCTGCGACCCGGCGCACGGACGGAGCGCGTCAGACGACGGCTCCTGCCTCGTCGCGCAGCTCCCTGCGCGCGCCAGCGGAGCCCCGGCGTCGGCGGGACACGGCTTCTTCGTCCGCCGCAACGAGGGTATGTGTGCGACGAAGATCGAGTTCACCGAGGGTGATGCGCCGGGCGCGGGCGCGTACCCCACCGTGGAGTGCGTCCACCAGCAGCAGGTGCCGAAGCCCGCGCGCGTCATCCCCGTCTGTCGCCTTCCGGTGGGGGCCCGCTGCACGACCACGCCACAAGGTGGATTGCCCTGCAGCGTGTCCCCCGCGGGCTGTCACCGCGGGACCGAGGTGCTCCTGGAGGCCGGCGGGATGGAGTGCGGGAGTGGCCTGTGCCTCGCGTATCGCTACGACGAGCTCTCCGACCGCTCCGGCGCGCAGCGCGACCGGGTCGCCTGCACGTGCCGCTGCGACGTCCCCGCGGCGCTGCGCGCGAGCGTCGACCCCCGCACCCTCTGCGCCTGCGGCGCGGGCTTCACCTGCCGGCCGCTGGTGAACTCCCTCTTCGGGCCAGGACTCGAGGGCTCCTACTGCATTCGAAGCTCCATCCTCTGACGACCGTGCGACCCTCCCGCCGATCGATGCGCGCACTGTGCACCACGCTCCTCCTCACCGTCGCGCTCGCTGCGCGCGAGGCTCGGGCGGGCGTCCGGGTCGACCTCGTGCGCGGTGACGGCGCCGAGACGTGCGGCGATGGCGCGTCCCTCCGGCGGGAGCTCCTGCGCCGCCTCGGCGCCCATGCCTTCGAGGGCGAGGTCGCACAGGTTATCGAGGTCCTCCTGCTGCGAGACAACGGACGCTGGGTCGCCCGCGTCCGCCTTCGGGACGATCAGGGCTCGCTCGTCAGCGCGCGTGACCTCAGCAGCGAGGCGCCCACCTGCGGCCCGCTCGGCGACGCGCTCTCCCTCACCCTCGCGCTCCTCATCGACCCCGACGCGCCCCCACCGCCCGCGACGCCGCGCGAGGTCGCCCTCGTGTGCCCGCCGCCCCCGGCGCCGCACCCGACGCCCCGCACGCCGCGCCGCCCTGTTGTCCAGGTCTCCGCGGAGGCCACTGCGGTGTGGGGCGTCGTCCCCGACGTCGCTCCGGGTGTCGCGCTACGCACCGAGCTCGCGTTGTCCCGCGGGTGGCGTCTGGCGGTCGGCGTCACCACGCTCCCGACGTCGCGCGTCGATGCCCCCGCGTCGCGCTTCGCGTTCGGCTGGACGGCGGCCTCGCTGGGCGCGTGTGTCTCCCCGACCTCCAACAACATCCTCCGCTTCGACGTCTGCGCCTCCGCCCGCCTCGGCGCGCTTCACGTCTCGGTCGACGGCGTCGCCGCGCAGCACACCGGCGACCGCCTCTGGGCCTCCGCGCACCTCGAACCCCGGCTCCGCGCGCGGGTCGTCGGCCCCGTCGTCGTCACCGCCGAGGCGAACGTCGGGGTCCCCTTCACCCGCGAGTCCTTCGGTGTGGCGGGGACGAGCGCGGCGGTGTTCGAAGTGTCACCCGTGACGCTCGCGGCGAGCCTCGGCGCGGGGGTCGAGCTCCCATGAGCGCCACCTGGACTGGCAACGCCCCCACCGACGCCCACGCCGCGTCGAGCGACGAGGTGGCGCAGCTCGTCGCCGAGCACGGACGCTTCGTCTTCCTGACGCTCCAGCGCTTCGGCGTGCGCGGCCCCGACGTCGAAGACCTCGCGCAGGAGGTGTTCGTCGTGGCCTTGCAGCGGCTGCACACGCGCGACCCGGCCCACCGCGTCACCTCGTGGCTCTGGGGCGTGTGCATGCGGGTGGCGTCCAACCACCGGCGGCGCGCCTGGGTTCGCCGCGAGCGCCCCCACGACGAACCTCCCGAGCCCGTCGACGCCGCGCGCTCCCCCGACGCCGAGGAGGTCGCGCACCGGCGTCAGCAGCGGGCGCAGCTCGACGCGATCCTCGACGAGCTCGACCTCGAGCGGCGGGCCACCTTCGTGATGTTCGAAATCGACGGGATGACCTGCGACGAGATCGCGGCCGACATGGGCGTCCCCGTGGGCACCGTGTACTCGCGCCTCCACGCGGCGCGGAGGCAGTTTCAAGAAGCGCTTCGCCGCGCCCAGCGCCGCGAGGGAGGGAGACGATGAGCGAACCCCGCCGCTGGCTCGACGACCCCGACGGCGCACCCGACGACGTCCGCGCCCTCCTGCGCGGCGCCGAACCGACGCGCGCCCCCGACGCCGCCGCGCTCGCCCGCGTCACCGAGCGCGTCAGCGTCGCCACCGCCGCGGGCGCCGTCACCGCCGCGGGCGTCACGTGGTGGAAGCTCGGCGCCCTCGCGGTGGGACTCGCCGCCAGCGTCGCCGTCCTCGCGCCGCGCAAGCCACATGGGCCGCCCGTCGCCCTGGCCCGCACCGCGGCCCCGGTCGTTCGCCCGCTTCCCGCGCCCGCCGTCACGCTCGTGGTGACGCCCGCCGCTGCGCCCGTGGTGGTGCCCAGCCGTCCGCGACCGACACCTGCGCCCGTCGCCGCGCGTCCGATGCGCGTCGCACGAGCGGTCACAGCGCCCCGTGGCGAGGTCGCGCAGCCGTCGCTGCCGATCTTCCTCCCCCACGACGACCATATCGCCCCCAGCGTCGGCCTCGGCCACGTCGCCTACGGGTCCGCGGCCGACGCGCTCACGGAAGAGGCCGCGTGGATCGACCGCGCGCACCAGCAGCTCGACGCCGACCCCGCGGCGGCGCTTCGAACGCTGCGGACGTACCCCACGCGCTTCCCGCGGGGGCAGCTCCAGGGCGAGGCGCGCTACCTCACCTTCGAAGCGCTCCGACGCTCCGGGGCGACCGCGGAGGCGCGGGCGCACGGCGAGCGGATGCTGCGCGACGACCCGAACGGCCCCTACGCGCGGCGCATCCGCAGCGCAGGGCGGTGACGGCATGCCGAGGTGGCCGCGCTCGGGGTTGGCTCCCCGGAGCTCGTCGAAACACCCCCTCGAATCGCCCGCGGCCCTGTAGTAGCGTCCGCCGCCGCGCGACCCCCGCTCCCCCTTCCATGCGACTCCCCCGCCCCGAGACCGTCGCGCGAGCCGTCTTCGAACTCGCCTTCGCCGCCGTGACCTTCGCCGCCGCCGCCCCCCTCGCGGCCGCCCGTCACGTCCCCTTGCAAGACCTCCCGCAGCACATGGCCGCCATCGCCGTGCTGCGCCAGCTCCCCTTCTCGGCGACGCTCGGCGAGTACTTCACCGCGACGCTCTCCCGCACGCAGTACCTCATCGTCTACGCGCTCGGCGTGCCGCTCTCCACCGTGTTCGGCGTCGAGGGCGCGGGCAAGCTCCTCGCGGCGTTGACGGTGGTGTCGCTCCCCTACGCGCTCCGCTTCGCGCTGCGGCGGACGGGCGGCGACGAGCGCCTCGCCGCGCTCTCCTGGGCCCTCCTCTGGAACCCCCAGATGATGCTCGGCTTCCTCAACTTTCTCCTCGGCGTCCCCATCGCCCTCGTCGCGCTGGGCCTCTTCGCCGACCGCGACGCGCGCCTCCGACCGCGACGTCAGCTCGCGCTCGCTGGCCTCTCGCTCGCGGCCTTCTACGCGCACCTCATCCCCTACGGCCTCCTCGGCCTCGGCGCGCTCCTCCTCCTCGACCTCCCCGCCCTCACCGCGAAGCCCTCCGTGAGCGCCCTCGTCGCCGACGCGAAGCACGCGGTGCGGCAGCTCCTCTTCCTCGTCCCCTCGCTCGTCGCCGCCGTCGTCTGGATCGCCCGCACCCCCGCCACCGACGCCTCCGTGCGCGCCGGCGGCGTCGGCGTGGTGGCGCACGCCGAGTGGCCCTCGACGGGATCGCTCCCCCGCGACCTCTCCTCGGTGCTCCTCGACTTCCCTGGAGAACACGACGAGCGCGCCCTCCTCGCCTGGGGCATCGCCGCCCTCGCGGCCCTCGCCGCCAGCCGCGCCTCCGCCCGCGACGAAGAGCCTCCCGTCGCCCTCGCCGCGGGCGCCTCGCTCCCCCTCGCGCTCATCCCCGCGCTCTTCGCGATCACCTACCTCGTCCGGCACCGCGCGTTCGCGTTCGTGTGGGGGCTCACGGCGGCGCCCGAGACGTCCTGGGGGCAGATCGTCGGACGTGCGTGCATCGCCGCGGCCCTCGGCGGCTTCGTCGCCCTCGCCCTCACCCGCGCGACGCTCCCGGTGACGGCCCCGCGCACGACACGCCTCGCGTGGCTCCCTGCGGCGTGCGCGCTGCTCTACGTGTGCACCCCCGTGAGCTACGGCTGGATCTGGCCCATCCACACGCGCTTCGCCGTCACGGCGGCGCTGGTGCTCCCGCTGCTCGTCGGGGCGCTCCGCGGGGGCGCGGTGACGTGGCTCTTGTGCGCGGCGCTCGGGGTCACCTCCGTGGGCCTCGCGGGCGACGTGGGCGAGCGCTTCGCGATGTGGGAGCGCACCGAGCTCGGCGACCTCGACGCGGCCCTCGACCGCGCGCGCCCCGGGCGACGGCTCATCGCGCTCGTGCCCGCGGCGGCGAGCGCGCACGTGCCCAACGTCCCGCTCCTCCACGCGGCGGCGTACTACCAGGTGCGGGGCGGCGCGGTGGCGACCTTCTCGTTCGCAGACTTCCCGCAGAGCCCCTTCCGGTACCGCGAGGACGGCCCGCGCCCCCCTCGGCTCCCGCCGCGCTGGGAGTGGACGGGCGAGCTGCGCGTCGCCGACCCGGAGCTCAACTACTACGACTACGTCCTCGCGCGCCGCGGCGTCACCGACGAAGCCGCCCGCCTCCCCGAGCGCTACACCCTCCTCCACGAGGGTCGCGAATGGAACCTCTACGAACGCCGGGTCGGCGCTACACTCCCCCCTGGCACCTCGCCCTGAGCCCCGCTCCGACCCCCTGAGGCACCCAAACACCCCGATGAAACGCACCCCCGCCACCGCCTCTGTCCGCTCTACGATATGAACATCGTCATCGAGCGGGGCAAGACGGTCCCTTTCGAAGAGCTCCCGCCGCGCAGCGTCGCCCTCGACGGCTACGTGCTCGGCCCGCGCATCGACGCCGAGAGCGAGCGCTACAGCTTCGACCACCACGGCGACTGCGTGCGCCACGCCACGCGGAGCACCGCCGAGCAGGTGCACGACGCCCTCGTCCTCGGCCTCCAGCCCAAGTACCTCACCGCGCTGCTCAACGACATCGACCTCGACACCGCCCTCGCGGTGTGGCTGCTGCGGCACCCCGAGCGGGCGCGTGAGCCGCTCATCAACCGCCTCGTGCACGGCGCGGGTCTCCTCGACGCCCACTCGGGCGCCTTCCCCCTCGCGGGCGACCTCCCGACGATCGTCGAGTGGCTCTCCGAACCCGAGACCACGGCCCGCGCGTCGGGGGCCTACTTCCAGCTCGACACGGCGGGTCTGCGCGCCCTGCTCGACGAGGTGGGGCGCCGCGTGTCCGTCTACGCCGACGGCGCCTCGCAGGCCTACACCGAGAACTTCTCCATCGACAACCGCTACGAGGTGCTCCACCGCGGCACCGGCTGGGTGCTGGTGCACAGCCTCGGCACCCGCGCCCACGCGCGCGTGTTCGCCGACGGCAACGAGCGCGTGGTGATCCACACCACCCTCCGCGACGGCACCCACGGGTACACGGTGGCGAAGCGCTCGGAGTTCATCAAGTGCTTCCCGGTGCCGAAGATCCTCGCGGCGCTCAACGCCCGCGAGCATGGCTGGGGCGGCGGCAGCACGGTGGGTGGCGCGCCCCGCAACGCCGACGGATCACGCAGCCGCCTCAACCCCGCCGAGGTGTTCGAGGTCATCGAAGCGGTGGTTCGTGAGTGCGTGTGCGACGCGCAGGAGGCCCACGCGCACCGCTGCTCGGTGCCCCCGCCGCCGCGCCCCACCTCGCCGCCGCCCGCGGGTGCATGACGGTACGTTGACAGGGGAGCGAAGTGTCTCCATGTTGCGTTCCCTCACCACCCGACGGAGGTCACATCATGGCGTCTGAGCATGTGAAGGTTATCAACGATCAGAACTTCCAGCGCGAAGTGCTCGAATCTGCCGAGCCCGTGCTCATCGATTTCACCGCCACCTGGTGCGGCCCCTGCAAGTCGATCGCTCCCTTCATCGACCAGCTCGCCACGGAGTACCAGGGCAAGGTGAAGGTGGCGAAGCTCGACATCGACGACTCGCCCAACACCCCCGCCACCCTCGGCATCCGCGGCGTCCCGACGCTGATCGTGTTCAAGGGCGGCCGCGAGGTGGCCCGGCAGGTGGGCGCCGCCCCCAAGGCCAAGATCGAGTCGCTCTTCAAGCCCCACGTCACGGGCTGATCGCCGCCTCCCCCCTCCCCCCTCGCCTCACCCCCACATCGATGCTCCCTGATGACCGTGACGCCCCCGAGCGCATGGCCGCTCGCTCCGCCCAGGACGACCCCTGGGTGATGTACCTCATCGTGCGGAGCGACCGCGTCGTCGCCCCCACGACCGTGTACGCCGCGGCCGCGCGCGCCACCGTCGATTGTGTCGCCCGCCACCGCGACGCGGACGCCTGGCGCGAGGGCTTCGCGGTGTGGTCGGCGCGGTCGTTTCGCAAGGTCACCCTGCGCGCGAAGGGGAGCGCGTGGGATCGTCTCGCGGCCTACGACCACGGCGCCGACGCGACCGACGACCCGATGGTTCGTGTGCTCCCGCCACGCCAGCGGAGCGCCTGCGACGCGCTCGTGCGCAACCTCCAGGTGTACAACCCCGACCGCGCGGCGCTCCCGCCCGACGTGTTCGAAGCGCCCCCGCCCGACGCGATGCGCTTCGCCATCAACCCCGCCGCGGTGATGAGCGTGGGGAAGACGGCCGCGCAGGTGTCCCACGCCGTGCTGATGTGCGCCTGGAGCTCTCGGACGTCGCCCGAAGCGCTCGAACGCTGGGCGCGCGGTGGCTGTCCGTGCGCCTTCGTGGCGGGCGACGCGTGGGAGTCGCTGCGCACGAGCGACGGCGCGGTGGTGGTGCGCGACGCCGGGCTCACCGAGGTGACGCCGGGCACGGAGACCGTCGCCGCCATCCTGGGGTGATGGCAGGGAGTGGCTCCCCCACCACGATCTCTGCGCCGCGGCAGCCGCCGGTGACCCGTTGCCCCCGCGCGGTGATACCGTCGCGCCGTGGCGCCCCTGCGCGAGCCCGCACGCTACCTGTTGGAGTTCACGCGGAGCGACCGCGCTGACGTCGACGCGATGACGCTCCCTGAAGGCCCACAGGCGTACCACGTCCGCGGCCACGACCAGGGCCGCCCTGACGTCACCACGCTCGACTGGTCCCGTGAGCTCCGCGACGATCTCGACGGCCTCGACGGCCTCGACGACCGCGGCGCTGGAGAGGCCGAAGCGCGCCTCGGCCGCGCCCTCGCCCGCTTCGTGAACGTCCGCTGCTGGACCTCCGTCGCGGACGAGATCGCCCGCCGCGCCCAGCACACCCTCACGCCGCTCACCCTTCGAAGCCACGCCGCGGAGCTCAACCTCCTCCCCTGGGAGCTCCTCACCTTCCCGCACGACGTCCCACGCCACGCGGGCCATCTGCCAAAACTCCTTCTCCGCTACGAAGACGCCGACGTCCCATCCGCCCCCCGCGACCCCGCGCTCTCCCGCGCGCACCGCGGCCGTGTCGTCTTCGCGTGGTCGGCCGCGGGCGGCAAGGTCGACGCAGCGAAGCACATCGCGCTGCTCCGGGAGTCCCTCGCGAAGGCCGCGCCCTCGTTCGACACCGTCGACGGCCTTGCTTTCGACGTCGTCGAAGGCGCCTCGCGCGCGCGCATCAACGCGTGCCTCCTCCGTGCTGTCACCGTCGGCGAGCCGATCGCCGTCCTCCACCTCCTCTGCCACGGCGCGCGTGGGACGGACGCCGACGCGGGGACCTCCGGGCTGCTCCTCGACCGCGACGATGGTTCCGGCGCCTTGGATTTCGTCAGCCCCAGCGACCTCCAGGCGCTCCTCTCCCCCTACGCTGGCGCCGTCGGCCTCGTGGTGATCGCCGCCTGCGAGGGAGCCCGCGGTGGCCCCATCGGGCACGAGCTCGAGAGCGCCGCCCGCGCCGTCCACCGGGCGGGCGTCCGCGCCGTCATCGCGTCGCGCGCGCTCCTCTCGTACGAGGGGTGCTTCGCCTTCGCCGAATCGCTCTACGGCTCGCTCCTCGGCGAGCTCTCCACGCTGGAGGAGGCCTTCGTCGCCGCGCGGGGTCGACTCGTCCTCGCGAAGCGCCTCGACTGGGCCAGTCTCCAGCTCCGCGCGCGCGACGCCGACGGCGACGCGACCCGCGTGTTCAACGCGCGCCCCTACCGCGGCCTCGCCGCGTACGGGCCCGCGCACGAGCGGCTCTTCTTCGGCCGCGACGCCGAGGTCCAGAAGCTCCTCGGCCACCTCGAACACCTCGCGCGACCGGGTAGCCCCCGCCTCGTCCTCGTCACGGGCGCGTCCGGGACGGGCAAGTCGTCGCTGGTCATGGCCGGCGCCGTCCCCCGCTGGCGCGCGTCCCATCCAGGTGGCGACCACCTCGTCGTGCGGCCAGGCGCTTCGCCCGCCGACGCCCTCGCGGCCGTCGAGGCGATGCGCGCGGGCCGCGCCGCCGGGGCCCCGCTCCTGGTCGTGGTCGACCAGTTCGAAGAGCTCTTCACCCACGTCGAGCGCCCCGCCGCGCGCGACGCCTTCGCCCGCGCGCTCTGGCCCCTCGCGAAGGAGCCTGCCGGTGACGTGACGGTCGTCCTCACGCTCCGCATCGACTTCCTCGGCCGCTGCGGCGAGCTCGCGCTCGACGACGACGGACTCCGCCTCGACAAGCTGGTCTGCGACCACCACCACCAGGTGCTCGTCGCTCAGACTCAGGTTTGGCCGTTGACGCATCGCGGACCGTGTGACGGTGCCGCTCGTCACGGCCCCCTCTCCGCGCTGCCGCGCGCCCTCACCCCCGCGGAGCGGGGGCAAGGGCTCCCTCGTCTGCA
>JBILLV010000591.1:0-3491 GCA_044375895.1 Polyangiales bacterium | reverse complement strand
CGGGCGACGACATGCGCCGGAAGCTACCGGAGCTCTGGCTCACACCAAGCTCAAACCGAACGCGGAATCCCCGAGAACTCTGGGCAAAAAACGAGGGGATGGCTCAGCGCGGCGCCCAGCGCACCATCCTCAAGATCCTCGCCGCGCGGAAGCTCACGGTGACCGACCGGGTGCGGGAGCGCGTCGCCGCGTGCACCGACGCCGCCGCGCTCGACCGCCTCGCCGAGCGCGCCGCCACCGCCACCTCGCTCGACCACCTCTTCGACGACTGATCCGCCGCCCGTCGCCCCCTCACGCCCGCAGCGCCGTCGCTCCGATCCCCACCAGCCCCGCGACCTCCCGCCCGACAGCGCACGGGAACAAGGCGCTCGCGAGCGTGCCGAGGCTGCGGGTGGTGGCGCTGCGGCACGCGCTCAACCTCTCCACGAAGCGCGCGAAGAAGCCCGCCGAGCCCGCGAAGCCCGCCTGACGCGTCGGGCGATTGTCGGGCGCGCGGGGGGCGTGGCATGCTCTCGCCATGTCGTCGCGATCGAACCGACCCGCCGTGAGCGCTCCTGGCGCGGCATCGCACGCCGTGAGCGCGCCGTCACGGGATGGGGTGTGGCCGCGCCTCGACGATCGCCTCGTGACGCCGGAAGGGCGCGAGGAGGTGATCAACGGCCGCCGGGTGTACGTGGCACCCGCGAACCCCGAGCACGGTGACCCGCACCTCCGCATCGACGCGGTGATCGCGACGAACCTCAAGCCCGGGTACACGGGGTCGACGGACATGCTGACGCGGAGCGCGGAGAAGCAGGACTTCGCGACGGACACGAGCGTGCGGCGCGCGGGGATCAACCCGCTGACGAAGGAGCGCTACCTGGAGGAGCTCGCGATCGAGGTGGTGAACACGCACCGCGATCGGAGCATCACGGACAAGGCCATCGCGATGACCGAGCGCGGCGTGCGCCGGGTGCTGGGGGTGTTCGTGCGCGACGACTCGGTGTGCGAGTGGCGCGACGGCGCGTGGGTCGAGCTGCCGCGCGACGGCGTGATCGAGGACGCGACCCTCGCGGCGCCGCTGAAGGTGCGCGCGCTGCTCGACCAGGCCGCGATGGGGGAGGCCGCGGTGCAGGGGCTCATCGCCCGCAAGGAGCCCGCCATGCTCCGAGTGCTCACGCAGAGCGAGCTGCTCGGCGAGCTGAGGGCGCGCCGAGCGTCGCTGCGCGCCGTGGCGTCGGCCCGGGGCTTCACCCTCACGTCCGCGCAGGAGGCGCGGGTGGACGGGTGCGACGACGCCGCGCAGCTCGACGCGTGGCTCCGGGGCGTCGCGACGGCGGCGCGCGTCGAGGACGCGCTCGGCGCGTAGCGGGGTCAGCGGTCGGCGGGGGCGTCGGGGGCGGGGCCGCCGTCCGTCGAGGGCGGATCGCGCAGGGTGACGCAGCGGCCGTCGGCCGAGCACGCGCCGCTCCGCGCGGGGGGGCAGCGCATGATGGGGCAGCGCAGCATCGGCTGGCACCCGAGGGCCGTCGCGCGGCCGCGCAGGTCGTCGAGCGCGCGCATCCGATCGGCCGACCCCGAGATGAACACCTCGCAGGTGCAGCAGAGCGTCTCGCACACGCGCACGTCGCAGCCCGCTGTCGACCCGCAGGCCTGGGCCTCGCGCACCGCGGCGGCGTAGCGCTCGGCGAGGTCGCTGCACGGGGTCATGAGCGCGTCTTCGGGGACGACGAGGTCGAAGGTGGGGCCGTCGGGCGCCGCGCCGTCGGGGCGGGAGGCGTCGGGGGGCGGGGCCACGCCGTCGCTCACCATCACGTCGGGCGCGGTGGCGTCGGCGGCGGGCGCGTCGAACACCACCACGTCCACCGTGGGCTGCACGTCCGCGTCGGCGGGGGCGAGGTCGGCGGCGCCGTCGCGCGGGTCGACGATCACGTCGCGGGCGTCGAAGAGTCCGGCCTCGGGCGACTCGGGCACCGTGCCCGAGCAGCCGACGAGGGCCGTGAGGAGGAGGCAAAAGCGAAGCGTCACGGGCGGAGCATAGCCCGGTCGGGCCTCACCGCGCAGCGCCGTCGACCTCGACCCGTCCATCTTCGATCACGGGGTTGACCAGGAGGCGCTCGACGGCCACGCGCAGGGCCTCCTGCGGGTCGGCGACGGACTCGTCGAGCTCGACCTCCACCAGCTTGCCCACGCGCACCTCGCGCACGCCCGCGACGCCGAGCGCCTCCAGGCCCTTGCGGACGGCCTCGCCCTGCGGGTCGAGCACCTCGCGCTTCAACGTCACATACACCCGTGCTCGCATGGTCGATGCTCCTGTCACGCCGTCAGTTGGAGGGCCGCGCGGAGGCGCGGGAGGGGGTCGCGCGCGTCGGCGACGAAGGCTTCGCCGGTGATGCGCTCGTAGGCGGAGATGTAGCGCCGCGCGGCCTCCAGGCGCACCGCGTCGGGCAGCGGGGGGATGTCTCCCTCCCCCGTGAACCCTTCGGCGGCGAGCCAGCGGCGCACGTACTCCTTGTCGAAGCTCTCGGGCTCGTCGCCGCGCGCGTGGCGCTCGCCGTAGCTCTCGGCGAACCAGAAGCGCGACGAGTCGGGCGTGTGCATCTCGTCCATCACCACGATGCCGCCGCCCTTCTCCGCAGGCAGCCGGCCGAACTCGTACTTGGTGTCGGCGAGGATGAGCCCGCGGGCGGCGCAGTGCGCGACCCCGGCGTCGAAGAGGGCGAGCGCCATGCGCGACACGGCGTCCATGTCGGCCGCGGAGATGACCCCGTCGGCGACGAGCGAATCGGCCGACACGGAGACGTCGTGGCCGCCTTTGGGGGCCTTGGTGCTTGGCGTCACGATGGCGGCGGGGAGCGGGTCGTTCTTGCGGAGCCCGTCGGGCAGGGCGTGGCCGCAGAAGGAGCGGTCGCCGCGGGCGTAGGCCGTCCACACGGAGGTGCTCGTGACGCCCGTGAGGTACCGACGGACCACCACCTCGACGGGGAGGGGGGTGCACTCGTGGGCGATCATCACGTTGGGGTCGGGCGAGGCGATGAGGTGGTTGGGGGCGACGTCGCGCGTCCGCTCGAACCACCACACGGCGAGGCGGTTGAGCACCTGGCCCTTGAGGGGGATGGTGCCGAGCACG
This sequence comes from Polyangiales bacterium, assembly GCA_044375895.1. Taxonomy (GTDB): domain Bacteria; phylum Myxococcota_A; class Polyangia; order Polyangiales; genus CAISKJ01. The sequence continues at coordinate 382 of JBILLV010000591.1, read as the reverse complement.
CGGTCGAAGGCGCTGATGCGGTCGGTGGTGACGAGCACCCGCCGACCGTCGGGGAGGGTGTAGTTGTCGCGCACCTTCCCCTGATACCGGACGCCCGGGAGGTGAAGGTCGGCGGAGTCGAGCGGGTGCCCGAGGGCCTCGCGGAGCGTGGCGTCGTCGATCACGGCAGGGTGCGAGGGTGTCTACACCGTGACGGCGCCCGGCCACAAGCGCGCGAGCGGGTTGGGGGTAGGACGAAGCCTCGAAGCGACGAGGGGTCACGCCCGATCGCTCCCGCGAATACGGTCCGTCATCCGTCGCCGGGGCCGTACGGGCGCCTTCGAGAAGCGGCGTCGCGTCGACGTGCGTCGCTTCGTTGGGAGCGACCGTACGGCCCCGGCGA
>JBILLV010000031.1:0-48019 GCA_044375895.1 Polyangiales bacterium | reverse complement strand
GGCGCTTCCCAGCGACGGGCTACGCGGGGGAGTTCATCGCGGTGCTCCCCTTCGACCTGCGGACGGGCGCGCGGCCGGAGCCGTAGCGCCTCAGCGCACCGCGAGGAGCTGGACCTCGAAGATGAGGGTGGAGCCCGCCGGGAGGCGATCTCCCATCGCGCGATCACCGTACCCGAGCGCCGGGGGGATGGTGATGCGCCGACGCTCGCCGACGCGCATCCCGCGCATGCCGCGTTCGAAGCCCGGGATCACGCGCCCGCTGCCGTAGGGGAAGCTGAACGGCGCCGAGTGCTCCCACGAGCTGTCGAACACCGTCCCGTCGCGCAGCGTCCCCGTGTAGTGCAGCTCGGCGGTCTGTCCCTCGCGCAGCACCGCGCCATGGCCGGCGGCGAGCTGTTCGACGCGCACGCCTTCGATCTCGTAGGCGGCCGGGAGCGCAGGCGCCGCTGCGGGCCGTCGCGCGGTGAGGGCCGTCACGGCGCTGTGGCCCCAGGCCGCGAGGGGAGCGCCCGCGAGCGCCGCGAGGGCCCACGCGAGGGCGGCCCACATCCCCGCGCGCTCGGTCACGCGGGCGCGGTAGGCGGCGAGCGTGCCCGACTCGACGCGGGCGCCCGACTGCGGCGCGTCGTCGCGGTAGTGCAGCGCGCCGAGCTCCTTCGCGAGGAACACCACCACCGGCCCCGGTGCGACCTCGGGCGGAACGACCACGCCCGTGAGCGCGCGTCCGTCGAGCACGAGGGCGCCGTCGGGGCGGAGCGTGGCGTCCACGGGCTCGGTCGCAGCGCGACGGCGCGTGGTGAGGAGGAGCGCGAGGGCGAGGAGGAGGCCGGTGGCGGCGAAGGTGATCCAGGCGCGCGGGGGGGCGAGGACGGGGACGAGGTTCCAGGGGCCGATGTCGCGGGGGCGGAGGGCGCGGAGGTCGAGGGCGACGAGGCTGTAGTCGTCATCGACGAACATGACGTCGCGCGCGTCGTCGAGGCGGACGCGGAGCTCGCGGCTGTTGCTCAAGCGCGGGGCCGAACGCGGTGCGACGTCGAGCGCTGAGGTGGACGGGCCATGGCGATCGCTCCGTACAATGCCGAGGGAACACATCGTCGCCTGAGGACGGCAGGGACCCGCACAATCACGCACGATGGATACGGCGCCGATGGGGATCACGTCGCGGCAGTGATGCTCGTCCTCGCCGCTTGTCCGAGGCCGGATGTGAATCTGCGCAGGGAGCCGCGCGAATGTGGGCAGCGAAGGGAGGTAGCTGTCCCGTGAGTGGGCCTGCTTCGAGACGACCCATGAGGCGGCGAGCAGCCCGACGAGCGCGACGATGGCGGCGCAGGCCCCGACGAAGCTCATGCGAGGCCGCGGTGTGATTCGCGGTGAGCGCGCCAACACCAGACCCGCGAGGGTCAGCGCGATGACCACACCCGCGCCCGTGGTGCGAGCGACGTGGAAAGCCCGCGCGTACTCCGCCGTGCCGTGCATGAGTGGCTCACGAAGGCTGATGCCGCACGCGATGAAGACCCCCAAAGAGGTCGCGAGGGCGGCCGTCGCCGCGAGCAGGGGGCGGAGGGGAGGAGAGCGCATCCCGCCGAGACTACCCCCGATCGCACCCCGCGTGGGGGCTCCCCCCCGGGATCAGCGCGCGATGTGACCCATCCGCCCCGACTGATAGTCCCGGATGGCCTGGTGGATCTCCGCCTCGGTGTTCATCACGAACGGCCCGTGCCACGCCACCGGCTCGCCCAGCGGAACGCCCGCCAGCACCAGCAGTTCGGCCCCCACCTTCGCCTCCTTCGCCACCGTCAGCCGCACCGGCCCGTCGCCCGCGAGCACGCCGAGCTGCCCGTCGCGCAGGCTCCGCGCGCGTCCGCCCACGGCCGCCTCGCCCGCGAAGACGTACACGCACGCGCGCATCTCCGGCGGGAGCGCCACGGTCACCTCCGCGCCCGGCGCGAGCGACCAGTGGTGGTACGCGATGGGCGTTCGCGTCTCGATCACCGCCCGCGCCCCGAGGGCCTCGCCCGCGATGACCCGCACCTTCGCCCGCCCGTCCTCGCTCGTCGCTGTGGGGATGCGCGACGCGTCGATCTCCTGGTAGCGCGGGGCCATCATCTTGTCGCGCGCGGGGAGGTTCACCCAGAGCTGGAAGCCGTGCATCCGACCGCCCGCCTCGCGCATCCGCTGCGACGGCATCTCCGAGTGGACCACCCCGCGACCCGCCGTCATCCACTGCACGGCGCCCGGCCCGATGAGCCCGCGATGCCCCGCGGAGTCCTCGTGCTCGGCCTCCCCCTCGACGATGTACGTCACGGTTTCGAAGCCGCGGTGCGGGTGGTCCGGGGCGCCGATCGCCTCGCCCGGCCCGTACGTCACCGGCCCCATCTCGTCGAGCATGAGGAAGGGGTCGACCCCCTCGATGCCGCGCGTCGGAAAGGGCCGACGCACCACGAAGCCCGCACCCTCACGCTGCCGATGGGCGATGCTCACCTGCTCGATTTCACGAGGTTCCATGCGGAAACAGGTAGCCATCGGCGGGCGGTCACGGCAGCGTGCGTGCGCGCAACGGGTCGTTGCGCCACCGGTGAAAACGCCGGTTTGAAGGAGCCATCGCTCGTGAACGCCACCGCCGCACTTCGCTCCGCCGCCCTCGTCGCCCTCGCGCTGCTCGCCACCCGCTGCAGCGAAAGCGACTCCGCCACCAACCCCAACGCGCGCGACGTCCCTGCCGACGAGACCGCCGCCGACGTCGCCCCGCTCGATCAGACGCCGCCCGACGCCGCGCCCGACGCTGCGCCGCCCGACGCCCTCCCGATGGACGCCGCCATGGACGCCGCGCCCGATGTGTCGCCTGATGTCGAGCCTGACGCTGCGCCCGACGTCGCGCCCGACGCCGCACCCGATGTGGCCCCCGACGTCCCGCCTGCGCCCCAGATGCACTGCGGCGACATCACCACCGACACGCGCTGGGCGAGCGACCGCGTGCACGTCGTCACCTGCGACATCCACGTGCAGGGCCCCGCCGCGCCGACGCTCACCATCGAGGCTGGCGCCCGCGTGGAGTTTCGCCGCGACGTCGGGCTCTTCATCGCAGAAGACGACCGCGGTCGCCTCGTCGTCGACGGCGCGAGCGCGCCCGTGGTCTTCACGTCCAACGAGGCGATGAAGGCCCCCGGCGACTGGACGGGCGTCACCATCGGCTACAACGACCAGCGCTCGACGCTCACCGGGCTCACCCTGGAGTACGCGGGCGGCAACATGCGCGGCGGGCTTTACCTCTCGCAGTCGTCGCCCACCATCACCCGCTCGACCCTCCGCTTCCACGCCAACCACGGCGTCTACGTCGACACGGGCGCCGCCCCCACCGTCACCGAGAGCACCCTCTCCGACAACCTCGCCGACGGCCTCTTCGTCGCGCCGCGCGGCACGCTCGGGGGGCCCTTCCTGCGCAACACCGTCGCGCGCAACGGGCGCTACCCCGCCTCGCTCCCGGCGAGCCAGGCCCACCAGCTCGACGCCACCAGCGCCTTCACCGGCAACCGTACCGAACGGGTCGCGCTCACGGGCGACACCCTCGCGCGCAGCGTCGCGTGGCAGCGCCTCGACGTCGACTACCTCGTCTCCGGCACCGTCACCGTCTCCGCCATCGCGGGCGCCACCCTCACCATCCGCGACGGCGTCCGGGCCTTCTTCGCCAGCGGCGCGGGGCTCACCGCCGGCGGCACCAACCCCGGCGCCCTCATCGTCGAAGGAACCACCCGCGGCGTGGTCTTCACCAGCGCGGCGACGACCCCCGCGGCGGGCGACTGGTCGGGCGTCTCCCTCGCCGCGAGCGATGTGCCCTCGACGCTCACCGGGCTCAGCGTCCTCTTCGCGGGGGCGAATCCCTCGGGCGCCCTCCAGATCGCCGCCCCGGGCGCCACGGTGCGCCGCGGCGTCGTGCGCAGCTCCGCGCGCCACGGCATCTACGTCCACACCGGCGGCGTCGCCACCATCGCCGAGACCACCGCCGCCGACAACGCCCTCGACGGTGTGTACGTCAGCACCGCTGGCGCGCTCTCGCTCAATGACGCGCCCGGCTTCGACCGCAACGTGCTCACGGGCAACCGGCAGCACCCGGTCACCGTGCCGGCCAACTTCGTCGGCGAGCTCGCGGCCACCACCACCTACGGCCCCAACACCATCGACCGGGTGCGCGTCACCAACGACTACGTCGAGCGGAGCGCTACGTGGCGACGGCTCGGCGCGCCGTACCTGTTGGCGGAGACCTTCAACATCCAGGGGGCCGCGGCGCCGCGCGTCACGGTGGAGGACGGCGCGCTCTTCTACGCCGCCTCGGGTGTCCGCGCGTGGGTGGGCGAGGGGATGCCCGGCACGCTCGTGGCGCAGGGAGCGACGATGGGCGTTCGCTTCACCTCCGCGGCGGAGCGCCCCGCGGCGGGCGACTGGATCGGGCTCTATTTCGGCACCAACGCCCGCGGCTCGCGCCTCGTCCGCACCACCGTCGAGCACGCGGGGACGGCGGCCGAGCGCGGCGCGGTGGTGGTGTACTTCGGCGACGTCGAGCTCGAAGACTGCACCCTCCAGGACAGCGCGGGCTACGGCCTCTACCTCTGGACCAACGGCTCGGCCAACGTCGTCGGCACCACCATCCGTCGAAGCGCCCTCGGGGGCATCTACTCGAACGACACCTCCGCCCTCGGCCGCGGGATGGGCGGGTCGTTCGTGCGCAACACCCTCACCGCCAACGGGGGGCCGCCGCTCAACCTGACCGCCACGCACCTCCGCGAGCTCGACGCCACCAGCACCTTCACGGGCAACGCGGAAGACGCCGTCATCGTGCGCGGCGCCACGCTCTCCCGCGACGCCACCTGGCGCCGGCTCGACGTCCCCTACCGCTTCAACCACAACGTCGTCGTGCAGAACACCACCGGCACCGCCGTCATCACCATCGAGGCCGGCGCGCGCTTCCGCTTCGACCGCACCGCCGGGCTCAACATCGCCGACAACGCCGGCCTCCGCGTGCAGGGGACCGCGACCGACCCCGTCGTGTTCACCTCGTCAGCGATGACGCCCGCGGCGGGCGACTGGCTCGGGCTCAAGCTCGGCAACTCGTGCCTCTCCAGCCAGGTGGACATCGCCGGGCTCACCCTCTCCTACGGCGGCGCTCAGACCTACGGCCCCGGCACCGCGGGCGCCATCTGGTGGATCGACTGCAACGGGACGCTCCGCGACAGCACCATCACGGACTCCACCACCTGGGGGCTGTTTCGCATCCGCGCCACGCCCACGGTGAGCAACGTCACCTACCGCAACAACGCCCTCGGCAACGCCAACTGAGCGTCACCCGGCCTTGCGCACGTCGCGGGCCGCGCTCGCCGCGACCACGAGACGCCGCCGCGCGCAACGTCCCTACATCGAGCACCCGTGGCTGCGGAGGTAGGTCGTCCGCGCGGCCTCGTCGGCGTGCGTGGCGAAGTGATTCGATGCCTCGCCGACGCAGTTGCGCTCCTCGACGGGCGAGCCGTGGGAGTGTTCCGCGCACCAGCGGGTGACGGCGGGCTCGCAGCGATCCCAGGTCGCGCGGAGGTCGGGCGGCAGCGACGCAATCTCCGGGCGCTGCGCGCCGCATCCGAGGAGAACCAGGAGCGCGAATGAGGAGAAGAGACGGGTTCGGAGGTTCATGAGGGGGCGACTCTTCGCAGGGGGCGTGCCACCCCTCGACCACCCCACGATCGGGCGTCGCCTCGCCTGGATCCGTGCGGCGCGTAGGCACGATGGTGCGACGCGATGGCGCACCCGCGACGCGCCGCCGCAGCCATCGCGTGCGCGGCGGCGCACTGGGTTCACGAGGCCGGCGAGCGGAGCGCACCGCAACGCCCCGCGAGGCACGCGCAGCGCCCCTGACCGCAGTCGAGGGTGCCGGGGGCGCAGTTCTGCGTGCACATCGTCGCGGAGCAGTTGGGGGCCCGGGCGGCGGGCGCGCACGTGCTCGGGTGGCAGCAGGTCGCGGGGACGCAGTCTTCGTCGCGCGCGCACTCCGCGCCGGGCGACGACGCGCCGCCGCTCGGACGTCCGTCACGCACCTCCGCCCCGCCGAGGTTGATCGAGGGCGGGCGGTCGTTCAACGTGCCCGACGCGGGGGAGGCCTGCAGGCCGTTGCCTGACTGAATGGACTGCGGTGACGGCGGGTACGCGCCCTGCGACTGAGGCCCCGGTTCGGCGTAGCCACCGCGGGAGGCGCAGGCACCGAGCAGCGCAAGGCCAGAGAGCCGCACGAATGAGTGGGTCATGACCCAGGGTACAGTGCAACAAGCGCTCCGGGGATACCCCTTCGTCTGCCGTTGCGTCGCGGCACGAACGGTGCGACCAACGCTCCTGCCGCGGCACTGGCGGCGTAGGGAGTGTATGTTCGCATGAATCGATCGATCGTGACCGCGGGGATGCTCGTCGCCCTCGCCGGGTCGTCGCTGGGGTGTCAGAAGCTCATGGACTTCGTGCGCGGTCGTTCAGGCGACGCGCCGCAGACCAACGCGCCCAACGCGCCCAACCCGACGGGTGACCCTGGTGCGCCCGAGCCCGCGCCGCCCACGACGAGCGTGCGGACGCCGGCGCCGTCGGCGGCCACCGGCTGCCCCGCGCAGACGCCCAACGCCGCGCTCCTGCCGGGCACGGTGCACAACAACGAGGTGACGCGCGACGAGACCTGGACGCTCGCGGGCTCGCCCCACCGCCTGCCCGACGGCGTCTCGGTGCGCGATGGCGCGATGCTCATCGTCGAGCCCTGCGCGGTGGTGCTGGTGGGGCACGGCAACGGGCTCCTCATCCAGAGCGGCGGCGGGATCCTCGCGGTGGGCGACGCGACGCACCCGATTCGTTTCGGCTCGGACAACCCGCAGCCTCAGCCCGGTGACTGGCAGGGCCTCTGGTTCGAGGAGCGCATCCGCACGACGTCGCGCCTCGCGCACGCGCTCGTCGAGCACGGCGGCGCCGACTGGGAGAGCCGCGGGTCGTGCCTGACCTCGGCGGCCGACGGGCTCCACGTCGACCACCTGACGGCGCGCGCGTGCCGGGGCTACGGGCTCGCGCTCGTGCGCAGCGGATCGTTCGCGGCGGACTCGTCGGACGTGACGGTGACGGGTACGGTCGCGGGCGGCGCGGCGCTCACCGGCTCCGCCTGGCTGGAGTACGCCCCCGCGGCGGGCAGCCTCCCGACGGGATCGTACACGGGCAACGCGCTCGACGAGGTGTACCTCGCCAACGCGAGCGCGGGCTCGGACCAGGGGACGGTGCGTCGCTCGATGACGTGGCGCAACCTCGGGGTCCCCTACCACGTGGCCGACAACGCGGACGTGCGGGTCGATGGCCCCGCGGCGCCGGTGCTCACGGTCGCGCCGGGCGTGACGATCCGCTTCGGGCGGGGGTCGGGCCTCAGCGTGGGCTACGACGCCGAGGGGGCGCTGGTGATGGACGGCGCGAGCGACGCGACGCGCATCACGCTGCGCCCCGCGGGCACCGACGAGAGCCCGGGGCAGTGGCACGGCGTGTACTTCGGGCCGCGCTACAACCGCACGGCGTCGAAGGTGCGCTTCACCACGATCCACAGCGCGGGCGAAAACTGGAGCGGCTCGCTCTGCGACTGGGAGGGGACCGCGAGCGACAACGCCTTCCTGATGCTGGAAGCAGCGCCGGGCGAAGGGGCCTTCGATCACCTCACCTTCGTCGGCGGCTCCCCCGACGCCGCCGCCATCGGCCGCAAGTGGAACGGCGCCCCCGTCGACTTCGCCGCGCCCGCCCTCGGCAACGACTTCACGCGCTTCGGGACGGGCTGCCGCCAGTCCCCCGCGGCCGACGCCAACGGCGCCTGCCCCGACCCCGCGCCGCGCTGCCAATAACCTTCAATTCCAGCGGAACAAGCTCCGCCGTGGCGGTGTCTGCCCGACACCCCCGATGCTCCCCGCGAACGCTTCCCCGGGCTCTGCCTACCGCACCAACGCCCGCGTGGGCCCCCGCGACACGAGCCCCCGCGAGCTCGTCGAGGTGATCGTGGTGTGGGGCGGCGACGACGTCGTGATGGCCTCGTACCTCACCCAGGGCGAGCGCTTCACCCTCGCCACCACCGCCGACCGCCGCCACACCTTCGCGCACCCCGACCACGCGGGCGCCCCCCGCGCCCTCGTCGAATTCGACCTCGATCGCTGCACGGTGCACGACCCGTCGCGCGGCTCGTTCGCGCTGCCCGAGCGCGACGCGGTGGAGGTGGGCGTCGGCGACTTCACCTTCCGCGTGCGCCGCGTGGTGCGGAGCGAGCGGCTGCCCGCACAGAAGCGCGATCGTCTCCTCGGCATCGCCCTCCCGCTCGCCCTCGTGTGCACCGCCGTGGTGGGCGGCGTCACGCGTCGCGTCGAGCGCTCGCTCACTGTCGATGACGACGACACGCAGCGCCAGTGGATCACCACCCACATCGACCGCGAGCGATGGCGCGCGCACCCGCCCACCGACCCGCCGCCCGACGACGTCCCCATCGGGGGCACTGGGCACCGCGCGTCGGGCGACGAGGGAGCCGCGGGCCTGCGGAGCGCCCCCCACGCGCAGCGACGGTGGCAGCAGGCGCCGCAGCGCGGTCCGGTGGTGAGCGAGGCCCCGATGCGTCGGGCGACCGGGCTCGTCGATGTCGCCGCGGTGCAGCGCCGGGGGATCTTCGCGTCGCTCGGGCAGGTGGGGCTGGTGCCGAGCGTGTTTCCGCTGCCGGGGGTGCACGACGAGTCGCGGGCGACGGGCGCGATGTACGGGACGAGCGTCGGGGACAGCTTCGGTTACGCGGGCCTCGGGCTCACGGGGACGGGCTGGGGCGGCGGCGCGCACGCGTCCGACCTCGTGGGCCTCGGGCGCATCCGCACGCGCGGCCACGGGAGCGACGACGGGACGGGGCAGGGCGCTGGCGGTGGGGGGGGAGCCTGCGGGTGCGGCGAGGCGGGAGAGATGGGGCGGGGGATCGGGCGTGCGGCGGTAGGGCGGCTGATCGGCCGCGCGACGAGGATCACCTGCACGTTGGGGGTGAGCCCCGCCTTGATGGAGGAGGGCTATCCCGCGGAGCACATCCGACGCGTCGTGGTGCGCAACCTCGGTCAGGTGCGGCACTGCTACCAGCAGGCACTGGAGACAAACGCTGGCGCGAGCGGTCGCCTCTCCGTGCGCTGGGTCATCGGCGCCGATGGCCAGGTGATGGGCGCGGGCGTCGAGTCGAACGACACCGGCGTCGCCTCGCTCGGTGACTGCGTGACGAGCGCGGTGCGGCGATGGCAGTTTCCCCCGCCGTCCGCGGGCGTGGTGACGGTGACCTACCCCTTCACGCTCGACGTGGCGGAGTGAGCGCCGTCGCCGACGCGGTCAGCGGCGGGCGCCGCGCGCGGGGGGCGGGGCGGGCGTCGTGGTCGTGTGCGAGTTGTACTCGAGGAGGCCGTTGGAGTCGGCCTGGCCGTTGGCGGCGCGGCGCGAGAGCGTGCCGGTGACCACCACCTCGGCGCCCTCTTCGAAGTCCGTCGGGATCGTGCGCTGCATCCCCGGCGGCGCGCCCGGCGGGGGCGGCGGCGGCGGGCCGTTGCGCGCCGCGCGCTTGGCGTCGTCGATCTCGTACTGGAAGGTGGCGTACCCGGTCACCATCATCAGGCGCTGCGGGTCGCGCTCGTTGCGGGTGTCGGCGATGTAGATGTGGGGCCGCTCCTCGTTGCACCGGTCGTTCTGGTTGCAGATCTGACCGGCGCGCGAGCCCTCGGCGACGCGGGGCACGTACGCGCTCACGATGAAGCCGTGCACGCGGTGCTGCTTGGTGTAGTAGTCCCCCGGCGCGCGGAGCGCCTCATGGCGGACGCCGTACACCGTGAACGAGCCGTCCGTGTGGCGCGTCGGCGGCGGCGGCGGGAGCGTCGGGACCGCGGGGAGGTTGACCGAGGGCTGGGTGGAGCCCTCCTCGACAACGACCGTGAGCTTGCTCTCGCCTTCGCATCCCGTGGCGAGGGCCGCCGTCACGCCCAAGGTGAGGGCCGCGATCGCCAGCAGACCATGTGTCTTCACAGAAACTCTTCTCCCGTCGGGACATCGCTCGTCCCGCGCGGCGCGGACGCTATCACGCCGTTTTGTCGCGCCACAAGCAGCGCGTGCAGCGCCGCCTACAGGGTCGCCAGGACCACGGCCCCCGCGAGGTCGTCGCAGGCCCGGTGGCGGTCGTCGAGGGTCGGCGCTTCCGGGCCGGAGCACAGGGGTTCGAGCGTCTTCCCCACCATGTCGACCAGCGCCCGCGGCTGCTCGATGCCGTGGTGCTCGAAGAGCCACGCCACCCCGTCGATGACGTAGAGGTGCCACCGACCCGTGCTCGCCGTCGCGCCATGGACCGTATCAATCACGTGGTCGATCGCGAGGGAGAGGTGAACCGCCCGCTCCGCCGGGTCGTCGCCCCCGTCGAAGAGCGTGAAGGCCATCGCCAGCGAGCGCAGGCAGCGGGCCATCGCGTCGAGCTCGTCGACCACCCACCGCGCCGCGCGCCGCACGCCTTCCGGGCGCGGCGTCGTCGAGAGCTCCCGCACGAAGCCGTGGCAGAAGCAGCCCCCGAAGCTCTCGTTGCCCACCCGCCAGCCCCCGTGGCCGTACCACGCCCCGAGCTCCCGCCGCAGAATCACGTCGAGCCGACGCTGGTAGAGCCCCTGCTGCGGCAGCGACACGCGACCCCGCTGACGCTCCACCGGCGGGAGAAACTCGTCGATCCAGTCGCGGGCGGCGGCCTCCGCGGCCGTCGGACTGTACGCTCCGAGCGAAGCAACAACGTCGGTCCAACGAGGGCGGGGGCAATCCATCCGTGTGCAGCCATGGTACTCCGAATCGGAGTGTTCGCCGCAATTGGTTGGGTGTGATTTCGGAGAATCGTAGCGAGGGTGGAATCAGCCGCGGGGCTTGCGGAGGTCGACGGGGGCGTGGAGGCGGAGCTTGTGCGTGTGGGGGGCGTCGGTGGGCGTCCCGTCGGGGTACTCGCCCTTGAAGTAGAAGCGCTGCCACGCCTGCTTCAACGTCTCCGGGTCCTGGTTGCGGAAGCGGGTCATGAACTCCTCGCGCTTCTCCCGCCAGGCCTTGTACTGCCCCTCGAGGTCGGGCTCGTCGGCGATGTCGCGCACCTCGGGTTCGAGCGCGTCGAGGGCCCCCGCGGGGACGGGGTACACGTGGCAGATGGGCTCGCCCTCTTCAAACTTCACCACGCCAGGGCGGGTGAGGTGCCAGTTCATGGTGAAGGGGTAGGGGAGCCAGTCGGTCTCGATCACGCCGCTGAGCGGGGTGAGGCCGTCCTTGGGGCGGTTCATCGGTCCCGTCGCCATCAGGTGCCAGCCGGGGTCGGTTCGAAACAGGTAGCCCGTGTGGAAGGTGACCACGCCGTGGGTGAAGTTCGACGTGACGAAGTGCGAGAGGTGGGGGGCGTCGCCGTGCGCCTTGAAGATGATGTCCTCGGCCTTCGGCCCGCCGTTGTAGCGAATGCTGAAGGCGTACGGCGACAGGATCTCCCAGCCGTACGTGTTCGCGATGGCCAGCGGGAGGCACCGGTAGGCGTGGCGGGCGGGGAAGTCGTCCATCCACTGCCGGTCGGGGGCGGCCGGCACGATGCGGGGGGGGTTGGGCGTGAGCGCGTAGAGCTTGAGCTTCATGGCGAGAGTCGGCGAAACTCCTACCACGGTTCGCGCAACGCCCGGCGCGGCCTCTGGTAGAATCGCTGGCCCCCCTATGGCGCGCACCTTTGTGATCGGTGACATCCACGGCGAGAGCGAAGCCCTCGACCGCCTGATGATGCGCATCCCCGAGCTCCAGCACGACGACACGCTGATCTTCATCGGCGACTACCTCGATCGTGGCGCCGACGCGCGCGGAGTGGTCGAGCGCGTGCGGCTCATCCAGCGCTTCTCGCCCGCCAAGGTCGTCGCGCTCCGCGGCAACCACGAAGACAAGTGGATCCAGTGCTACGACGACCCCGACCTCGGCTTCCTGCTCCCCGTGGGCAACGGCTGCGGGTCGACGTACCGCTCGTACATCCGCGGCGCGGCGCTCAAGCCGGGCGAGGCGGTGATGGGCGACGAGTTCGTCAAGATGCTCGACGTGAAGTCGTGGCTTCCGCGCGACGACTGGGAGTGGATGAAGACGTTGGAGCTCTGGTACGAGGACGAGCACGCGATCTACGTCCACGCGTGCCTGCCCGCGAGCCCCGACGGGTGGAAGCACCCGCGCGACGCGTCGCCCACGCCGCTCATGTGGGGCCGCGAGCCGGGCTTCTTCAAGCGCTACGCGGGCAAGCGGGTGGTGTTCGGCCACACGCCCGTCACCGACCTCCCCGAGCTGCCCGACGACGAGCCCACGCGGGGCTTCGCCGACAAGCGCCAGGCCTGGGTGCGCGGCGACCTCGTGGGCATCGACACCGGGAGCGGCAAGGGCGGGGTGCTGTCCGCCCTCGAGCTGCCCGCCTGCCGCATCTACGATTCCGCTGTTTGACAGGGCCGACGGGTCGCGCGTAGGGTCCCCTTTGGCGCACGACCCTCCAATGGCCTCCCTCCGCGCACGCAGGATCCTCCTCGCCGCCGTGGGCGAGTTCATCGCGACCGGCAACCCGGTGGCGTCGCGCGACCTCTGCGCCCGCGAGGGCATCGAGCTGTCGCCCGCGTCGGTGCGCGCCGTCCTCGCCGAGCTGGAGTCCGAGGGGTACCTCGCCAAGCCCCACGCGAGCGCGGGCCGCGTGCCGACGGAGAAGGGCTTCCGCGCCTTCGCCGACGCGATGGTGGCCGCGGCGAGCCAGCTCTCGGCCCCCACCGACGAGATCGAGCGGCGCTACTCCGAGGCCGAGCCCGGCATCGAGGGGATGATGCGCCACGCGGTGAAGGTGCTCGCCGACCTCTCGGGCGTCGCGTCGCTCGTGCGCCCGCCGCGGGCCGACGCGTGGGTGCTGCGCGAGCTGCGCTTCATCTGGCTGCGGCCCAAGGAGGTGCTCGCGGTGGTGGTCGCCGCCCACGGCGCGGTGCAAAACCGCGTGATGCGCCTCGACGACGCCCCCTCCGCGTCGGAGATCGAGCGGGTGAACAACCTCCTCCAGGAGCGCATCCTCGGCCGCACCCTCGCGGAGATGCGCGCCCGCATCGCCGACGAGCTGGAGTCGGGCCGGGCCGCGCAGAACAGCTTCCAGCGCCGCGCCCTGGAGCTCGGGCAGGAGGCCCTCGCGAGCGCGACGCCCGAGGGCGAGGTGCTGGTGGAGGGCGCCGCGCGGCTGCTCGAGCGCCCCGAGTTCGCCAGCGCCGACCGCACGCGCCAGGTGGTCCGTACGCTCGAAGACCAGCAGCGCCTGCTCGACCTGCTCGACCGCACGATCCAGACGCCCGGCATCCAGGTGGTGATCGGCTCGTCGGAGAACGAGATGGGCAACGACCTCTCGCTCGTCGCCGCCCGCTTCGGCTCGGGCGCCGTGGGGGTGCTGGGCTCGACGCGGATGGACTACTCGCAGGTGGTGCCCCTGGTGCGCCACACCGCGATGCGGCTCACGCGCGCGCTCGGCAAGGGCTGAGCGCGCCTCAGCGCCCGCTCCGGCGCGCTCTGCCCGCCACCCGCTGGCAGGCGATGCGCGCCACCGAGAGCCGTCGCTCGGTGTCGCCCGCGCCGTCGATCCACACCAGCAGCGCGCCCGTGTCGGTCGGGCACATCGCCACGTCGGCCGCGCCCTGCAGCCCGGGCAGTTGCTCCATCGGGACGCTCACCGTCCGAATCGCCCGCTCCCGCTGCGCCGTGTACGCGACGAGCAGCGCACCGTCGTCCGCGCTCGATCCGCCTGCGACGATGGGGCCTCCGGGCGACCACACCGGCAGCGGGTCGGCCCACGTCCCCAGCGCGCGCGACGTCACCGCGTTGCGCGACGCGGGCCACGGCGAGAACATCACCTCGCTGAACGGCGCCCCCCGCGGCGTCAGCGTCACCAGGCGCTGGAACGCCACCCCCCCGCGCGTCACCACCGGCCCCCAGAAGCCGTTGCCCTGCGCGGGCTGGTACACCCACAAGCCGCGCGGGTACCACGCGGGTTGCCGCCGCGGGCGCTCGCCGGGCGCGGGCGGGGGCGCGTCGATGATGCGCGACGTCCCCGGGCGAAACGGGAGCGCGTCGAGGGTGATGCCGCGCCGCACCCAGACGCCCGCGAGGGGGCCCGTGGGCACCGTCCACGCCGCCGCGAGGGAGCGCTCGTCGGGGGCGGCCACGAGGCTCGCGAGCGACGCGCCGAGGCCCTCCTCGCGCCCCTGGTCGGTGAGCTCGATGAAGGGGCGAACGGCGTGGCCGCGCGCGTCGAAGAAGTGCAGCACCTCGTGGCGACGGCGGTCTTCGGGCGCGTTGGTGGCGCGGCCGAGGACGACGGCGCTCCCGTGGCGCCACACCGCGACGTTGGAGTCGATGTCCCAGCCGTCGGTGAGCTCGATCTCGTTGGGGCCGTGGACGATCTCCGCGTTGGCGCCGAGCTGGGTGATCGCGACGCGCAGGGGGATGTCGACGTCGCGCACGTGGCTGGCGCGCTGCTCGGGCGTCCGCGGGTCGGGCCGCGAGTACGACAGGATCGTCGCCCCCTCGGGCCGCAGCGCGAGCGACGCGCCGGGGAGAAAGCCCCGGAGCGTATGCACGGACGCGCGCTCGGGGGTCTCCCACTCGACCCAGCGCGACTCGGGGAAGGCCATGCCGTGGCGATCGCTCCCGGGGCGTCCGAGGGCGACGAGGGCGGCGGCGCGACCCCCGCGGCTCGCCACCGACACCTGCATCGGGAGGAGCGGCGAGGCGTGCAGGTCGACGGGGGCCGCCGGGGGCCCGAGCTCGCAGTGATCCCACGCGGCCTCTTGCGGCGGAGAGCCGTCGGGCCAGGTGCCGTCCATCGCGACGTCGTCGAGGGGCGCGAGGTCGGCGGTGGCCATGTCGTTGAGCCGGTCGAGGCGCGCCGAGGCGAGCGCGCGCACGCCCTCCGCCGCCGCCCCGGTGAGGCTCTGACCGCGCTGCGCGTGCGAACGCGCGGGCACGACCAGGAGGGCCGCGAGACACCACGCCGAAGACATCGCTCGCATCGCGCGGACGATGGAACACCACTCCCCGCGTCCGGCGCCAGAATCCCGCAGCCGGGGCGGCGCTCCGTCAACTCGCCCGCCGGTCTCTTCCGCCCGCACGGCGGCGGGTGCTACGACACGTCCGCAATGTCGAAGCGCGGCACATGGATCGCGTGCGTGGGCCCCATCGGCGTCGGGAAGAGCACCCTGGCGGCGATCGTGGCGCGGCGCACGGGGGCGGAGTTCATCCCCGAGCGCTTCGGGGAAAACCCCTTCCTCGGGCGCTTCTACGAGCCCGGCGGCATCGCGCGCTGGGGCTTCCAGACGGAGGTGGGCTTCCTCACCCAGCGGGTCGATCAGGTGCGTGACATCGCGCGCCTGCTCGAGCGCGGCGTGAGCGTCGTCACCGACTTCACCCCCGCGCAGAACCTCATCTTCGCCCACATCACCGTCGACCCGCTCGAGTACACGCTCTACGAGGCCCTCTACGAGCGGCTCTTCGGCGGGCTCCCGCGCCCCGACCGGCTCATCTGCCTCGACGCGGAGCTCCGCACCATCATGGCGCGCATCCGCCGCCGCGCGCGCGACATGGAGTCGGGCATCACCGCGGACTACATCCGCAAGCTGCGCGCGGGCTACGGCGCCTGGCGCGCCAACCCGCCGTGCCCGACGCTCTGGATCGACACGTCGCGCATGCCGATCCCGAGCGACCTGGTGGCGCGGGCCAACGCCCTCGACGCGGTGATGCACTCGCTGGAGCCCGACACGCGCGAGGCGCTCTTCGGCAAGACGGGCTGACTACGCCTTCACGTCGGCGAAGCGCTCTCGGAGCAGGGCGTCGGCGGCGTCGCGGGCGCAGTGCTCGCAGTAGCCGTAGCGCTCGCGCAGTGAGTTGAGCGTGCCCTCGGCGCGGCGGCGCGCGTCGGCGTCGAGCCCGCCCCCGTCGCCCGAGAGCAGCGCGAGGAGGTCGCGCGCGCAGGCCACGATCTGCTTGCGACGGTCGTGGAAGAACGACTCCCGCAGCCGCTGGACGTGCTGCGGGAAGAGGCGGGTGTACGGCACGGCCTCGCCCGGGTGATCGATGCCCCAGCCCGCGAGGCGCGAGATGATGTTGCGGCGAAACTCCTCCGCGGTCCCGGTGGCGCCGACGTTCTTCTCCACGTCCTTCATGAAGCCCTCGTCGGGCGGGTCGTCGCGGCCGGTGAGCTTGTTGCGGATGCGCTCGCCCTTGATCTGCGCCGACACGTGGTGGACGTAGCGCTCGAACATCTCCACGTAGCGCGCCTCGTCGACGAGCCCCGTGGCCGTGCGCACCTCGTCCTCCAGCGACTCCATCAGCCGGTCGCGCAGGGACTTCTGGAAGGCCTTCGGGTCGTGGTAGCCGCCCGCCACCGTCTCCATCCGCAGCCACTCGAACTCCGACTTGCGCGTGCAGAGGTCGGCGATGCGGTCGAGCACGGCGAAGGGCGACAGGCAGCGGTGGTCGGGGTGCTGCGCGGCGTCGAGGATCACGCTGCGCATCTCGCGCGGCGAGGCGCCCGTGCGGCCTTCGTAGAGGGGGTAGACGTCGCCCTCGTGGTAGATGGCCTCGATGCCCGCGTGGAGCTCCCGCGCCTGCTCGCCCGTGAGCCGCTGCGGGGTCGCGCCGGTGGCGTAGAGGTCGGCCTTCTCCAGCGGAGAGAGGTCTTGCGCGAGGGGGCCCAGCGCGCGCGGGTAGCGGTCGGCGGCGGGCTTGCGCATGCGCGTGAGCACCGCAAAGAGGGCGGCGATCTCGGCGCTGTGGGGCGCGACGTGGCGGCGCACGCCGGGGATCACCTGCGCGTCGTAGATGGCCTTCTCCAGCGTCCAGTCGACGAGGTACGGCGCCCGCACGAGGTCGAGCCGCCCGCGAAACGACGCGAACTCCGGGTGCTCGCGGAAGGCGTCGAGGTGGCCCTCGTTGGAGCTCCCCACGAGCACGACGTTGGGGACGAGGTTCGACTGCTCCAGCGCGATCTCGCCCGTCTCGATGAGGAGCAGGAGGTACTTCCAGTGCTCCAGCGAGCGCTTGAGCAGGTCGGAGTACTCGAGGAGCCCGCCGGCCGCGTCGACGAGCTCGCCCGAGGGTTCGAAGAGCGCGGTGTTCTGCAGCGACGGGGGGAGCGCGGCGAGGGAGCGCGACGCGGTCACCTGGCGCTCGCGGGCGTCGACGGCCATCTGGGGCCCGAGCGTGACGGCCCCCTCGCGGTAGCGCCGCGAGACGTACCAGCGCTCCACCTGCACGTGGGCGAGCACCTTGCGCACGTCACCGCGGTACGCGTTGTAGAGCGAGGTGAACACCTGCTGACACTTGTGGCAGGGCCCCCCCTTCCACAGCTCGACGGGCACCTCCTCCGCCGCGCGCTCGCCCAGCAGGCGCCGGAAGAGCCGCTGGCGCGTGGGCACCGACAGCACCAGCAGCGGGTGGTCGCGCAGCTCGCAGAGCACCTTGGCGTCGATGGCGCTCTCGTCGAGGAGCGCGTAGCTCTCGCCGGGCCGCGGACCCTCGTCGCGGCCCGCGCCGAAGCCGATGCGCCCGCCGTCGACCTTGCCCCGCGGAAACACCCAGCAGAAGCGGTAGAGCGCCCCGTCGTCGAGCGTGGCGTAGTGCTCCATCGCGCGCATGAGGCAGGCGACGAAGGTGCTCTTGGCGCTCCCGTTGGGGCCGTGGAGCAGCATCAATCGGTTGACCCGACCCTGCCGCACGAAGTTGGAGAGGGCGCGGTAGAGCTCGCCCTGCAGGGCCTCGTGGCCGACGAGCGCGTCGCGGCGGCCAGCCTCGTCCTCCCAGGGGAGGTCGAAGAGCTTCCACCGCGTGGTGCGGCCGTAGGGGCGCTCCACCGGCGTCGAACCGAAATGTTCGAAGAGGTCGCGGAGGTAGCGCGCGGCGTCGCGCGTGTGGCGCTTCGGGGACGCGGTCGCGAGCGCGAGGTACTCGTCGTAGCTGAGCACGCGGCGCGCGCTCTGAAACTGCTCGCGCTCGTCGTCGAGGAGGGCGCCGAGGTCGGTGGGGATTTCGGCCATCGTGGGGCCTCGTACGCTACGCGGTCACGTCGCCCGGGGGAAGCCCGAGAAGCCGCCGCGCCGCCTCCCCCTCGCCGCGCGCGTGCAACAACCGGATCGACGGGGACACCGGGGCGAGCGTGATCCAGAGGGCCTCGGGGGGGACGCTCTCGGGGAAGCGGTCGGCCCACTCCACGACCACGAGGCCCGCGAGGCCCCGTTCGAAGAGCCCGATCTCTCGCAGCTCGTCGGGGTGCCCGAGGCGATAGAGGTCGGCGTGGAAGAAGGGGATGGTTCCCTGGTGCTCTTGCACGATGGTGAAGGTGGGCGACGCGACGCGGGTGGCGGGCGGGACGCCGACCCCGTGGGCGAGGTGCTGCGCGAGGAAGGTCTTGCCCGCGCCGAGTCCGCCCACGAGGGCGATCACGTCACCCGGCACGGCCCGCGCGCCGACGCGGTGGCCGAAGCGCCGGAGGGCCGTCCGCCCGGCCTCGTAGGAGAGCTGGTGCATCGGGGGAGTTCTGTCACGGCGGCCGGGCGCGCGGGTAGGGGCTTTCTTTGGGGGGGAGGTTCTTGACGGGAAGCGGGAATGGTCTGCATAGGGGAGTCCACTTCGGCCGTGGGGCGCTCACCGTGCCGCGCGGCGTTTCCCTGACAACGCTTCTGGAGGATTGCGCATGAGGCGCTTCGGTCTGTGTGGTTTTCTCATCCTCGCCGCCGCGTGCTCACCGCGCGGGGGCGGCGGGGTCATCATCGACGACGACGCGGGCGAAGACGTCGCCGCGGACTCCACCGGCGACGACACCCCCGTCACCCCCGACGCGCCCGCGAAGGACGCCGTGACAGAAGACGCGCCGGTGACCCCCGACGCGCCGCCGCCGAAGGACGTCGCGCCGCCCCCGGACGTGACCCCGCCCGCGGACACGGGCTCCCGCTGCACCCGCGACAGCGAGTGCTCGGGCTCGACCTTCTGCGACATGGCGACCGGCGCGTGCGCCCCCATCGTGTGCACCCCCGGGCGGACGTCGTGCGTCAGCACGATGCGGGCGCGCGTCTGCAACGACCGCGGCTCGGCCTTCACCGAGATGGACTGTCCCGGCGGCTGCGCCTCGGGCGTGTGCACCGGCGGCATGATGATGGGCTGCGCGGCGCCGATGAGCATGTGCGGGGCGGCCTGCGTCAACACCGCCACCGACGTCGCCAACTGCGGCGGCTGCGGCATCAGGTGCCCCGCCGGGCAGACCTGCTCCTCCGGCGCGTGCACCGGGGGCACCACCTGCGGGCGCCCGCTCGTCGACTGCGGCGGCGTGTGCGTCAACACCCAGACCGACGCCACCCACTGCGGCGCCTGCGCCAACCGCTGCGCCGCGGGGCAGACCTGCGCGGCGGGCGCGTGCACCGGCGGCACCACCTGCATGACGGGGATGACCCCGTGCGCGGGCGTGTGCGTCAGCCTGGTGACCGACCGCGCCAACTGCGGGCTCTGCGGGCGCGCGTGCCTCACCACGCAGACCTGCGTGTCGGGCGTGTGCACGACGGCCCCCACCTGCGCCGCGCCGCGGCAGATGTGCGGCGCCGCGTGCGTCGACCC
This sequence comes from Polyangiales bacterium, assembly GCA_044375895.1. Classification (GTDB taxonomy): domain Bacteria; phylum Myxococcota_A; class Polyangia; order Polyangiales; genus CAISKJ01. The sequence continues at coordinate 28,327 of JBILLV010000031.1, read as the reverse complement.
GACGAGCGACCTCGCCAACTGCGGCGCCTGCGGGCGCGCGTGCGCCTCGGGTCAGGCCTGCGTCGGGGGCGTCTGCACGGCGCTCGGCACGGGGGCGGCCTTCCAGATCGCGACGCTCGGCACCACGTCGTGCCAGGGCGTCGAGCACGGCACGACCACAGGCGACGACCGCGGCGGCATCGCGATGGGCGCGACGGCGGCGTACTACTCGGGCGACACGGCGACCGGCCGCTTCGACCCGGAGACGCTCGCGTCGACCTCGGTGGGCGTGGTTCATGACGGGCTCCTCAGCAACCTCCGCACGGGTACGGTGTACGTGCTCGGCACGAGCGCGACCGTCGAGGTGACGGGGTCGGGCGGCACGGTGACGCACCTGATCGAGCTCGACGCGGCGACGGGGCGGCTCACCACGCGCGCGACGCCGCTGACGACGCCGATCGCGGTCACGTCGGAGGTCGGGGTCTTCTCGGGCTGGGATCGCGTCGCCCTCGCCGCGGGCAGCCGGGTGTACGACATCGACATCGCCACGGGTCGCGTGGCCAACGTGGGGGCGCTGACGTTCCCGACGCACCAGGGCTGCGAGAGCTGGGCGTTCTGGGGCGTGGCCGAGTTCATCGGCGGCGCGCTCCACCTGGCCTACGTCGAGAGCTCGACCCGCATCGCGCGCGTCAACGTCGCGACGGGCGCGGTGACCACCGTGGGCACCTTCACCAACCTCAGCGACATGTGCTCGTTCACGGTCGACCCGCGGCGCAACCGCTGGTACTGGCACCACGAGGGGACCTCGCAGTTTCGCGCGGGCGACGAGGCGATGGGCTTCTGCCCGGCGACGCTCAACGCGGGCGGCATGGTCACCTGCACGGCCCCGCAGCGCATGTGCGGCACCGCCTGCGCCGACGTGACCACCGACCCGAACAACTGCGGCGCCTGCGGCGTCGTCTGCACCGCGGGGCGCACCTGCTCGGCCGGCGTCTGCATGATCCCCATGGCCGGCGGGATGAACTACACCCTCACCGCGCCGCCGTCCTCGTCGGTGTTCACGGAGATCTGCACGATGCCGGGCGTGTCGCGCGTGCTGCCGAGCATCGACGACTCCTCGGTGCTGGTGCCGATGCCCTTCGCCTTCAACTTCTGGGGCGCGGCGCTCCCGACGGGCCGCATGGTGAACATCGCCTCCAACGGCTTCATCAGCCTCGACGGCACCCTCGCGTCGCCGACCGGCGGCACCATCCCCACGGCGAGCGCGCCCAACGGCGTCATCGCGACCTTCTGGCGCGACCTCGTCACGGGCACCAACGGCGTGTGCCACCTCACGCTCGGGACGGCCCCCGCGCGGCGCTTCGTCGTCGAGTGGTCGGGCACGCGCGACTACGGCGGCTCGTCGCTCATCACCACGGAGATCGTCCTCAACGAGGCCGACGGCACGATCGACATGTTCACGCCGACCAACGGCATCACCGGCGTCGCCACCGTCGGCGTCGAGAACCTCACCGGCACCCGCGCCGTCGGCGGCTGCACGCCCATGACGACGACGAGCTGCGCCGTCCCCGCGGGCTCGCGCCTGCGCTTCCAGCCCTCCCCCTGAGTGACGCTCCGCCTCCGCCCGCCGCCGCCCGGTGCTACCGCGCGGCGGTGGGGGAGAGCGTCGGGCCGATCAGCCCTTCTTCATCATCGCCATGAGGGTCTCGGCCATCTGGGCGGGCGACGGCGCCACGCGGATGCCGGCCTCTTCGAACGCGCGGATCTTGTCGCTGGCCTTGCCCTTGCCGCCGGAGATGACGGCGCCGGCGTGGCCCATGCGCTTGCCGGGCGGCGCGGTGGTGCCCGCGATGAAGCCCGCGACGGGCTTCTTCATGTTCGCCTTCACCCACTCGGCCGCGCGCTCCTCGGCGCCGCCGCCGATCTCGCCGATCATGATGACGCCCTCGGTCTGCGGGTCGTCGTTGAAGAGGGTGAGGACGTCGATGAAGTCGGTGCCGTTCACCGGGTCGCCGCCGATGCCGACGCACGACGACTGGCCGACGTTGATGGCCGAGAGCTGGCCGACGGCCTCGTAGGTCAGCGTGCCCGAGCGCGACACCACGCCGATGGGGCCCACCTTGTGGATGTGCCCGGGCATGATGCCGATCTTGCACTGACCCGGGGTGATGACGCCGGGGCAGTTGGGGCCGACGAGGCGGAGGTCTTTGTTGAGCCGGTGCTCGAGCGCGCGCCGCACGCGGAGCATGTCCATGACGGGCACGCCCTCGGTGATGCACACGATCAGCGAGATGCCGGCGTCGGCGGCCTCGAGGATGGCGTCGGCGGCGCCCGGCGGCGGGACGAAGATCACCGAGGCGTTGGCCCCGGTGGACTTCACCGCCGCGTCCATGGTGTCGAACACCGGCACCTGGTTTTCGAACTTCGTGCCCCCTGCGCCCGGCGTGACGCCCCCCACGACCTGCGTGCCGTAGGAGATCATCTGCTTCGCGTGGAAGGACCCGAACTTGCCCGTGATGCCCTGCACCACGAGGCGCGTGTTGCGGTCGACGAGGATCGACATGCGCTGTGCTCCTTCAGGCCGCCGACCGGGCGGTCACGAGGTTGACGATCTTCTGCGCGCCGTCGAGCATCGTCGACGCGGGGGTGATGGCGAGGCCGCTCTCCTCGAGCATGCGCCGCCCCTCGGCCACGTTGGTGCCCTCCAGGCGAACCACCAGCGGCACCGCGAGCCCGAGCTTGCGCGTGGCGTTGATCACGCCCGCCGCGATGATGTCGCACTTCATGATGCCGCCGAAGATGTTCACGAAGATCCCGCGCACCGCGGGGCTCTCGAGGATGATCTCGAAGGCCCGCGTGACGGCCTCCTCGGTGGCGCCGCCGCCCACGTCGAGGAAGTTGGCCGGCGATCCCCCGCAGTGCGACACGATGTCCATCGTGGCCATCGCGAGCCCGGCGCCGTTGACCAGGCAGCCGATGTTGCCGTCGAGCGCCACGTAGGAGAGCCCCGCGGCCTTGGCCTTGGACTCCGTGGGGTTCTCCTCCGCCGGGTCGCGCAGGGCCTCCCACTCCTTGTGGCGGAAGTCGGCGTTGTCGTCGAAGTTGATCTTCGCGTCGAGCGCCATCACGTCGCCCGACTGCGTCACGATCAGCGGGTTGACCTCCACCAGCGAGCAGTCCTCCGCGGTGAAGAGCTTGTAGAGCGACGCGAGGAGCGCCGCGAAGCTCGCCACCTGCGACTTGTTCATCCCCAGCGCGAAGCCGAGCTTGCGCGCGTGGAAGGGCTGGAGCCCGGTCACCGGGTCGATCCACTCCTTGAGGATCTTCTCGGGCGTCTCCTCGGCCACCTTCTCGATGTCCATGCCGCCCTCGGCCGAGGCCATCACGACGACGCGGCGCGTGTCGCGGTCGACCAGCATCCCGAGGTAGAGCTCGCGCGCGATCGCCACGCCCTGCTCGACGAACACGGTGCTCACCACCGCGCCCTCAGCGCCCGTCTGGATGGTCACCAAGCGACCGCCGAGCATCCGCGACGCGGCCTCGGCCGCCGCGTCGGCGCCGCCCTTGATCACCTCGACGCCGCGCGCGGTCACGTCCGCGCCCTTGTGCACCTGGCCCTTGCCGCGGCCGCCGGCGTGCACCTGGCACTTCACCACCACGACGGGGGCGCCGGTCTCCGTGAGGAGCGTCTGCGCCGCGTCGCGGGCCTCCTGCGCCGTGCGGCACGCGATCCCGCGGGGGATCGCGACGCCGTAGCGGCGGAAGATGTCCTTGCCCTGATACTCGTGGATCTTCATGCAGGCTCCCGGGGGCTCACGCTGCGCTCTGGGCGCGGAGGCGCTTGGCCACCTCGACGACGCCACGGACGCTCTCCGCGGACTTCGCGAGCATCGCCTTCTCGGCGTCCGAGAGGCTGATCTCGACGATCTTCTCCGCCCCGGCGCCGCCGATGACGACGGGCACGCCGAGGTAGAGGTCGTGGTAGCCGTACTGGCCCGTGAGCAGCGTCGCGCAGGGGAGGAGGCGCTTCTGGTCGTAGAGGTAGGCCTCGGCCATCTCGATCGCGGCCGTCGCGGGGGCGTAGTAGGCGCTGGTCCCCATGAGCTTGACGATCTCGCCGCCGCCGCCGCGGGTGCGCTTCTCGATCGCGTCGAGCTTGTCGGCCGGGATGAACTCCGCCACGGGCACGCCGTTGATGGTGCAGTAGCCCCGGGCGGGCACCATGTCGTCGCCGTGGCCGCCGAGCACCATCGCGCGCACGTCCTTGTGCGAGACGCCTGCCTCGGTGGCGAGGAAGTGCTGGAGGCGCGCCGAGTCGAGCACGCCCGCCATGCCGACCACCTTGCGCGGGTCGAAGCCCGTGACCTCGCGGAAGGCCCACACCATCACGTCGAGGGGGTTGGAGATGATGATGGTGAACGCGCCGGGGCAGTGCTCCTTCGCGTTCTTGGCGACGTTCTCGATGATGGGGAGGTTGATGCCCACCAGGTCGTCGCGGCTCTGGCCCGGCTTCCGGGGAACGCCCGCGGTGATGATGATCACGTCGGCGCCCGCGCAGTCCTGCCAGTCGGAGGTGCCGACGACGTTGCAGTCGAAGCCCTCGATGGCCGCGTTCTGCATGAGGTCGAGGGCCTTGCCCTTCGCGAAATCCGCCTTCGCGGGGATGTCGAAGAGCACGACGTCGCCGAGCTGACGACGGGCCACGAGGGCCGCCAGTTCACCGCCGATGTTGCCTGCGCCGATGAGCGCGATCTTGTTCCGCTTCGCCATGATGCGCGTACGCCTCCGAAAAATAGAGCTGTGGGAGCATGGTTCGGCGCCCGTCGGGGCCGCCGAAGCGCGCGGGAATGTGCATGGAAGCGCCAGGGACGTAAAGGACTTCGTGGCCGCTGCGTCCACCCACGGCGGAGCAAACGAACGTGCGTGGCATCCCCCTCACGGCCCCCCGCCCGCTCGCAGCGGCGCCCTCTTCCCGGGGCGGGAAATGGCAGGGGTGACAATCTCCGCGCCTGGCGGTGACCAATTTCGTCACATTCGATGGTTTTATTTTCTCTTTTTTATGCTGTCTTGTCCGGCGCTACCCATGAAAGGGGCATCGTGTCCCGCGTAAAATGTCCGATTTGGGGTCATGCCCGGTCGTGGTACAGAGGCTGCAGCGGGGGGCTCACAATCAAGTGCTGGGGGATTGAGTGCCCCTGCATCACATTCCCCGAAGGAGAAGTTTTCCATGAAGCGTTCCGTGAAGCGTCTGATGGCCGGTTTCACGCTCGTCGAACTGATGATCGTGGTGGTGATCCTCGGCATCCTTGCGGCGGTGGCGATCCCTGCCTTCACGCGCTACGTGAAGCGCTCGAAGACCTCCGAAGCGGCGGGCAACATCGCGAAGATCTACCAGGGCGAGCTGACGTACTACCAGGGTGCGCTCGAGCGCGGGTTCTCGTCGTTCGTCAACGCCAACACGCTGACCCCCGGCTCCAACCCCGGCTCGGCCAAGTTCGCCGCCAACGTCGCCCTCTGGAACTCCAGCACGGCGTGGACGGCCATCGGCTTCTCCCTCGACTCGGCCCACTACTACGCCTACGCCTGCCCCGCCAGCACCGCGGTCACGGCTGACGGCACCGCCTTCACCGCCTACGCCATCGGTGACCTCGACGGCGACAACACCGACTCCACCTACAACCGCATCGGCTCCATTGCCGGCGGCGAGCTCCAGGGCTCCAACATCGGCATCACGTCCGAGCTCGAATGAGCGCCGACACCTCGCGCTGACAATTCTCGTCACGCGACCGACGCGCCGCGACACTCTCCCGCCCCTCGTTCATCGAAAACACCTCTATTCCACTCTGGCATGGCGATTGATTCGTCGCTCCGGAGGAAGGGTCGACGGTTCGACCCATCACCGCGGAGGAGGCGACGCGTTCCATGCAGATTTCCCATTCCCGCCAGCGCGGGGGCTTTACGCTGGTCGAGCTCATGGTGGTGGTGGTGATCCTCGGGATCCTCGCGACCGTGGCGATCCCGGCGTTCACCCGCTACGTGAAGCGCTCGAAGACGGCCGAGGCGGGGGGCAACCTCGCGCGCATCTACCAGGGGCAGCTCACCTACTTCCAGGGCGCTGTGGAGCGGGGGGTCTCGTCCTTCGTCAACGCCAACGCGCTGACTCCGGGCACCAACCCCGGGTCGGCGAAGTTTCCCGCCAACCTCTCCCTCTGGAACTCCAACCCCGCCTGGGCCGCCATCGGCTTCTCCCTCGACTCGGCCCACTACTACGCCTACGCGTCTCCCGCGCTCACCGCCGTCACCGCGGACGGCACCGCCTACACCGCCTACGCCATCGGCGACCTCGACGGCGACGACACCAACTGCACCTACACCCGCACGGGTTCGGTCGTGGGCGGCGAGGTGCAAGGCTCCACCCTCTCCATCACCGCCGAGCTCGAGTAGCCGCCGCGCGACCCCACCGCGACGATTGTCTCCTCCGCGGCGGGGCACCGTCGTAGTACCCTCCGGGGCCGCACCGCCCCTCATGCTCATCACCCCCACACCGACGCTCACCGCGCTCACCATCGCGGGGAGCGACTCCTCCGGCGGCGCCGGGATCCAGGCCGACCTCCGCGCCTTCGAAGCCCTCGAGGTCCACGGCGCGAGCGTCATCACCGTCGTGACAGCTCAGGGGACGCGCGGCGTTCGCAAGGCCGATCCGCTCCGCCCGCAAGCCGTCCGCGCCCAGCTCGACGCCGTCTTCGAAGACATCGCGCCCCGCGCCGCGAAGACGGGCGCACTCGGCAACGCCGCCGTCGTCGAGATCGTCGCCGACGCGCTCCGCACGGCCGCCCTCCCGCACGTCGTCGTCGACCCGGTGATCAACCCCACGCTCGGCCGCGCGCTGCTCGACGACTCGGGCTTCACCGCCTTCGTCCGCGAGGTGGTCCCCCTGGCCTCGCTCATCGTCCCCAACCGCGACGAGGCCGCGCGCCTCTCGGGCCGCCAGGTGCGCACGATCGCCCACGCGAAGAGCGCCTGCAAGGCCATCGCGGGCCTCGGCGCCAAGGCCGTCCTCCTCAAGGGCGGCCACTTCACCGGAGCCGAGTCCGTCGACCTCCTGCTCGAAGGCGGCGAGCTCATCGAGATCCGCTCGCCGCGCCTGGAGGTGCCCGCGATGCACGGCCTCGGCTGCTCCCTCTCGGCCCTCATCGCCGCGCTCCTCGCCCGCGGAGAGAGCGTCCGGGCGGCGGCCACACGGGCCCACGCGATCCTCCACCACGCCCTCACGCACCCCCGGCGCATCGGCGAGGGGCTCGCGCTCCCGGGGCGCCTCGCGGACGCCGTCGCCGCCACCGCGCCCGACGCCGACCCCGCCATCTGAAAAGTCTCGCGCGGCGCGCGCCGTGATAGCGTCGCCGCCGCGATGCCCCACCTCGACGACGCGCTCCTCCTCGAGCTCATCGACCTCACCTTCGACCACGCCTGCGGGCGCCCCCTGCGCGACCTCCTCGACGTCGACCGCGTGCTCCCTGCCCTCGACGCGCTCGCCGAGCCCGAGCGCGCGGCCCGCTGGCAGAAGCGCGTGCTCATCCCCCTGCGCGAGCGCCTCCTCGAGCGCGCTTCGAAGAGCGAGGTGGTGCTCGGCCGCTGGCTCCCCGACGACCTCACCGCGGCGCTGCGCGAGCGCCTCGGTCGACCGCGGCCCATCCCGCAGAAGTGGGTCGACGAGATGGTGGCCAACGAGCGCGTCCGCGAGGCCGTCCGCGCGATGCTCAGCGAGGCCCTCACCAGCTTCGTCCAGAAGGCCAGCAGCGCCCTCAGCGACAACAAGGCCGCCGGCCAGGGGGGCCTCCGCGGCGCCTTCGGGTGGGGCGCCAAGGCGGCGGGTTCGCTCATCGGATCGATCGGCGACGAGGTGCAGCAGCGCCTCCAGGAGCGCGTCCGCGACTACGTCGACATCGCCGTGGGCAACGTCCAGACGCGCATCGCCGAGCGGCTCCGGAGCGAAGACACCGCGAAGGCCATCGGCAAGCGCCGCCTCGCCCTCTTCGAAAAAGCCCTCAAGACCACCGAGGCCGAGGCCGCGAAGGGCGCGGCGAAGACGAAGTGGGACGACATCGACGCCCGCGGGCCCCGCGTCGTGGCGCACAACCTCGCGCGACCCGAGGTGCGCGAGGCGATCCGCGCCGAGCTCGAGGCCACCCTCACGGCGATCGGCGGCGACACCCTCGGGGCCGCCCTCGACGACCTCGGCATCCGTGAGATCGCGCGCGAGTCGGTGCGGGCGGCGGCGCTCCCCGGCCTCCGCGACCTCGCGCGCACGGAGGGCTTCGAGGCGTGGTGGGCGCGCGCCGTCGCCGCCAGCGCGCCCGGGGACAGCGACCCCGCGGCGCCGGTCGAGTGACGCCGACGGCACCCGCCGAGCATCTCAAGCGACCGATGCAGACGAAGCCCTTCGACGCCGTCCTCGTGGTCTCCTTCGGAGGCCCTCAGGGGATGGACGACATCCGCCCCTTCCTCGCCAACGTGCTCCGCGGCCGCCGGGTGTCGCCCGAGCGCGTCGAGGAGGTGGCCCACCACTACGAGCACTTCCAGGGCGTCTCGCCCATCACCGAGCTCACGCTGCGCCAGGCGAGCGGACTCGCCGAGCGGCTCCGGCGCTTCGGCCCCGAGCTCCCGGTGTACGTCGGGATGCGCAACTGGAAGCCCTACCTCGCCGACACCCTCGCGGAGATGAGCGCCGCGGGCGTGCGCCGCGCCATCGGCTTCGTCACCGCCGCGCAGAAGACGTACTCCAGCTGCGGGCAGTACAAGCAGAACGTCGCCGAGGCGCGCGCCGAGCTCGCCCGCCGCGGCCTCGCCGACGTGCAGGTGACCTTCGTCCCCGACTGGTACGTGCACGAGGGCTTCATCGCCGCCAACGCGTCGCACGTGGCCGACGCGCTCCAGCGGCTCCCGGAGGCGGTGCGGGGCGACGCGACGGTGGTGTTCACCGCGCACAGCATCCCGACGCCGATGGCCCGGGAGAGCATGTACCGCGAGCACTTCGAAGCGTCGGCCCGCGCGGTGATGGCGCTGCTCCGCCTGCCCAACGAGTGGGCCCTCGCCTACCAGTCGCGCAGCGGGCGCCCCGAAGACCCGTGGCTCGGCCCGGACGTGAACGACCTCCTCCGCGCCGAACGGGCGGAGATGAAGGCCGTCGTGCTCTGCCCCATCGGCTTCGTGTGCGACCACGTGGAGGTGCTCTGGGACCTCGACCGCGAGGCCTTCGACACCTGCCGGGAGCTCGACCTCCCCGTCGCGCGGGCGAAGGCCGTCAACGACGACCCGGCCTTCCTCGACCTCATGTCCGACGTCGTGCGCGCTACCTATGCGCGCCATGCGGAGCACCGGCGTCTGCCGATCGTGCCCGCCGCGCCCCCGCCGGGTGCGGGTGCCCCAGGTACATCCCCGCGAGGGCCACGATGAGCGCGCCCGTCGCCACCAGCACCGCCACGATCACCGGGTCGACCCGGTGCCGCTCGAGCATGCCCTGACCCTTCTCCCGCAGCGCGACGTCCTCGCTCGCGGCGAGGCGTCCGGCGAGCGCGCGGGCCTCGTGGAAGTCGCCGCGGGCGTGGGCGTTGTCCATGCGGAGGACGTCGGGGTGCGTCGGCGCCGGGGGCGGTGCGGGGGCTTCGGTCGCGGCGGTCGCTTCGTCCATCGCGCGGACGCTACACCACGTCGGGGTGTCGCGGGGAGGTCTCCCCCGGCGCCGCTTCACGGAGGAAGCGCTCGTTGCGCGCCCGCCACAGCGCGACGCGGGGGTCGCTCGGCCGGAGCACGGCGATGGCGCCCGCGTGGCATTCGAGCTCGCACGCGCCGCACGCGATGCAGCCGGCTTCGTCCACGGCGGCGACCCGAAGCTGGCCGTCCGCGGTGCGCACGAAGGCCGGCGCGACGGCGTCCCAGAGGCACACGGTCTGGCACCAACCGCAGCCCGTACAAGCCGCCAGGTCGACCCACGCGAAGGTTCCCATCGGCGCCTCGTGGAGCGAGAACACCGCCCCGAGGTGGTCGAGCACCGCCTCCGCGGGGCACGTGACCCCGCAGGCGCCGCAGTCGATGCAGCGCGCCGGATCGATGACGTGGAGGCCCTGGTGGTCTCCGCGGATCGCGCCCGTCGGGCAGACGAGGGCGCAGGCCGAGCAGCCCGTGCAGCGGTCGTTGATGGTGAAGCTCATCGTGTGGTGCTGGGGCCTCGACGCCTTCAACGTCGGTGCGTGAAGCAATCGTGAGTCTTCGTCAAGGGCGTCCCAGGGGGCGTCCGCCTGTGGTGCGCTCTTCCAATGGTGCCGCGCGAAAAAATCGACAGGTAGACAGAAGCTTTCGCTCCGTTTGGCGCCGGTTGATGAATACTCCTTCGCCCCGACGGTGATCCCTCCCGTACGCAGATCGAGGTCCTTCTCACCGCGTCCGCTTATCGCCGACGCGTGCGTCACTCCTGGCGCGACGCTCTGGCTCGCCCTCGGCGGCCCGAGCGCTCCAGGAGGGCTCATGGTGTCGCGCGACGGCGCCCGCAGCCTCCGCGAGCTCACGCGGCAAGACCCGCGCGACCCCGACGCGCACCACTTCTTCGCCGTGTGCGCCCTCGACGAGCGCCACGTCTGGGCGTGCGGCGCGCAGGGCGAAGACGACACCGGCGTGCTCTGGCGCTCGACCGACGGGGGCGCCTTCTGGGAGGTGCTCATGGCCGGCGATCGGGCGCGCGGGCTCGAGGCCGGCGCGCTGTACACGCAGGTGCACTTCACCGACCCGGCGCGCGGCTTCCTGGTGTGCGCGGGCGAGAGTCTCCTCACCACCGTCGACGGCGGCCGGAGCTGGTCGCCGATGGCGATCCCGGGGGCGACGCCCTTCGGGCTGTACTTCCGCGACGCGCGGCGGGGGTGGCTCGTCTCGCACGACCTCGACGAGCGGCGCATCCCCGTGCGCACGCGACTCTTCGGCACGCACGACGGCGGCGTCACCTGGCGCGCGGAGTCGCACGATTTCGCCGGCCTCGACGCGGTGGACGTCGCCGGCCTGCGCGTCGACGCCGAGGGCCACGCGCTCCTCTGCGGCCCCGAGGGGATGCTGCTGCGCGCCCACCTCGCGCCGCACGGCACCACGCGCTGGCGCTTCGCCCGCGGCGCCGTCGCCGACGACCTCAACTGCGTGGCGGCCTCGCCTGACGGCGCCCTCTGGGTCGCCGGCGAGTGCGGCGTGCTGCTGGTGTCGCGCGACGGCGGGGTGTCGTTCACGGAGGTGGCCACGCAGACGCGCCGCGACCTGCACGCGCTCGCCTTCGTCGAAGACGCCGTCGCGGGGCGCGTCATCGGGCTCGCGTTCGGCGACCGCGGCACCATCCTCCGCTTCGACCCGGTGGCCCCCATCGCGCCGATGCGCGAGGCCGCCCCCTGGCCCTGAGGCCTACACCACGTCGAGGATCACCTTCGCGACACCCTTGCGCGACGCGTACGCAAAAGCCGCCTCGGCGTCGTCGAGCGGGTAGCGCGCGGCGAGCAGCGGCCGCACGTCGATCACCTTGCGCGCGAGGGCGTCGATCGCCTTCGGGAAGGGCCCGCAGCGCGACCCGACGACGGTGAGCTCGTCGATCACCACGGGCGCGAGGGAGAGCGTGTGCTCGGCGGCCACGGTCGTCTTGAGCACGACGGTGCCGCGCGGCCGAGCGAGGGAGAGCGCGGCGGCGAAGCCCGTGGGAGAGCCCGTCGCGTCGACCACCACGTCGCACGCACGGGCGAGGTCGGCGACGTCGTCGGTCGTCCGCTGTGCGATGCTGTCGCCCGCGAGCGCGAGCTTGTGGCGGTGGCGCCCGACGAGGGTGACGCGCTCGCTCGCCGTGCGGAGCACCCACGCGGAGAGGAGCCCGAGCTTGCCGTCGCCGAGCACCGCCACGCGGTCGCCGCGCCCGACGCGCACCTGCTCCAGGATCTGGTACGCGGCGGCCAGCGGCTCGACGAACACCGCCTCCTCGTCGCTCACCGCCGCGGGCACGGCGTGGAGGTTGTCGCGGGGCACGGCGACGCGCTCGGCCATGGCGCCGTCGTGGCCCACGATGCCGAGGACGGTGCGCTTCGGGCAGTGCGTGGGGCGGCCCGCAAGGCAGGTGTCGCAGCGGCGGCAGGCGTGGTTGATCTCCGCCACCCAGCGGTCGCCGCGCGCGTCGTCGCCGACAAACTCGTGGCCGAGCACCCCGCGGAAGCCCAGGTAGCCGCGCGCGAGCTGGAGGTCGGTGTCGCACAGGCCCACCGCCCGCACGCGGAGCACCACCTCGCCCTCCGCCGCGACCACCTCGGGGAGGTCGCGGCGCAGCCTCACCGACGCGCCGTCGCAGTAGAGCCCCTTCATCGCGCTACTCGAACCACGCGAGCACGGGCGCGTGGTCGGACTCGACCTCCTCGCGGCCGTCGCCCCCGGCGTCGCGGAGCTCCTCGTTGTGCACGCGGGCCCCGCGGAAGCGCCGCCAGAGCGAGCGGCTCGCGAGGATGTGGTCGACCTGCACGCGCGCCCCGCGGTGGAGGATGGTGTAGCGGTCGGCGGCGGAGACGGCGCGGGCGCAGTGGTGGAGCACGCCGCCTTCGAGCGAGGTCGCGACGTCGAGGTCGGCGTTGCGGCCCCGCGGGGGCTCGGCCAGCTCCCCCGCCACCGTGCGCAGCGTGAGCGACTCGGCGATGTCGTTGAAGTCACCCAGGACGGCGAGCTGCGCGCGGCCCTCCCGCAGCAGCCTCGCCTCGACGCGCGAGCGGAGGTGGAGGGCCTCGGCGATGCGCAGGACGGCGGCGCGGGCGTGGCCCTCGGCGGCGGCGTAGTGGCCCTCTTCGTCCACCGGGGCGCCGCGGGCGTCGAGGCGAGGGATGGGACGCGCGGACTTCAGGTGGACGGCGAGGAGCGTGAGGGTGGTGGCGTCGGGGAGGGTGACGGTGACCTCCAGCACGCCGCGCCGCGAGTCGAGGCGGGAGGCGAAGGGCTTCGAATCGCCCTCGGCGAAGGTGGGGAAGGCGAGCTGCCCCACGCCGTGCACCTCCACGCTGGTGATCGGGAAGCGCGAGAGGATCCCGCAGGCGATGCCGCGCGCGTCGGCGTGGCCGGCGACCGCGGGGAGGTAGTGGCCGTGGTGCGGGAGGTGCGCCCGGACGGCGTCGAGCACCTGGGGGCCTTCGATCTCTTGAAAGGCGATGACGTCGGCGTCGAGGCGGGCCACCATGGCGGCGACCGACTCGATCTTGCGGTGGTAGAGCTGTCGGGCGCGGCGCTGGGCCCACTGGCCGAAGCCGTCGCGGTCGAGGCCGCCGATCACGAAGGGCGTGGCGTCGTCGAAGAAATCGCGGACGTTGAAGGTGGCCAGGCGAAACATGCGGCGTGCGGGGAGCATATCGGCCCCGACGCCGCGGACACAATCACCGACGCACCTGACCGGCCCCCCGCACGACGAACTTCTCCGCCGTCAGCTCCCGGAGGGACATCGGGCCGAAGGCGTGCATCCGGCTGGTGGAGATGCCGATCTCGGCCCCGAGCCCGAGCTCGCCGCCGTCGTTGAAGCGGGTGGAGGCGTTCCAGAGGACGCAGGAGGCGTCGATGTCGGAGAGGAAGCGCTCGGCGGCGGCCTCGTCGCGGGTGACGATGGCGGCGGAGTGCTCGGTGCCGTGGTGTCCAACGTGTTCGATGGCCTCGTCGAGGCTCGCCACCGTCTTCACGGCCAGCACCAGGGACAGGAACTCCGTGTCCCAATCCTCCGTGCTCGCGGCGCGCGTCGTCACGCCCGCCCGCGCGAAGGCCGCGCCCGCGGGGGCGTCGGCCCGCACCTCGACGCCCGCCGCCACGAGCCGCGGGCCGAGCTGCGCGGCGAGCCCGTCGAGGGCGGCCTCGTGGACGAGGAGGGTCTCCATCGCGTTGCACACGCCGGGGCGGTGAACCTTGGCGTTGAAGGCGATCTCCGTGGCCATGGCGAGGTCGGCCGCCGCGTCGACGTACACGTGGCACACGCCCGCGCCGTGTCGGATGACGGGGACGCGCGCGTGGGCGTCGACGAAGTCCATGAGCTTGTGGCCACCCCGCGGGATGCAGAGGTCGACGAGCCCCGCCGCGCCGAGGAGCTCGGCTACCCGCTCGCGGGACGTGTCGCGGAGGAAGACCACCACGTCGGCGGGGAGCCCCGCGTCGGCGACGCCCTGCTGGACGGCCTCGGCGAGGGCGGTGTTGGTGCGGACGGCCTCCGAGCCCCCGCGCAGGGCGACGGCGTTGCCCGCGCGGAGGGCGATGGACGCGGCCTCCACGGTGACGTTGGGGCGGGCCTCGTAGATGACGGCGATGACGCCGAGGGCGATGCGGCGGCGGTACACCCGGAGGCCGTTGGGGCGCTCGTGGAGGAAGCGCTCCTCGCCGAGGGGGTCGGGCAGGCCGCGGAGGGCGCGCACCGCCGCCACGACGCCGTCGAAGCGGGCGGGCGTGAGGAGGAGCCGGTCGCGCATCGCGGCGTCGAGGTGCGTCGCGGCGGCGACGTCGGCGGCGTTGGCGGTGAGGACGGCGTCGCGGGCGGCCTCCAGGCGCAGGGCGATGGCGTCGAGGGCGGCGTCGCGCTGGGCGGTGGAGCTCCGCGCGAGGGTCTTCTGGGCGGCGCGGGCGCGGCGGAGGGCGTCGCGCAAGGGGGTCTCGGGGGCGGTCATGGCGTGGCGGCGGTGAGGATACGCGACACCCCGAGGGGGCGCGTGGGTATAGTGCCGCCACCAGAACGCCATGGCCGACGAGACCCAGAAGCCCGAAGCCCCCACGCCGAAGAAGAGCCGCAGCGCCGCGGCCGAGCCCGTGATCCGCGTGCGGCGCATCCACCGGCGCGACCTCAACCGCGCGTGGGAGTTTCTCAAGCTGTGCTTCCGCACGGTGAACCGCGAGACGGTGGAGTACCAGCGGCCGCGGTCGAAGCGGCGCTTCCTGGAGGTGTACGAGGAGGAGGGGGTCGAGCAGTTGCTCTTCGAAGCGGGGGCCGAGGGCGACGACGCGGAGATCGTCGGGTACGCCGAGTGCGCCGCGGAGATCACCGGCTCGGACAACTGGATGAACGAGAACTTCTTCACGCGCCGCGGGATGCGCCCGATGTTCGTCGAGGAGCTCGCCGTCCACCCCGACTACCAGGGGCGGGGCGTGGGGTCGTTTCTGCTGGAGCAGCTCGAGCACCTCGCGCGGGTGAGGGGTTGCACACACCTCGTCCTGGAGGTGGCGGAGAACAACAAGCAGGCCGTGGCCTTCTACCGCGCGCGGCACTTCCAGAAGCTCGACGCGGCGGTGTTCATGGCGCGTCGGGTGGACGTCGACGACGAGCTGCTCCCGCCGCGCGCGCTGAAGAAGAAGCCTGCTGCAAAGCCCCCGGCGCCCGCCGCCGCGCCGAAGAAGGCCGCGAAGAAGTCCGCCGCCCGGAAGCCCTCCGCCAAGGAGTAGCGCTCGGCGCATCGTAGTCATTGCCCGCGCCTCCCTCCGCGGGAGACACTCCCGGCGATCGCATGGACCCTCTCGCCCGCGACCTCGCCGCCGTCTTCGGCGCCCGCAACGTCTCCGTCGACGCCGCCGACCGCAGCGCGTACGCCCACGACCTCTGGCCGCGTCAGCTCCTCGCCACCCGCGCGTCGCTCCCGCGCCCGGCGGGCCCGCGCGCGGTGGTGTGGCCCGAGACCGACGCGCACCTCGCCGAGCTCCTCCGCCTCGCCGCGGGCCGCGGGATCACCCTCATCCCCTACGGCGCCGGGAGCGGCGTGGTGGGGGCGATCCAGTCGGGCGGCGACGTCGTGGCCGTCGACATGAAGCGCATGCGCGCGCTCCACTCGGTCGACCTTGCGACGGGGCAGTGCGTGGTCGACGCGGGCATCCTCGGCGAGCACCTGGAGGAGAAGCTGCGCCGGCGCGGGGCGACGCTCGGTCACTTCCCCTCGTCCATCTACTGCTCCACCGTCGGGGGCTGGGTGGCGACGCGCTCGGCAGGCCAGTGCTCGGGGCGCTACGGCAAGATCGAGGACATGGTGCTCGGCGTCGAGGGCGTGCTCGGCGACGGCTCGGGCTTCAACGCCGGGGCGCCCCGCGCGGGCGAAATCGACCACCGCGCGCTGCTCGTCGGGAGCGAGGGGACCTTCGGCTTCCTCACGCGGGCGACGCTGCGGGTGTGGCCCGCGCCGACGGGGCACCTCGGGCTCGCGTTCACGTACGGGTCGATGCGCGACGCGTGGGAGACGCTGCGGGCGCTCTATCAAGCGGGGCTGCGGCCGGCGGTGACGCGGCTGTACGACCCCTTCGACACGTGGCTCTTCCTGCAGGGCTCGGAGAAGCGCGAGCCGCGGAGCCCCGACGCCCCGTCGCCCGGCCGCACGCAGCCGCGGGTGGAGGCGCTGCTCCGGCATGTGCTCGATCACCCGAAGGCGCTCAACGCCGCCGCGCACCTCGTGGCCGACGGCATCTACGGCCGCTCGCTGCTGCTCGTGGTCTTCGAGCACGCGGGCGAGGAGCCCGTCGAGGACGCGGTCGCGCGCGCCCGTTCGATCTGCGTGTCGCACGGCGGGCGCGACAACGGCGACGCGCCGTGGAAGCGCTGGCTCGTGCGCCGCCACGCCGTGAGCTACCGGCAGCCGCCCACCTACGCGCGCGGCGTGTGGGTCGACACGATGGAGGTGGCCGCGCCTTGGTCGCACTTGGAGAAGCTCTACGACGACGTCCGCGAGGCGCTCGGCGGGGGCGGGTTTGTGATGGCCCACATGAGCCACGCGTACCCCGACGGCTGCTCGATCTATTTCACCTTCGCGGGGGCGTCGCCCGACGACGCCGACGCCGTCGCCACCTACGACCGCACGTGGGCCCGCGCGCTCGAAGCGGCGCATCGCGCCGGCGGGACGGTCGCCCACCACCACGGCGTCGGGCGATCGAAGCGCGGCGTGATGGGGCTGGAGTGGGGGGCGGGCGTGCAGCTCCTCGACGCGCTCCGCCGGGCCGCCGACCCGCGCGGCATCCTGGTGCGCGGCGCGCTCGTCCCGTCGCGCAACGAGCCCGTGGGCGCGGGGCCGGTGGCGCCCGTCGGCATCCGCGTGGACGCCCGCTCGCGCCTCGTCGATGTCGATGTGGAGACGCCCCTCGCGGCCCTCCGCGAGGCGCTTCGGCGCGAGCACCTCACGCTCCCCGAAGGTGAAGGGGAGGGGACGGTGCGCGCCTGGCTCGCCGCGCACGTGGGCCCGACGCGCGACCCCGTCGACCATCAGGTGGCGGGCTGGCGCGCGCGGCTCCCGTCGGGAGCGGCGATGGGCTGGTGCGCGGCGCCGCGGCGCTCGACCGGGCCCGACGTGCTCCCGCTGCTCGCGCGCGACGGGCGCTTCGGCGTGCTCGACGGCGTGGTGTTGCGGGTGCGCGGCGCGGACGAGCACGGCGACGCGTGGCTCGCGCCGTGTGAGGTGTCGCCGCGCGCGCCCGACCCTGCGCTCACGGCCTGGCTCGACCGGGCGGCGCGGGAGCTCGCGACGTGAGCGGGACGTGGCGCTGCGCTCGCTGCGGCCCGGTGGCGCAGCCGACGGGGAGCGCGTGGCGCGACCCGCGCTGCCCGCAGTGCGCCGGGGTGATCGCGCGCGAGATCGACGCGGAGGCGGTGACCTTCGCGTGCCCCGGGTGCCGCGCGGCGATCCCGGTGGACGCCGCCGCGTGCGAGCGCTGCGCGACGCGCTTCGTCGCGACGCGATGCGAGGGCTGTCAGGCGCGCGTGGGGGTCGGCGAGGCGCGCTGCGAACGCTGCGGGCGGATGACCGGCGCCGCGGCGACGCCGTCGGTCGAGCCGATGTGTCCGTCGTGCGGCGTTCCGCTCGAAGGGAGAGACCTCGGCGACGCGCGCGTGCTCGGGTGCCCGACGTGCCGAGGGATCTTCGTCGATCACCTGGTGCTCGGCGGGTGGATGATCGACCGCGCGTCGAAGGCCCCCGCGGAGGACGCCGAGCCCGCCCTCTTCGACGAGGGCTGGCGCGTCCGCTACCACCGCTGCCCCCGCTGCGCGACGCTGATGAACCGCGTGAACTTCGCCGCGGGGACGGGCGTCATCCTCGACGTGTGCATCGAGCACGGCTACTGGCTCGACGCCGGCGAGCTCGAGCGCATGGCGGCCCGCGTGCGGGAGCGCGGCCTGGAGGGGACGGCCCTCGCGCGCGTCGACGCCCAGCGCAAGGAGCGGCGGCGCTACGCGGAGCTCCGCCTCGCGCTCGGCGAGGCCTCGTGGGGCGGAGGGCCCGCGGTGGGCGACCCGAGTGGGCTCGAGACGCTGCTGCGCGTGATGATCCGCGCGGTGTTTGGAGCGTGACGCCGTGTTTCGGGTGGAGCGCCCGCGCGGGAGGTCGGGGCCGGTGCTGGTGGAGGTGCCGCACGCGGGCCTCGCGCTCCCGGCCGAGGTGCGCGGGCTCCTCGCGGTGAGCGCCGAGTCCGTGCGGCGCGACGCCGATCCGTGGGTCGACGCGCTCTACCGCGAGGCGCCGGCGCACGGCGCGACGCTGCTCGCCGCGGAGCTCTCCCGCTACGTCGTCGACCTCAACCGCGCGGAGGACGACGTCGACGAGTGGACGGTGACGGGCGCGGGGGCGCCGGGCGGCGAGCACCCGCGGGGCGTCGTGTGGCGCGAGAGCGGCGAGGGTCGCGCGGCGCTGCGACGGCCGCTCACCCGGGTGGAGTTCGAAGACCGGCTGGCGCGGTACCACCGGCCCTACCACCGCGCGCTCGCCGCCGAGCTCGCGCGGCTTCGCAGCGAGCACCGGGACGTGGTGCTCCTCGCCGCCCACTCGATGCCCTCGACGGGGAAGACCGCCCGCGGCGACGTGATCCGCCGGGCCGACGTGGTGCCCGGCACGCGGGGCAAGAGCACCGCGGCGCGCCCGCTGATCGACGCGGTGGAGCAGCACTTCCGCGCGGCGGGGCTGAGCGTTCGCCACGACGACCCGTACCGCGGCGGCGCGACGACGGCGCGCTGGGGGCGAGTCCACGAAGGCTTCCACGCCGTCCAGGTGGAGCTCAACCGCGACCTCTACATGGACGAGGAGACCGGCGACCCGAAGCCCGAGCGCTTCGCCTGGCTGGCGGGGGTGTGCGCGAGCCTCGTCGATCGCCTCACGGCCGTCGTCGATGCGGGACTGACGCGGCGCTGAGCTACCGGGCCTGCGACGACTCGGACGGCGTCGAGGTCGCGCGGCGCACCTCGAGGCGGTACCGGCTGTTGGTGGTCTGGAGGTAATAGACCTCGAGACCCGCCACGCGCAGGATACGGCGGACAGGCGTCGTCACGTACTCGTGGAGGCCGTCGGGGAACTCAATCACCACGACCGCCCCGCGGCGCGGTGCGCGCACGAGTCTCCCGATGACGGGACGCCCTGGCTTCGGGCCTAGCTTGCGGAGCACAACCTCCACGAACCGGACCCTACCACGATCCCTCTTCGAAACCATCACCCCCGTGATGACAAATCTTCAGCGCCGGGGAAGGTCGCCGGGGACCGCTGTTCATCCGTCCCGTCCGCTGGTACACCCGACGCCCTCCGATGGGTACGTCACAGCGGCGCCCGACGCTGGAATCGAGCGGTGTGGGCGTACGACACGCTCCCGTTCGCGGCCGCGTCGCCTCGCTCGATGGGGCCGCTCGGGTGCGCGGATGGTTCGAAGCGCGGGGCCTGCAACCGACCGAAGTACAGACGCGGGTCTTCGAAGCGCTGCGCACCCCGGGGCACCTGCTGGTGACGGCACCGACGGGCAACGGCAAGACCGAGGCGGTGATGCTCCCGCTCCTCGCTTCTCTCGACGAGGGCGTTGACATCGACGCTGAAATCCGTCGGGTGCGCGTGCTGTACCTCACGCCCGTCCGCGCTCTTGCTGACGCGCAGGCCGAGCGCATCCGCGCGATGGCTGAGGCCCTCGACGTCCGCGCCCGCGTCGAGGTGCGCACGGGCGATACCACCACCACCCAGCGGGCGAAGATCCGCCGCTCGCCCCCGGAGGTGCTGGTGACCACGCCCGAGACCCTCGCGGTGATGCTCGCCACCGACACGCGCGACATCCTCGACGGCGTCGCGCACGTCGTCCTCGACGAGGCCCACCTCCTCGCCGCGGGCAAGCGCGGCGCGCTGCTGTCGGTGACGCTGGAGACGCTCGCGACGCTCCTACGGCTGCGCGGTCGACCCGCACCACGGCGCCTCGCGCTGAGCGCCACGGCGCGCCCCCTCGCCGAGCTCGCGGCGTGGGTGGCGCCCGACGCGCGGGTGGTGTCCGCGGGCGGCGCGGTGGCTCCCCTCCTCGACCTCGCCGACCCGGCGCTCGACGACGCGTATCCGAGCGCGGGGTGGACGTGGCGCGTGGCGCTCCCCACGGTGGCGCGGGCCGCGGCGACCAACGCGGGGGCGACGCTGGTGTTCGTCGGCGCCCGCGCCCGCGCCGAGCAGTGGACCCTCGCGCTCCGCGACGTGCTGCCCGCCCGCGTGACGGTGGCGTGCTTCCACGGCTCGCTCTCCGCGGAGGAGCGCGGCGCCGTCGCGTCGGGGATGCGCGACCAGACCCTCCGCGTGGTGGTGGCGACGAGCGGGCTGGAGACCGGCGTCGACCTCCCCGCCGTCTCGCGCGTGCTGGTGCTCGCGTCGCCTCCGTCGGTCACGCGGCTGGTGCAGGCCGCGGGGCGCGCCGACCACCGTCCGGGCCAGGCGCCGCGCGCGACGCTGGTGGCCACGAGCGCCCTCGACCTCGTCCGCTGCGCCGCCGCCCTCACCGCCGCGCGCGCGGGCGACCTCGAAGACGTCGACCTCCGCGCCTACGACCTCGACGTGTGCGTGCAAGCGGCGCTCGGCCGCGTGGCCCTCGCCCCGTGCACGCGCGACGAGCTCGCCGCGACGCTGCGCGCGTCGTGGGCCTTCCACGACCTCGACGACGACGACCTCGACGCCGTGATCGATTTCCTCGCGACCGGCGGCGACGGCCTCTCGGCCTACCCCGAGCTCGCCCGCATCACCACCGACGGCGTGCAGTACGCGCTGTCGAGCAAGCGCTCGCTGCGGCGCTACCTGCAAGCCGTCGGCGCCATCGTCGGCGACCTCACCGTCGCCGTGCGCAACGGAACCTTCACCGTCGGCCAGATCGAAGGTCGCTTCGCGGCGATGCTGGAGGTGGGCGATCGCTTCGTCCTCGGCGCCCGCACCTGGCGGGTCGCGTCGATGACGGGGGCGGAGGTGCAGGTGCGGCCCGACCGGGGGCGAGAGACCACCGTCCCCGCGTGGGCCGGTGCGCGCGCCGCGCAGAGCGAGCGGGTCTCCGCGGCGTGTGAGCGCGTGTTCGAAGCGCTCGACGCCGCCCTCGACCTGCCCGCCGAGCCCGCCCGCGTCGCCGGTGTGCGCGCGGCCCTCGGGAGCGGTGACGACAACGCCCGCGCGGTGCTTCGCCTCGCCCGCACGCAACGGGCGACGTCGCGGCTCCCGTCGCCCGCGCGCTTCGTGGTGGAGCTCGTGCGCGACAAGCGAGGTCTCCACGTCGTGGCCTTCACGCTCGCCGGGTCGACCGCCAACGAGGTGATCGCGCGGGCCGTCGCCACCCGCGCCCGCCGCGACACGGGGCTGGGCGCCGAGGTGGCCGCCACCGACGAGTGCGCGGTGACGACCTTCGCGGGCCTCCGCGACGCGCCCGACGAGCCCACCCTCCGCCGATGGTTCGGCCCCGAACAACTCTTCGAAGACCTGCTCGACTCGCTCGACGGGAGCGCGCTCGCCGGCGCGTACTTCCGCGAGGTCGCGCGCGTCTCGCAGCTCTGGACCCCCGAGCGCGGGCGCGGCACCGTGACCCCCGGGCTCCTCTACGACGTCCTGCGCAAGCACGACCCCGACCACGTGCTGCTCCGCGCGCTCCGCTTCACGCTCTGGACGGCCCTCGACGGCCCCCGCGCCGAGCGCACGCTCCGCACGATGGCGGCGCGGCCGTGGGCGGTGGCGACCCTCGACGCGCCGTCGGCGCTGTCGATTCCGGCCTTCGCGTGGGCCGAGCGCGACGCGGTGCGCCCCGACGACCCGGAGGCCGCCCTCGCCGCCGCCGCCCACGCCCTCTTCCAACGCGCTGCTGCGCTCGGTGGCGACGCGTGACCGTGCTCGACGGGGGCGTCTCGCTGCTCGCGCCGGGCGGCGCCTACCTCGCGGCCGCGAAGGCGCTGGTGGTGGCCGACCTCCACGCGGGCTACGTGCAGACGTTGCAGCGCCGCGGGTACACGCTCCCCACGCAGGGCGACGACGGGTTGCACGGGCGGCTGCGGGCGATGTTCGCGCGGGCCGACGTGGCGCGCGTGGTGGTGGCGGGCGACCTGGTGCACGGGCTCCCGGCGCTCGCGGCGCGCGGGGGGCATCGGTCGCCGCTCGACGCGCTCCTCGACGCGCTCGACGGGCGCGCGCTGACGGTGGTGCCGGGCAACCACGACCGCGGCGCCCATGACCTGCTGGTGAAGCGCGGGGTGGAGGTGACGCCCTGCGCCGAGGTGGGGCCTCACGTGGTGCTCCACGGCGACGAGGACATCGATCGCCTCCGCGGTGAGCGGGCGCTGGCCTTGGCGCGCGGGGGAACGCTCATCCTGGGGCACCACCACCCCGCCCTCACGCTCGACGACGGCGCGGGCGCGCGGCAGCGGGTGCCGGCCTTCGCCCACGCGCCCGGGCTGCTGTGCCTCCCCGCGCTCGCGCCGCTCGCCCGCGGGGCCGACCTGCTCCGCGAAGACTACGCCGAGGCGCTCTGCGCCCTCGCCAGCGCCCGTGAGCTGTCGGTGGCCGTGGTGGTGGGGGCGGAGGTGATCCCGGTGGGGACGCTCGCGCGCGTTCGGTTGGCGCGCACGGCGGCGCGGCGGTAGTTCGCGCGCGGCGGCCTCAGCCCGGCTCCGACGCGTCGGAGGCGGCGCCGAAGACCTCGTCGCGTGTCGTGGCCGTGCCCGCGCGGCGGATCCAGCCGTCGACGACGTTGCTGCCCTCCCCGGGGTGACGCCTCGACCTCGCCGAGGGCGTCGGGCGACACCCCGAACATGCCCGACCGCGTCCCCGACGGGGCACCCGCCCATCCCCGCCCCGACGCACCCGCCCCGTCGACGACGCCCCGAGACACTCCGAACATGCCCGACGACCCCATCGACGGCACCCCCGGGCATGTTCGGGGTGTCGCCCGACGCCCCTGACGGCGCCCGGTGTACGGTGTTGGGATTCGTCCGCCGCCCGCCTCCCGCGTTGTCGGGTGGCGCGGTACGACGTGTCGCATGAGCTACCAGTTTCTCACCCTCAACGACCTGCACCTCGGGCTACGCGACCTCGTCCAGGTGCGCCTCCCCACGCACGGCGAGCTCCACGCCGTCCGCTCCTACGGGCCGCGGCTCGCCGCTCGCCTCACGGAGATCGTCGCCTCCCCCACCGCCGCCGCGGGGGGCGAACCCTTCGCCGTCGAGCTCGCCGAGACCGACGGGGTGCATGACGGCTACGGCGGCGCGATCTGGCACTTGACCGAGGCGGTGCTGCGCGCGCCGAAGGTGTCGGAGGCGCTGCGGGCGACGCTGACGGCGGTGCGCGAGCGCTTCATCCCCGAGCTGGCGGAGCTCAAGCGCTCGCACGCCGATGAGGCCGCGGCGGCGGCGCGGCGCGAGCCCGACCTGGCGGCGATGAAGGCGGAGCTGAAGGCGATCCCGACGCCCGACGGCCGCACGCTCTACGACTGGTGCGCGAACTATCTCCGCGCGGGCAAGGAGCTCGACGCGATCCTCCGCCGCCGGGCCGACGTCGCCCCCACCGATCGCTCGGGGCTCGGCACGCTGCGGGGGCGCTGTGTGGGGATGCTCAACCGCTTCCGCGCGGCGCTCGCCGACGAGCTCGACGACGACGCCGCGCAGGCCGCCGCGGTGGACGCCGCGCTCTTCGCGTACCTCGACGCGCTCGAAGCCCGCCGCGCCGCCGTCACGGCCGAGGCCGAGAAGGCCGCGAAGCCCGTCGTTCCGGCGAAGCCCGACCACGCGCCGACGCCCGTCGCGCGCCCGAGCGCCCCGCCCCCCACCCACTGACGCTCGCGGAGCGCTGCGGCGAGCCGTCGGTACGCGCTACGACGGCGCGGCGCTCGCTGGCTTGACACCGCCCCGCCCCTCCGTGCGACGAATCCCGCCGTGACCCACCACGCGCTCCGCACCGTCGCCGACCTCATGACTGGCACCGTGATCGTGCTCCAGCACGACGAGGCCGTCGGCGACTCCACCGACGACCTCGACCGCTTCCGCCTCCGCCACCTCCCCGTCATGGACGGCGACCGTGTGGTCGGCGTCGTCACGCACCGCGAGCTCCTCCGCGCGATGATGCGCCGCCAGCCGGGCGACCCGTCGCCCCTGGTCGCCGAGATCATGTCGCGCGACGTGGTGACGGTGACGGCGGAGACGCCCGTCACCGAGGCCCTCGCGCTGCTCATCACCCGCAAGTCGGGCTGCCTCGTCGTGCTCGACGGCGCGGGGCTCGCGGGCATCGTCACGGAGTACGACTGCGTGAAGCTCGCGCGCTCGCTCCTGCCCTGACGCTCAGTATTTCTCCACGGACGGACGCGAGCATCGTGTCGGCCCCCACCCGCGCTGCCGCGCGCCCCTCCCCCGCGGAGCGGTGGAGGCGGCTTCCCACGCCACGACGCGGGCGTTGCACAGGGAGGTTGGGCGTGGGCTGCTCGTTGGCACTCGCACCGCTTTGCTCATCGCTGCGGCGCAACGGGGCCCTGAGGTTGCGACGCCGAGACGCCGAACACCGCCCGACGGTCGCACTCCGCCTCGAAAGAGCCAGGGCGACAGGCAGCGGTCGTAGGTTCCAGGGGAAGCGAGGCGCCTTCCGTCGCATGGGGCCAGGGGAAGCGAAGCGCCTTCGGGTTCGCGCCGACCACGCGTGGCCAACGCTTCAGCGGGCGACGGATCGAGCGCAGCGGTGCGAGTGCCCACGAGCAGCCCACGCCCAACCTCCCTGTGCAACGCCCGCGTCGTGGCGTGGGAAGCCGCCTCCACCGCTCCGCGGGGGAGGGGCGCGCGGCAGCGCGGGTGGGGGCCGACGCGATGGCCGCGTACCTCCGTGGGAAACTACTCAGGGAGCGCGCCCTTCGAGCATCTCCCAGGCCATCTCGAACTCCCAGTAGCGCATCACCTCGGTGGCGAGCACGGCGCGGAGGTCGTCGTCGGCGCTCGCGTCCCCAGCGGCCCGCTTGAGCATGGCGTCGTAGAAGAGCGCCTCGGCGCGCTGGCCCGTGGTGCGCGCGTAGCCGACGAGGCGCGCGCGGTCGATGGCGCCCGTGTAGCGCTGCGCCAGCCGACCCGTCCACGACGCGCTGGACTCCTGCGGGGTGAGCGCCTCGAGCGCGCGGCCCGCGCCGCCGTCGTCGTCGAGGTGGCCGACGCGTGCGGCGATGACGCCCCAGAGCGCGAAGTACGTCTGCCAGTTGCGGTCGAGGGTGAGCTGCGCGCGGGCGGTGCGGGAGAAATCGCGCGCGTCGGCCCAGCGCCCGTGCGCGAGCGAGGAGGTGATGGCGCGGGCCGCCACCTCCTGCGAGTCACCGTCGGCGTCGAGGGCGGCGCGCAGGGCCGCGCGGGCGCGCTCGGGCTCGCCGAGGGCGTCGGCCACCACCGCGCGCTGGAGCTGAACCATCGCGAGCTCCCGGTCGGCGCTGGCGCGGGCGAGGGCGTCGAGGGCGGCGCCGGCCTCCTGCAGCAGGCGGCGCGACTCGTCGGCGTTGCCCGCGACGCGCGCGGCCAGGCCGAGGCGCACCGAGAACTGCGGCCGGAAGAACGAGTCGCTCTCGTTGGCGCCGAGCGGCAGGGCGAGGCCCGCGCGGAGCCGGCGCGTGGCCTCGGCGCCGTCGTGGTGCCGCCACGCGATCTCCGCGAGGAGGTAGAAGGCGTCGCGGGCGGCGGGGGTGGCCTGCGTCGCGCGCGTGAGGTGACCTTCCGCCTCGCGGAGGTTGCCCGAAGAGAGCTCGAGGTCGGCGGCGACGGTCTCCACCTCGGCCTCGGAGACGGGCGGGAGCTGCGCGGGGTACTGCGCGCGCCAGCGCTCCAGGAGGCGGCGCGAGCGCTCGTAGGCGCGGCGGCCGGGGCTCTGGTCGTCGGCGCCGATCTCGCGGCGGAGCGCGTCGAAGGACGTCTCCACGGCGTTGCGGAGCACGGTCTGGTCGGCCTCGCGCATCGAGGCGGCCCGTTCGAGGTGGGCGCTGGCGAGGCCGTAGTCGTGGTCGCGCGCGGCGGAGACCGCCAGGCAGAGGGCGAAGCGAATGTCTTCGGGGTAGTCGCGGCGGCCGCGGCGGCACACCCCCGCGGAGGCCGCGGGGTCGGCCTCGGAGAGGCGACGGGCGAGCTCCCAGAGCGCGTCGGCGCCGCCCTCTCCCTGCGCGATGGCGCCGAGGGCCGCGGCGAGGCCGGCGGACTCGTTGCCCGAGCCCAGCTCGGTGAGCCGGTTGGACGCCTCGCGCACGTCGCCCACGCGGAGAAACACCAGCGCCAGGTCGATGGCGGAGGTGCGCATCCCCGCCTGGAGCTGGCGGGCCTCGTCGAAGTTGAGGCGCGGCTGGTCTTGCGCGGTGAGGCGCTGGCGCCCTTCGATGGCGGCGCGGCGGCGGGCGACGAGGTGGGTCGCGGCCTGCTCGATGACGCCCTGCGCGGGGATCACGCGCGCGATCTCCTTGAAGACATCGGCGAGCTCGCCCTGGGCCACCCACGGGCGCTGAAACTCTTGCCGGTTGCGCGTCCCCCACTCGCGGATGCGCTCCCACTCGGCGCGGGCGGCCGCGTCGGGGGTGCGCACCGACATGAGCACGCGCGCCGCGGCGAGGGCGTGGGCCTCGTCGCCGCGCGCCGAGGAGGCGTCGAGGATGCCGCGCGCGAGGGCCGAGAGCTCGTCGGGGAGCGGGCCCTGCTCGAGCTCCTCCGGGGTGAAGTGGACGAGGGCGTCGCGCAGGCGCTGGATCGCGAGGGGCGTGTCGCCCGTCTGGAGGGCCTCGACGCCGCGGGCGGCCATGTAGCGGGCGACGTCGTCGCGCATGTCGCGGCGGGCGCGCGTGGTGGCGGGCGTCTCGTCGAGGTCGCGCCGCGCGTCGGTGATGGTCGCGCCGCTCACCGCGGTGATGTCCGCGACCGCCGCCCGGTTGCCCGCGGCGCGCTGGGTGCCGGCGCACGCGCCGAGCGAGAGGGCGAGGGCGAGCAGGGGGGCGAAGACCAGGGGGCGCTTCATGGGGCGGGGGACGGTAGCGTCGTCCCCCCAGGGGGAGCAAGCTGATAGCCTCCGGCGATCACCAGCATCGGGAGCTTCGATTGGAGGGCGGTGGCGACAGGCACCATGACCTGGGGTGTGAGGGGGCGACGTGAGCCCACGCCGCCCCCGTGAGACCCCTGAAGGAGCAACAAGACATGCTGACTGTTGGTGATCGGTTTCCCGCGTTCAAGCTGCAGGCCGTGGTGGGGATGGAGTCTGGGAAGGAGTTCGCGGAGCTCACGGACCAGTCGCACCCGGATCGGTGGCTGGTGGTGTTCTTCTGGCCGATGGATTTCACCTTCGTGTGTCCGACGGAGATCGCGGGCTTCGGCAAGAAGAACCGCGACTTCGCCGACCGCGAGACCCAGGTGCTCGGGGTGAGCTGCGACACGCACTTCGTCCACCTCGCGTGGCGCCGGGAGAACGCGGACCTCCGCGCCCTGCCGTTCCCGATGCTCGCGGACACGAAGCGCGAGCTCGCCACGGCGCTCGGCGTGCTCGACAAGAGCGCCGGCGTGCCGCTCCGCGCGACCTTCATCGTCGACCCGACGGGGGTGATCCAGCACGTGAGCGTCAACAACCTCGACGCGGGGCGCAACGTCGACGAGGTGCTCCGCACGCTCGACGCCCTCCAGACCGGCGAGCTCTGCCCCTGCAACTGGAAGAAGGGGGAAGCCACCCTCGGGGGCTGATCGGGCGCCATGAAGCACGTCGACGCCCTGCGCGAGCAGATCCCCGACCACGCCCGCGACCTGCGGCTGAACCTCTCCGCGGTGCTCTCCGAGTCGTCGCTCACCGCCGCCCAGCGCTGGGGGGTGGCGGTGGCCTCCGCAGGAGCCGCGCGGCGCCGCGACCTGCTCGACGCCATCGTGAACGACGCCCGCGCCGAGGTCGGCGACGCGGTGGTCGACGACGGCCTCGCCGCCTCGGCCCTCATGGCGATGAACAACGTGTTCTATCGCTTCCGCCACCTGGTGGGGAAGGAGGAGTACGGGAAGCTCCCGGCCCGGCTGCGGATGAACCGCCTCGCGAAGCCCGCCACGACGCGCGTCGACCTGGAGCTGTTCTCCCTGGCGGCG
>JBILLV010000274.1:0-12322 GCA_044375895.1 Polyangiales bacterium | reverse complement strand
GCGGGGCTGCGCTGCTGACCGCGACGCGCCGGGAGGTGCGCGTCGGCGCTCCCCGCGGGGAGCCTCGACGCGTCCCCCTCGACGGGACGCTCACCCACGAAGGACACCACGATGCCGACGACGACGAACACCAGAAGACCGCCCGCCGCGCGCCGCCGCCGCGCGGCCCCCGCCGATCTCCCCGCCGCCTCGCGCGCGGCGGCGCCGGCCGACGCGCTCGCCACCGCGGTGGAGGCCGCGGTCGAGGCGGCGCTCCCGACGCTGCGCGAGGTGTTGCGCCGCGAGCTGCGGCCTCACGTCACCCGGACGACGACCCCGAAGCGCTGACCCCTGGAGACCCTTCGACGATGAACGACGAGCCCCTCAACCCCCAGGCCCCGCCCGCGACGCCCGCCGCACCGACGGCGACGCCCGCCACGAGAAGACGGCGCCCCGCCACGGCGCCGCGGCACGAGGGCGCGGAGCGCGGCCGCAGGCCGCGTACCCGCCCCTCCACCGCAGCGCCTTCCACCGCAGCCACGCCCGTCGCGGCCGAGGCCCCGCGGGACGGGAGAAGACCACCGACGCACGACAACGTCACGCCGCTGCGTCCGCGGTGCACCCCCGCGGCCGACGCGCGCCCCGACGCGCCCGCGGCGGCGTCGACCTCCAACACCGTCTGGCTGCTGGGGCACCGCGCGGCGAGCGCTGGCGCGCTGCTCGCGCCGGCCCGCGGTCTCAACGTTGACGAGCTCTGGCGCTTCCGCGTCACGCTGACGGCGGCGCTCGGCGTCGACGACCAGAGCGCGGTCGCCCGCCTCGGCAGCGGTGCCAGCTTCCCCGTGCCGCCCCAGTACTCCGCGCCGACGATGCGCGCCGCCCTCGAGTGGGTCGAGATGGCCCGCGACGGCGCTGAACTCGACGCCGCCGCCGCGGCGCCCGCCGACGCCGCGGTGGTGGGGCGCGTCGTGGCGGCGCGGCTCGATGCCATCTCCTGGGACGACCGCTGGCGCAACAACCGGCTCTTCCGCTACTGCATCATGCTCGCCTTCGACTTCGACTCGGAGACGGTCTCGGGCTTCCTCCGCGACGGCAGGGCGAAGGGCGTCACGTACCTGCGGACGCAGACGAAGACGGTTGGCGTCCGCGCGGCGATGCAGGTCGTCGAGTCGCTGGCTCGGCGAGCGGGGGTGACGTAGGCGCGGCTGCCTGAGCGCTGGGGCCCGCGTGGGGGCCGCGCGAGCATCCGCCCCCGCGGGTGTCGGCGTGGCCTCCGCGGGCCGGTGCCAGACCCCGCGTCGTCGCAGCGACCGATGGCACCCGCAACACGCGGAACGGCACCGGGGGGCTCGGGCTCGGGCTCGGCCCCCGCCCCGGCCCGCGCCCGAGAGAGCCAGTGAGCACAACGGGCGACGAGTCGGCCCACGCGGATGGGCGAGACGCGCGAGAGGAGTCGAAGGGTGAGCCGGTGGAACAGTGGGTCGGCGGGGAGGGGCCCGGGGAGTATTCCGAGCGCCAGAGCCCCCGCCGGAGGCACATTCCTCGCTCCGTCGCCCGCGCAACGCGTGGACCGGCGCGCGCAGCGGAGGGGATGGGAGTGGCGGCTCCCACGCGCAGCCGCGCCCCGGCTTTGCGGGGCCCGGCGAGCATGGGAGGGCCACGACCTTCCCCGGAGCGAGCACGACGGTAGGCTTTCGGGCGCGACGGAGCGTGTGCCGAGATCATCGAGCACACCGGGGAGCGCCGATCGAGAGACGAGCGACGCAGCGCATGGGGCGCGGCGCGTTCGAAGTGACCCCTGACGATGGAGACGGAGACCATGACGAAGACGAACGAGCTGGCCCACCTGCACGACCCGACGGCCCCCGACCCCTCGACGCTGGCGTTCGTGGAGCGTGCCCTGGGGGTGGCGGAGGTGGCGTGCAGGGTGCGCGCGGCGACCTCGACGACAGAGCTCTCGCTGCGGGCGGAGGCGATCGTCGGGACGGCGCTGGATGTGGCGCACCAGGCGCTCCGCACGTTGCACGACGACGCGGCGGACTCGGGCGCCGACGCCAGTGGGGGTGCGCGATGAAGGGCGAGACGTCGCCGAGCTCGCGGGCCGCGCTCCGGGCGAGCCTCGCGAAGATCAAGCTGCTGTCGGAGTCGCTGGCGTGGCCGGCGCAGGTCCAGGCGGCGCGCGCGCTGGCCGAGCGCATCGAGGCGCCGCGGGCGCGGAGCTCGGCCCTGGCCGCGGTCGAGCTGCTGACGGCGGCGGTCGAGCGCGCGGTGGAGGGCGACGTGGCGGCGCTGCCATCGATCGCCGAGCACGCGATGAACGTGGTCGCGACGCTGACGGCGACGTCGCGCGCGAAGGGCGCGCAGCTGACGCCACGCGACGCGCGTCTGGAGCTGCGCATGGTGAAGGGCCTCGCGGTGATGGCCGAGCGCGCCCTCAAGCTCGCGCCGAAGAGGGCTCGTGCGTAGCGCAAAGACGAGCTCGGCCGTGCGTGAGAAGCAGTCGCGTTCGGACAGGGTTTACCGCGCCGATCCCCTCGCCGTTCCCGGGCAGCGCGACGGCGAAACCCAGAACCGTTCTCGCGCGTGTGTGTCAGCCGCCCACACTGCTCGCAACGACGTCGTACGCGACGGCGATCCCATGCGTACGGCGCAGCTCGAAGAGGTGAAGACCATGCCGAACGACGACATCGAGTGGCGCCCTCTCCCGAATGACAGCCTCGCGGTCATGGACGGAGGTCCACTGGAACAGGTGGAGTGGGATCGGAGAGCGGCCTCCCGCTGCAAGGAGGAGGTCCTGCTGCGCTCGGTGCGCGGGACCCTCCGTGTGTTCGACATCGTAGGTGGGATCAACGCGGACGAGGTCCCGGTGAGCCTGCTCATTGCCATCGAGGCCGTGCGGGCGGCCTGCCTGGACTCGCTGAAGGACGCGCTGCCGACCGAAGCCCGGGACGACCTTCCCGTGGAGTCGAGGTTCACCGTCGACCACTGGAACATCGACCTGCTCGTGAGCTACGCGGAGACCTTCTCGGAGGTCCCGAAGTTCCAGAAGCGTCTGCTGGAGGCGACGCGCGACGCCGACATCTGGGCCACGGAGGAGACCCGCGAGTTGGCGCGCGCGATCCGGCGATGCACCGACAACGCTGAGTTGTTCCTGTACTTCGCTCGGGCGTTGAGGTCCGACCATCGGCCGCTGCCGCGCGAGCATGGGTTCTTCGCAACTGCGTGGCGAGAGATCGTCGACGTCGCGACGACCTGCCAGGTGGTCACGCCGGCGTGGAAGGAATGGATCGGTCGCGGCTTCGCGGCTCAAACCTTCCTGGTCACTGCAACCCGCGTCGGCTTCGCGGACGCGCCTCAGCTCACGTACGTCGACGCGTTCGTAGCCTTCCTGTACGCGGTTCGAAACAACCACTTCAACCCGTCCGTCGTCGCGCGCGAAGCGCTGAGGGTATTGGGGTGGGACCCCGCGCGCTTCAGCGCGTCGGAGCGGCAACTTCCCCCCGAAGAGCGGCCCTCGAGGCGCACGGCGAACAAGCGTCCTCAGCCTTCACAACCGCGGAAGAAGGGGAAATCACTGCGCAAGGACACTCCCCCCGAGGAGCGGCCCTCGAAGCGCACGACGAAGAAGCGTGCCCAGCCTTCACAGCCGCGGAAGAAGGGGAAGTCACCGCGCAAGGACACCACCCGCCCGAAGCACAGCCGCCCGCGGTTGTGAAGTCGACGAGGTCTTCACATCCGCCGCGTCACAACCCCGCGATCTTCACCAAACACCTCAGGACAAGCCAGAACGCATTGCACGCTCACGTACCGAACAGAACAATTGTGTTCGTGAGCAACGACATCACCCTCGAAAAGGCGCACCAGCTCGCCGGCCCTACGGGGTTCGACGTCCGCACCATCCTCGCATGCCTCGAAGGGCGCACCGTGCGCCGCTCGACGCGCAAGGCCATCGAGGCGGCCGCGCAGCGGTTGGGGATCGAGCTCCCCGCAGCGCCCGCGACCTCGACGACGCGGGCGGCGTGATCCACCCCGCGTGAGCCCGACCCCGGAGCGGGGCTCACGTGATGTTCCTGGCGCTCCGAACAGACGAGGGCCGCGCGGTGAGCAGACCGCCGGCCCCCTGGAGCCAGTGCTGATGCAAGGTCTACTCGCTGCCCCGGGAGGGGGCAAGCGCGCGGGGACGTCTGTCTCCGCGCCACAGGTCTTGTCGCGGGTCCGTCTCGCGGTGTTCGTCGCGGTGCTCGATGGCGCGCGCCTGCTCGGGCGCCGTGCATCGACGCGCCCGCCTCCACAGTGGACGCCACCGCGCCGCCGAGGCCGCGACATCGAGGCGCACGTCCGCGCGCGCATCCACCGCCGGGGGCGCTCATGACCCGCACCCGCGCGGTCGAGCAGGCGCTCCCCGGCTTCGCCGACGTCATCACCGACCCCGCGCGCGTGGCCGGGGGGCGCGCCGGGCTCTTCGCGGGCGTCGCGTGGGAGCACTACCTCGAGCTCCAACACCGCCGCGCCACGGGCGCAGACATCGCCCACGCGTGGCAGTCGGGCCGCCCCGTCATCGGGTACGACCCGCACAACGGGGCGCCCCGCTACGGCACTGCGCCGCCCGACTTCGTCGGCTGCATCCTCGGTGCGGGCAACGGCCACTGGCGCTCGCTCGCGATCGAGGCAAAGACCCGCGGCTCCCGGCTGCAGCAGTCGGAGCTCGAAGTCCACCAGCGCGAAGGACTCGCGACCATCGCGGGCGCAGGTGGCGTCGCTCTCGTCGCGATCGAGCTGCGCGACCACGGGGGCCGATGGGTCATCCCCTGGCGCGAGCTCGACGCCCGCTGGAACCGCGCGCACGGCGGAGCGAGCGTCGGGCCGGCGGACCTGCTCGGCTTCGAACTCGTCGACCACCCCGCGGGCTACCTCGCGGCCTTCGTCCCGGGGGGCCGCCATGCGTAGGCACCGCTGCGCCCGCCGTCGCTGCACCACCGGCACCCACCGCCGCGCGCCGCTGCCCGCCCCCTTCGGCTGGATGCCCCGTTGCCGCGTCTGTCACCGCTCCAACTGCACGCCGCGCACGGCCCGCTGCACGAAGCGCTCGGCACCCTCACCGCACGGCAACGTGTCGGTCGGCGACCTCATCCGCGCGCCGCGCGACCTGCACCGGGGGCTTCGATGAGCGACGCGCCGCCCGTCGTCTGGCACGACGTCCGGACGCTCGTCGCGCGCGCCCGCGGCATGATCGAGCTCTTCAGCCGCTGCGTTCACAGGGTCAACCGCTCGGACGCGCGCTTCCACTGGGTCGTTGCAGGCTGCGGCGCGGCGCAGGCGGGTGAGGTGCGGCTCCGTCGCGCCGACCTCGCGCGCGACCTGGGCGTGCCAACGAAGGTGATGCGCGTGGCGCTCGGCGGCGCGCTCGTCGAGGACGAGGTGTCGTTCTTCGAGGGACTCACCGCCGGGTGGCGCTCCCCTTCGTCGACCTCGGAGGGCGGCGAGCGAGCTCGCATCGCCCGCGAGCGACCGGAGGTGCACGCGCCTTCCGTCGCGTACGCGCCCGCCGTCGAGTACGCGCCGGTCTGGCACGAGGCGCACCCCGGACGCCCCGACGTGCTGATCCTCCGTGTCTGTCACCACCCCGTGGTGAAGGTGACGGCGCGGTTCATCTACGTCCAGCAGACGTGCCCGCCGTGGGCCCGCACGTCGCCGCCCTACGGCCCGGTGCGTATCTCCCGCGAGGAGCTCGCCCGCGGCGAAGGCGTCGCGGCGTGGGTCGCCGACAAGGACGCGCGGGGCTGCGCCTACAGCACGCGCGGGTGGTTCTTCGAAGGGGACGTTCCGGCGCAGCCGCACCGGCCGCCCGCGTGGCACCGCTTCCGCGAGGAGATGCAGCGCATGTGGCAGCGCCACGCGCGGGAGGCCGCCGCGCGCGCCGCGCCGGGGTACGTCGACCCCTTCGAGCGATGGCGTCGGCGGTTCATGGACGACGTCGCCGCGGCCGCCGCGCCGCCGTCCTTCGCCCGCGACCTCAACGCCCTCGGCCTCCCCGCGATGCCCGCCGACTTCGACGCGCTCAAGGGCGCCTGGCGCGCCGCCGCGCGCCGCACGCACCCCGACGCGCCCGGCGGCGACGCCGAGTCCTTCAAGTCCGCGCGGGCCGCCTACGAGCGCCTCGCCGCCTTCCTCCAACCCCCGTCGGAAAGGATCGACCTGTGACCCTCCACCGCCCCACGCCCGACCGCTCCGCGCGGCGCGACGCGGCCGTCGTGTTCTGCCTCGTCGTCAGGCCCCTGGTCGCCCTGAGCAGCCCTCGGAGGACGCATGGCGACGCCTGACGACGCACGGCGCCCCGACGGCGGCCCGCTCGACCTGCTGACTGAGCGCGCGGTCGATGCAGCGCTCGCGGCGACCCTCCCGCTGCTGCGCGCCAACCTCTACCGCACACTCGCGGAGCGGCTCCCGCGACCCAGCCGCCCGACGAAGCGCCCGCGCGTGGCGCTGCCCCCCGGCGACGAGCCGGTCGACGAGCTCACCCGGGCGAAGGCCCGCGCGACCCTCGACCGTCACCGGAGGCGGACGTGAAGCCCTCCCGCTCTGCTCCGCGGGGGCGGCCGATGACGCCCGAGCACGACCGGCGCGCCGTCGCCGTCGCCGTCACCTTCAGCCTCGTGGTCTTCGCCGTGCTCGTCCTCGTGCACGGCCGCTGCGCCGCCTGGGACGTGACCGCGCCACCGCCCCCGAGGTGCTCGCCGTGACGCCGCGCGCCTGCTCCTGCCCGAGCTGCGCCCGCCTCGCGTCGCGCGCCGACGACGGCTCCCACGAGATCCACCCGCGGTGTGCGCGGTGCCGCGCCCGCGGCTGCACGCGCGTGGTCGCCCGCTGCCTCTCCGCGCCCTCGACCCCGGAGGCCCCGTCATGTGCGGCGTGAACAACGACGACGCGACCGAGTCGCTCACCGCCGCCGCGCGCCGCTACCGGCGCAGCACCACCTGCGTGAGCGAGGTGCTGCAGGCCGCGGGCGTCTACCAGCGCGACGGCAACAACCGCGGCAAGGGCGGCCTCCAGCTCCGCGTCGCTGACGTCGACCGCGCGATGCAGGCCCACCTGCGCACTGTCGCGAAGCCCACCGTCGCAGCGGTCGAAGCGGTGGCCCCTGTGCGGCCCGTGGACGCCCACGTCCCTGACGCGGAGGGACGGGTTGGCTGCGGCGCGTGCTGGGCGATGGCGTGGCTCTCCCGCCACCGTGTGGTCGTGTGCCGGTGGTGCCGAGAAGGCGAGGCGCCGTGCCCCGCGTGAAGGACGAGACCTGGAAGGCGACCGCGCTCGGTCGGGCGAAGCGCGTCGGAACGTACACGCATCGCCGTGCCGTCGAGAACGCCGCGCGCAAGCACGGGCAGGCCTTGGGGCCGCAGTTTCGCGCGATGCTCGCCGCCCGGCTGGTGCTCGTCGACGTGGCGGCGGACGAGACCGTGATCGCGCCCGAGAGCGCCGCGCGGCTCGTCGAGACGTGGGCCGCCGAGGGCCCGCGCGCGAAGGGGGACCCGTGTCGCGGATGAAGGACACGATCGCCTTCGCGCGGACGTTCAGCTCGCGCGGTCGCGCAGGCGTCGCCGGGAGCGAGGACCTCGTCCGCGTCGGCAGCCGCGAGCCCTGCCCGAAGTGCGGCCGCGCGAAGAAGTGCTTCGTCACCCGCGACGGCGCCGAGGTGTGGTGCACCAAGGTCAGCGAGGGCGCCGCCCTCTCGCGCCCCAACCAGCTCGGCGACCTCTTCATCCACCGGCTGCAGGGCCAGGAGCGGGAGCATGCCGCGGCCCTCGCGCAGCGCGCCGCCCCGCCCGCCGGCGCCGCCGAGCGCTCCGCGCCCGACGACCTCGACCGGGTCTACCGCTCGCTCCTCGGCCGGCTCGCCCTCGAAGCGCGCGACGGCGCCGCTCTCGAAGCGCGCGGGCTCCCCGCGGCCCTCGTCGCGCGTGGGCTCTACGGCTCGATGCCCGAGCGGGGGCGCGCCGCGCTCGCCCGCGCCGTGATCGACGACCAGGGCCTCGAGCGCGCCCGTCGCGTGCCCGGCATCGTCTACCGCACCGATCCCGCCGACCCCGCGCGCGGCTGGTGGTCGCTCGCGGGACCCGTCGGCATCGTCGTCCCCGTGCTCGACCTCGAGGGTCGCGTCGTCGCGTTGAAGGTGCGGCGCCGCGACCCGTGCGAGGGCCCCCGCTACGTCTACCTCAGCAGCGCCAGCGCAGGAGGCCCCGCGGCCCTCGCCGCGGTGCACGTCCCCGCGGCCGCGCGCGACCTCCGAGCGAGCGGGAGACCCCTCGTCATCACAGAAGGCGAGCTCAAGGCCGACGTGGCGACGGCCCTCTCCGGCCGCCCCGTCGTGAGCCTCCCGGGCGTCGCGAACTGGCGCCGCGGCGTTGAGCTCGCCCACGCGTGGGGCGCCCGCGTCGTGGTCGTCGCCTTCGACGCCGACGCCCGCACCAACCCCGACGTCGCGCGGCACCAGCGCGACCTCCTCCGCGCGCTCGCAGCCGACGGCTTCGACGCGCGCCTCTGGCAGTGGCCCCCCGAAGCCGGGAAGGGCCTCGACGACTTCCTCCTCGCGCGCCGCGACGCGCGCCCCGCCCCGACAGGAACCCGCAACGATGCACGGTGAGAACGACCCCCCGCAGGACGAGCGCGACGTCGTCGAAGACCTGGACGGGATCTCCGAGACCTCGGGGGACGACGCGCAGCGCGCCGCCGAGAGCGACGACCGCGCAGCGCGGGCGGATGGTGCCGACCCCCTCGAAGGGCTCGTCGCCCGCGTCCGCGCCGATGGTCCCGCCGTCGCCTTCGCGACCGCAGTGATCCGCGCCGCCGCGCGCCAACGGGCGGACGACCCCGCGGCCTACGTGGCCCTGCGCGGCGAGTTCAAGCGCGGGAAGGGCTTCCCGCTCACCCGCTGGGAGAAGGAGCTCGACGCCTGCGAGCGGGAGCTCCGGCGCGAGGCCCGCGCCCGCGCCGAGCGTGAGGCCCGGGAGCGCGCCGCCGCCTCCCGCGAGACCCTCGCCAGGGCGCGCGCAGAAGCCTCCGAGGCCACCGCCCGGGCCCGCGCCGCAGCCGCCGCGGACGTCGCCGCCCACTACGCGGAGCACGTCGGCGACGACGACGCCGCCGTGCGCATGGTGATGGAGCCCGGGCGCGTCACCCTGGAGCGCCCCGTGAAGGGAGGCCGCGTCGAGACCCGCACGCTCGCGGACTTCTCCTGCGTGATCGTCTCCGACGTGCACGAGGTCGACCTCCCCGGCGCGCGACCGCGCCGCACCTTCGACCTGGCCGTGATGCTGCCGAGCGACGAGGCCCCCCGCGTTGCTGAGGGCGTGAGCACCGAGGAGTTCGAATCGATGCGCTGGCCCATGGGGCGCTTCGGCACGCGCGCCGTCGTCCGCGACACCGGCCGCCGCGACGACCTGCGCGTCGCCATCCAGAGCATGAGCCGACCGACGGAGGTCCACCGCTACCGCTTCACCGGCTGGGCGCCGCACCGCGGCGAGATGGTGTACCTCCACCACGGCGGGGCCATCGGCGCCGACGGCCCGGTCCCCGGGGTACGCTCGGAGGCCGCGGGCACCGTCGATCGCTTCGACTTCGGCGACCTCGCCCTCGACCCTGCGCGCGGCGTCGCCGCGGTGCTCGAGCTGCTCGCCGTCGAGCCCGCGACCGTGATGGTGCCCCTCGTGCTGGCGTCGTTCCGCGCGGTGATGGGGCCCTCGCGGCTCACGGTCCACGTCTCGGGGCGGACGGAGCTCGGGAAGTCCACCCTCGTCGGGCTCGCGCAGGCGCTGTTCGGTCGGACGTTCCACGGCGGGGCGCTGCCCGCGAGCTGGGCCGACAAGTCCACGGAGAACGGCGTGCTCCACATGCTCACGCACGCCGGGGACGCCGCCGTCGCCGTCGACGAGCTGCTCTTCCGTGGCGGCCCCGCGGACGTTCACATCGCGCAGCGCTTCGACACCGTCACCCGCGCGCACTTCAACCGGGCGGCGCCGCTCAAGCTCCAACGCGACGGCTCTCCGCGCCCCTCGCTCGCGACGCGCGGGACGATCCTCTCGACGGGCGAGTCTCCGCCGCGGGGCCACTCGACGCGCAACCGCGTTGTCGACGTGGAGCTCGAGGCGCGCCCCACGCCCGACCTGGAGTTCCTCCTGCGCCGGGCCGCCGCAGGCGAGCTCGCGCGGGGGATGGCGTCGTTCGTCCAGTGGTACGCGCCGCGCGTCGCCGGGAACCTCCCGCGCCTCGACGCCCTCGAACGCGCTGCAGCCACCCGCTGGGGCCTCGGCTCCGGCACCCGCGCGGCGGCCCTCTTCGGCGCCCTCGCCCTCGGCGCCGAGCTGCTCCTCGCCTGGCTGTCGGAGGCGGGCGTCGACGCGCCCACCGTCGGCGACCACGAGGCCCGCGCCCGCGAGGCCCTCCATGCAGTGGCCCGCGCGCACCGCCTCGGCGTGGAGGCAGAGGACCCGGCGCGGCGCTTCATCCCCCTGCTGCGCGACGCCGTCTCCGCCGGCGAGGCGCACCTGAAGGCGCTGCGCCCCGACGGCCGGACGGACGCGCCCGCGGACGCGGAGGCCTGGGGCTGGCGCACCGACGGCTCCGACGGCCCCAAGCACCAGGGCAAGTGCGTGGGCTGGGTGCGCGAGGGCGAGGTGTTCGTCGACCCCGGCGTCGCCCTCGACGTCGTCCGCACGCGCGGCGTCCGTGCTGGCTACCCCGTCCCCGCCGACGAGCGCGCCCTCGCCCGCGACCTCCACGCCGCCGGGCTCCTCGCCCGCACGGACCTCGACAAGGCCCGCGCGCGCTTCACGGCGCGTTCGCCGCGCGTGTACGGCAAGCAGCACGACGTGCTCGTCTTCACGCTGGAGACCTTCGGCGTCGTCGCGTCCGAGGCAGGCCGCTCGCCCGGTCTGGATGCAGGAGACTCCGCCCCGGACGACTTCCCGATGTGATCGAGGTGAGCGCCACCCGTGGGGGGCTCCCTTGACCCGGCCAGCGCCTCCGACGATGACCTCCCCCTGGCCGTCGTCGGTGGGGTCTGCCCCCCGTTCGGTGCCCGAGTCTGGCCGTGAGACCGGCCCCGACGGACTCGGTTTCGCGCTTGAATTCTAGTGGTTTCGTGCTGAGTCCGCCCCCCGCCAGAGGTAGAACCCCATGGGAGACGTCGACGTGAAAAAAAATCTGAAAGGCCCCCCGAAGAAGGCGCCTCGGGTTCAGGGAGCCGGGAGCATCGACTCCCTCCCGTCCGGCTCCTTCCGGGTGCGGGTCACGGTGGACGGGAAGCGGGTGACGGAGATCTTCCCCACGAAGGGGGAGGCGGAGGGCTTCCGTCGGGCGATCGCGCTGGAGCGGATGAAGGACGTCCGGGAGGCCGCCGCCCCCGCGCCGCTCCCCGTCGTCGAGACCCTCGCCGCCTGGGGCGAAACGTGGATGAAGCGCCGGGCCTCCCAGGGGACGGTGCGGTGGACGAAGGACGAGCGCCGTCGCTGGACGAAGCACGTCCAGGGGAGCCCCCTCGCGACGATGCCGCTCGTCGACGTGCGCCCCCGGGACGTGCGCGCGTGGCTGGACGGCATGATGGAGAAGCGCGGCCCCAACGGGAAGCTGCTCTCGCGGCAGACCATCCTGCACGCGTTCAACCTCGTGCGGAAGGCCCTCGCCGACGCGGCGGACGACGAGCGCGTCGCGTCGAACCCCGCCGCGGACGTCGACGTCCCGAAGCGCGCGGAGAAGCGCGGCGACGACCCGTGGACCCACCTCACGGCCGAGGAGGTGCGCGCGGTGGAGCGCTGCGAGGCGATCCCCGAGCGCGAGCGCCTGCTCTTCGTGGTGGCGATCTACACGGGCCTCCGGGCGGGCGAGCTCTGGGCGCTCCGCTGGGCCGACGTCGCCACCGAGGGCGCCGCCGCAGTGACGGTGCGGGCCTCGCACAAGAACGTCCCCAAGAACGGCCTCGTGCAGCGCGTGCCGCTCCTCCCGGCAGCGCGCGACGCGTTCGTCGCACTGCGCGCCCTCGCGTTCGGCGAGGGGGGCAAGGTCGACGGGGAGGCGCTGGTGTTCCCCGCGGCGATGGGGGGCCAGCGCCACCGTAACGACGACGCGGGGTGGAGCTCCCGCAAGGTGCGCAGCAAGCCCCGCGTCGGGCTGCGGGAGCACGCGGGCATCACGCGTCGGGTGCGCTTCCACGACCTCCGCCACACCTTCGCGTCGCACCTGGTGATGGGGACGTGGACCGATGCGCCGCTCCCGCTCGTCGAGGTGCGCGACCTCATGCGCCACGGCTCCATCGCGATGACCGAGCGCTACGCCCGACTCGCCCCGGGCCACC
>JBILLV010000589.1:0-3524 GCA_044375895.1 Polyangiales bacterium | reverse complement strand
GACGGCGCTGGCGCACGCGCAGATGCCCGCGGGGACGAGGCTCCGGCGGGCCGCGCAGCTCCCGGTGCGCGACGGGACGCCCGTGACGCTCTGCGGGTCGTACGAGCGCGTGGTGCTGATGCCGGCTTCGGGGCGCAACGGGTGGAGAGCGGGCGTCCGGCTGGAGGGCGAGACCGAGCCGCG
The DNA here is from genome assembly GCA_044375895.1 of Polyangiales bacterium. Classification (GTDB taxonomy): domain Bacteria; phylum Myxococcota_A; class Polyangia; order Polyangiales; genus CAISKJ01. The sequence continues at coordinate 3,341 of JBILLV010000589.1, read as the reverse complement.
GGTGTCGCTGCACCCGCCGGGGGATTTCGATGCGTGGCAGGGGCGGCGCGTGTGCGCGAGCGGTCGCTTCTACCGCGGCGAGCCGCTGCACCCGGGAGACCCGCCGTACGCGTCGCGGCGCACGGGCTGGTGGCTCATGGACGCGCAGGTGACAACGGACGACGGGCCCACGGCCGCCCCGCCGACGTCGCCTTGACGCGCTCGCCGCACGCGCGCGCGGCGGCGACGAGAGGCCCTATCGCCGCGGGCGAGAGGTGCGCTACCTTCGCGGCGTGCCCCCCCTCCCCCACGCGCTGCGAGAAGATCCGGTCGGTTCGTACCCCGAGGAGTGGGTCGCGGCGTTCGAGGAGATCCGCGAGCGGCCCTTCCGCGCCCGCCAGGTGTTCCGCTGGATTCACACGCGCTCGGTGGCCGACCCCGCGCACATGACCGACATCGCCAAGACGCTGCGCGAGAAGCTCGCGTCGTGGTCGATGACGATGCCCGCCACGATCCTGGAGTCGCGCCGCGCGGCCGACGACACGCGCAAGGTGCTTATTGGTTTTCCCCAGCGCGAGGGCTCGGGCACGGTGGAGACGGTGCTCATCCCGCCGATGCCCGACGAGGACGCGGACGACGACGAGGAGGAGGCCGAGCCCGTGGCCTCGGGCATGCGCGTGGCGGCCCGCAAGGTGACCCAGTGCATCTCGACGCAGGTGGGCTGCGCGATGGGCTGCGTGTTCTGCGCGTCGGGGGTGGCGGGGCTCAAGCGCCACCTCACGGCCGGCGAGATCGTCGCGCAGGTGCTCCTCGGGCGCACGCTGCTCGACGAGGGCGAGGCCATCCGCAACGTGGTGCTCATGGGGATGGGCGAGCCGCTGCACAACTACGAGGCCGTGGCGCGCGCGCTGCGGCTCCTCACGCACAGCGACGGGCTCGACCTCTCCACGCGGCGCGTGACGGTGAGCACCTCGGGGCTCGTGCCGGAGATCGAGCGGCTGGGGCGGGAGTTCAACGGCGAGGTGGCGCTGGCGGTGTCGCTGCATGCGCCCGACGACGCGCTGCGGTCGCGGCTGATGCCCATCAACAAGAAGCACCCGCTGGCCGAGCTCATCGGGGCGCTGCGCAACTACCCCCTCGCGCGGCGCCGCCGCATCACCATCGAGTACACGCTCCTCGCGGGCATCAACGACCGCCCCGAGCACGCGCGGGCGATGGTGAAGCTGCTCCGCGGCCTGCCCGTGAAGGTCAACCTCATCCCGATGAACCCCGTCGAAGGGACGCCCTGGCAGGCCCCCGCGCGCGACGACGTGGTGGCCTTCCAGTCGATCGTGCGCGACGCGACGGGCTGGGGGGTGTTCATCCGCAAGACGCGCGGCGACGAGATCGACGCGGCCTGCGGGCAGCTCGCCCTCCACGGCGCGAAGCCCGCGCGGCGCACCCTGCCCGTGTTCGACGCGCCCGCATGATCGAGCGCGACCCGCAGGCCCGGCGCGACCCCCCGAAGCGCCCCAGCACCGAGGAGCCCGACGACGGCGACGGGGGCGAGCGGCGGCTGCTCGTCGGGCTGATGTTCGTGCTGCTGGTGATGCTCGGCGCGGTGGGCTTCAACCAGTACAACGCCTCGGCGCCGCTGCGGCCGTACTACGAGTTCAAGCAGCGGGTGCGGGAGGGGCGCGTCACTGAGGTGAGCGTCTCGCGCGAGCGCGTGCGGTGGAAGCTGCGCGACCCCGCCGGACCGCGGGTGGTGGCCTACGAGTCGGTGCGCGTCGACGACGAACAGCTCGTCCCGCTCCTCGAAGAGAAGCACGTCCGCTACGCCGGCCAGGCCGAGGTGAACGTCTTCCAGAGCGCCCTCCAGTACGCCCTCGCCGCCGTCGGGCTGATGCTCCTGTGGCGGGCCCTCGCGCGGCGCGTGCAGGGCGGGGCGGGCGGCGTGCTGGCCTTCGGGCGCAGCCGCGCGCGCACCTTCGGCGAGCGCGACGTCACCGTCCGCTTCGACGACGTCGCGGGCGTCGACGAGGCGAAGGACGAGCTCCGCGAGGTGGTGGAGTTCCTGCGCAACGCGGAGAAGTTCACCCGCATCGGCGCGAAGATCCCCAAGGGGGTGCTGCTGGTGGGGCCGCCGGGGACGGGCAAGACGCTCCTCGCGCGGGCCGTGGCGGGCGAGGCCGGCGTGCCCTTCTACAGCATCTCGGGGAGCGAGTTCGTGGAGATGTTCGTGGGCGTCGGGGCGGCCCGCGTGCGCGACCTCTTCGAAGCCGCGCAGCAGCACGCGCCGTGCATCGTGTTCATCGACGAGCTCGACGCGCTCGGGCGCTCCCGCGGGGCCAACGTGCTCGGCACCAACGAGGAGCGCGAGCAGACGCTCAACCAGCTCCTCGTCGAGATGGACGGCTTCGCGGCCAACAAGGGCGTCATCGTGCTCGCGGCCACCAACCGCCCGGAGATCCTCGACCCGGCCCTCATGCGTCCGGGTCGCTTCGACCGCCAGGTGCTCGTCGACCGCCCCGACCGCAAGGGCCGCGAGGCCATCCTCCGCGTCCACGCGAAGGGCATCAAGCTGGTGGCGGACATCGACCTCGGCGAGGTGGCCGCGCGCACCCCGGGCTTCGCCGGCGCCGACCTCGCCAACATCCTCAACGAGGCCGCCCTCCTCGCCGCGCGCAAAGACCACACGGAGGTCGCGATGGCCGACATCGAGGAGGCCATCGAGCGCGTGGCCTCTGGGCTGGAGCGCCGCTCGCGGCTGATGTCCCCCGAGGAGCGCCGCCGCGTCGCCTACCACGAGGTGGGTCACGCGATGGTCGGCGAGGCGCTCCCCGGCGGCAGCCGCGTCGTGAAGATCTCCATCGTGCCGCGGGGCATGGCCGCCCTCGGCTACACCATGAAGCTCCCCACGGAGGACCGCTACCTCATGACCGAGGGCGAGCTCCACGCGCAGCTCGCGAGCCTCCTCGGGGGCCGCGTGGCCGAGCGCCTGGTGTTCGGCGAGGTGTCGACGGGCGCGGGCAACGACCTGCAGCAGGCCACCGAGCTCGCGCAGGCGATGGTGGTGGACTTCGGCATGAGCGGCGCGATCGGCCCGGTGGCCTTCGGGCACGAGCGGCGCACGCTCCTCGCGGGGAGCGAAGCCCGCGCGATGCGCGAGCACGGCGACCGGGTGGCCGACGTGGTGGACGCGGAGGTGAAGCGCATCGTGGAGGAGGCCGAGGAGGCCGCCCGCGTGGTGCTGGCCGCGCGCCGCGAGCGGCTGGAGGCGATCGCCGCCGCGCTGCTGGAGAAGGAGTACCTCGACGGGGACGAGTTTCGCGCGCTGCTGGCGGGGTGAGCGGGGGGAGAGCGGGGCGGCGGGTCGGACG
>JBILLV010000083.1:0-30160 GCA_044375895.1 Polyangiales bacterium | reverse complement strand
CCGAGCAACACGCGAAGCCGTAGCGCTGCTCGATGGACGGGTCGTCGCTGCTCTGGAGCGCGAAGCTGATGCGGCTCCCGTCGTTGTCCGAGAACTGCCGCGACCACACCGCGCGGCGCGAGACCACGTCGTTGTAGAAGAGGTCGGCGCCGACACCCTCGTGGGCGTAGCGGAGGCGCATGTACTGCGTCGCCGAGCAGAGGTCGCTGTTGAGGCCGGCGCAGGTGGTGGCGGCGGTGTTCCAGTCGGTGCCGGGGCTGGAGTTGTCGGTGAAGGTGACGCACACGCCTTCGATGCGGGTGCCGGTGACACACGCGTCGGAGTTGGCCGAGGCCATGCCGCCGGGCGTACCGCCGGGGCCCACCCAGCGGCCCATCGCGTCGATGACCATCATCCCGTTGACGGTGACGCTGCGCGGGGTGATGTCGCCCGTGACGTTGCCCGCGAGGAGGGCGTACGGGACGCTCCCGACGGGTTCGCGCGGGGTCATCTCCGGGTCTGACCCGACGGCCACCGCGAGGAAGCGCGAGCTGCCGTTGAACACCGTCGCGCCGAAGGGCGTCGTGCCCCCGAGCTGCACCGAGAAGAAGCCCTCGTCGAGCGTGACCATGTTGGTCTCGCTCCAGAGGAGCATGCCGCCCGACGCGGCGTCGTAGATGCGGTAGGTGATCGGCTGGCGGCCGGCGAGGGGCATCCCCGCCGCGTCGAACAGCCGCCCCTGGTGCACGAGCGTCTGGGGGACCTGGGCGGACGCGAGCGCGGGGCAGAGGGCGGCCGACGCCGCCAGGATGCCGATCGCGAGCGTCTTCTTGAGGGACAGCATGAGCGGTGTTCTCCTTGAAGCCTTAGCGTGAACCGCCGGTGGCGCCGACGAGCCCGCCGCGGAGGCGGAAGCCGAGGGAGCGCATCACCGTCTGATGAATGGAAGACTGGCCGAGCGTCGAGACCATGCGGTAGCTCGGCGACCGCATCACGGCGCCGTTGGCGACAAGCGCCGTCGCGCGACGCCCCGCGATCTCGGTGGGCATCGGCACGTCGGGCGTCACGGGCCCGTCGGGCATCACCGGCACGTCGGTGTCGACGTCGGGACCGGGTGCGTCCGGGGGCGGGGGCACGTCCATGCCGACGGGCACATCGGGTCCGCCGTCGGGCGGCGGCGGGGGGACGTCCATGTCCATCGCGTCGACGCCCGCATCCACGCCCGCCTCCATCGGGGGCACGTCGGGAGGCGGCGGTGGCGGCGGCGGCACATCGTCCATCGGCGCGCCATCGGGCGGCGGCGGGGGCGGCCCATCGGGCGTGTTGCCGTCTGCGCCCGTCTCGCCTGCGGCGTCCGGCATGATCACCGTCCCCGGAGCGTCGTCTCCACACCCCGCCAGGAGCGTCATCAGCGTCAGCGTTGTGAGCGTCTTTGCGCGCATCCCGTGTCCTTCAGTGGGCCTGTTGACCCGACCGCAGGGTACGCGCTCGACGAAACGCGCGTCAACGGCCGTGTGCACCACACTGCAAATCGATGCTCCTACTGCGCGGGGCGGAGCGCGGCGGTGGGGGACGGCGGCGCCCGGTCGATCGCGCGGAGCAGGGTGAGTGCGGCGACGTCGTTGGGGTGGTGGCGCAGGAGCACCTCGAGGTGGTGCCGCGCCTCCTCGTCGGCCCCGGCGCCGTGGGCCAGCGTCGCGAGGTTGTAGCGCGCGGCGTAGCCCGTCCGATCGATGGCGGTCGAGCGGAGATAGGCCTCGCGGGCGGCGTTGTAGCGGCCGGCCTGCTGCTCGACGAGCCCGAGCTGGAAGTACGCGCGGGCGGGGTCGGCCGCGCGGCGCATCGCCGTCTCCACCTGCCGCCGCGCCTCCTCGTTGTTGCCCGCCCGCAGCGCGAGGAGCGACTGGAGCAGCACCACGTCGGGGCCGCCGCCGAGGGAGCGGGCCGTGTCCGCGTGACCCCGCGCTTCGCCGCTGCGCCCGGCGGCGTCGAGGCAGAGGGCGTAGGCGAAATGGGCGTCGGCGCTGCGGGGGTCGCGGTCGACGGCGAGCCGCGCGATGTCGAGCGCCTCGGCGGGGACGGGCAACTGCTGCGCGAGGCTGAGCGCGCGGAGGGTGCTCGCGCGCGGATGCCCCTCGCGGAGGAGGAGCACGCGCTCGGCGTGGCGGAGCGCCGTCGGGAAATCGCGCTCACGGAGGGCGAGCTCGGCGCGGTCGAGGGAGCACTCCCAGCCCCGCGGGGTGCTGAGCACGCAGCGGTCGAGGAGCGCGCGGGCGTCAGCGGGCGACGGGGCGCGGGCGACGAGCGCGCGCCACGCGGCGGTGTGCGTCGGGGCGGCGCGCACGGTGGCCGTCCAGAGCGCGTCGAGCGAGCGGACGCGACCGAACGAGGCGCCGTACGTGACGAGCCCGAGCGCGGCGACGAGGGCGAGCGCGGCCCGTGGCTGGGCGCTCGGGCGCGCGGCGGCGACGAGGCCCGCGAGCGTGGCCCAGGCGAGGGGGGCGACCACCCAGCACGACGCGCCGAGGGGGACGCGCGCGGTGGGGAGCGTGGCTGCGGCGGCGAGCGCGACGGCGACCGTGGCGAGCCCGGTGTACACGGGCCACGGATGCGGGCGCGGGGCGCGGAGGGCGCGGGCGAGGCGGACGCCGAGGGCGGCGAGCGCGACGGCCCCCACGAGCGCGCGGAGCATCAGGGCGTCGGCGGAGGCGGGAGGCGAGGCGTCGGGCGGCAGCGCCCATGGGGCGAGCGCGAAGCCGAGGGCGTAGAGGAAACGCCAGCCGAGGAGCCAGGCGGGGGAGAGGTCCATGGTGGGGGATCAGGGCGTGCGGGCGCTGGCGTCGCTCGGAGGCTCGTCGTCTTCGCCGCGCTCCATGAGCACGGTGTGGTTGACCGAGAGGCCGTAGATGAAGCCGCCGACGGTGTAGAGCAGCGCGAGCGAGACGATGTACGTCGGGAAGCGGTGGAGCGGCACGAGCACGTAGACGCTCACGACGGCGAAGATCTGGATGGCGCGGAAGAGGGCGTTCTTCGAAAGGGTCAGCTTGGGCTGGGGGAGGTTGGACACCATGAGCACGGCGTTGACGGCCATGACGCCGACGAACACCTGCCACGACGGCGTGCCGAGTCCGAGCTCCTGCGTCGCGAGGAAGCCCGACCCGATGATGCCGCCCGAGCTGGTGGACGGGAGGCCGAGGAAGAAGCGCGGCCCGATGGTGGACGTGGTGACGTTGAACTTCGCCAGGCGCAGCGCCGCCGCGATGACGTAGACGCAGCCGAGGACGAGCAACAGGTCGTGGCGGGGGCCTTCGCGCCACTCGGGGAGGGCCCAGCCGACGCCGTGGGTGACGAGGGCCGCGGGGGCCATCCCGAAGGTGACGAAGTCGCTGAAGGAGTCGAGCTGGACGCCGAACTCGCTCGACGCGTTGAGCCGCCGCGCCGCCGTCCCATCGAGCTTGTCGAAGAGGACGGCGTACAGGATGAACCACGCCGCTTTGTAGAAGTCCTCGATGGACGTCGCCGTGAGCGACGTGTGGATCGACGCCAGGCCCATCACCAGCCCCACGCACGTCACTGCGTTGGGCACCATGTACTTCGCGGGGAACCGATCGAAGAGCTGCATCAGCGACGCCACTTCCCGCGACTCGCCCGCCGTGTCAAGTGAGAGGGCGGTTGCCGGAGGGGCCTCATCCGCGGCACGATCGGTGCGTGACGTCCGCTCGCCTCTCGCTCCTTACCTACAACACCGGGCTCTTGCGCGTCCCGATGGCCCGCTTCAACCCCGTCCCCCACGTCGACGAGCGGCTCGCCGTGATCCCCACCGAGATCCTCCGCCTGGAGGCCGACGTGGTGGCGCTCCAGGAGGTGTTTCAACCGCGCGACCGCGACGCGATCCTGGCGCGGGTGCGCACCCGGTACCCGCACGTGGGCCACGTCCCGCCGCGGGCGACGCAGCTCGACGGGGGCCTGCTCACCTTCAGCCGACACCCGCTGCGGGCGCACATCGAGCCTTTCCGCGACGGCCCCTGGAGCGAGCGGGTGCTCTCCAACAAGGGGGCCCTGGTGACCGAGATCGACCTCCCTGACGTCGGCCTGTTGACGGTGATCAACCAGCACGCGACGGCGGGCGGCTTCTTCGCGCTCCCCGAGTCACCGCGCGCCGAGGCGATGCGCCGCGGGCAGATCGCGCAGCTCATCGCGCTGGCGGCGAAGGCGCGCGGGACGGTGCTGCTCGTGGGCGACTTCAACGCGGGCCCGGGCGCGGCGGAGGCCAACTACCGCCAGCTCGAAGCCGCGGGGCTCACCGACCTCTTCGCCCACCTCCACGGCGACGACCCCTCCTGCACGTGGGACCCGAAGAACGCGCTCAACGCCCACGGGCTCCACCGCACCTGCCCGCCGCAGCGCATCGACCACGTCTTCGTGCGGGCCGACGACGTCCGCCTCGGCCGCGTGACGCCGCGCCGCGCCCGCGTGGTGCTCGACCGCCCGCAGGTGCGCACCGCGAAGGGCGTCACCGTGACCCCGTCGGACCACTACGGCCTCCACGCGGAGCTGGAGATCGCGCGCCCGGTGGCGTGATAGGTTCGCGCCCCCGATGGGCGTCTTCACCCGGCTCGATGAGCGTCAGATTGTGGCGGCCCTCGCGGACTACGGCCTCGCGCCGACCGCCGTGGCGGGCGTCCCCGAAGGGTCGGTGAACACCTGGTACCGCGTCGAGACCGCGGGCGGCCGGTACTTTCTCCGCCTCGACGAGCGCGACGACCTCAACGCGGTCGACGCGGAGCTGCGTCTCCTCGACGCGCTCGCGGGGATGGGCGTGCCGCGCATCGTTCGTTCGCGCGACGGGCGGGCGGTGACCTCGCTCGCGGGCAAGCCGTGCCTTCTGTTCGAAGCGCTTCATGGCACCGCGCACCTCGCCCGCGAGCTCTCCGTCGTGCAGCTCGCGGCGCTCGGTCGGGCGGTGGCGGCGATGCACGCGGTTCCGGTGACGGCGGCGATGGCGCCGCATCGGTTCCACCCGCAGCGCGTCTACGAGGCGCTGTACCTCCCGGTGCGGGAGCGTGTCGTCGCTGAGCACCCCAACGCCGGACGGCTGCTCGATGCGGTGTTCGCGCGGGGGTGGGAGGCGTACGCGTTTCGTGGGCTGCCGCAGGCGATCGTGCACGGCGACCTCTTCGCCGACAACGTGCTCTACGCGGGCGACGCGGTGGTGGGCGTGATCGACTTCGAAGCGTCGGGGGTGGGGCCGCGGCTCTTCGACCTCGCCGTGGCGGTGCACGCGCTCTGTTTTGATGTGGCCGCGCGGGGCTTCGAGGTCGCGCGGGCGAGGGCGCTCGTCGACGGGTACCGCGCGGGGGTGACGCTCACCGCGGGGGAGGTGGCGGCGTGGCCCGAGATGCTGCGCTACGCGGGGGCGAGGTTCCTGGTGACGCGGCTGCGGGACTTCGAGATGCGGCCCGGCGCGCGCGAGGCCGGGACGTGGAAGGACTACCGCGAGTACGTCGATCACCTGCGCGCGGTCGACGCGGTGGCGGGCGTCACGGCCCTCTGACTCGCGCGCGCAACGCGGGTGCCGGTCAGCTAGCGAGGGGCAAGCGTCATCGGGAGTTCCCAGGGTTCGCAGGAGCTCACGCCTGGGCTCGAATCGGATCGCCCGCAGAGCCGGGCTCATGGAGAACCAGGGAGGGTCCGCGACGAGGGAGCCCGGCTCTGCGGGCGATCCGATCGGAGCCCAGGGTGAGCGCTCGGCGAACCCTGGGATGAGTGGACGGTGACGCACCCAACCCTCTCCTCGCAGCACCACCCCCGGGGCCGCATAGCCTCACCCCCCCGCACACCACCCCGCCCGCCGCGCTGAACCCGTAGAGCTGACACACCATCGGGAGCCGCGTCGCGCAGCGCGCGCAGTCGACCGGTTCATCCTGGCCCTGGAGCGCCACACAAAGACCCTCCGTGGGCGCTGGGACGACGGTGACAGCGCCGCCGCGTTGCGCGTAGCCTCCTCCGATGAGCGACACCCCCTACCGCGAGCCTCCAGCGCTCGACGCCCCTCGGCCGCCGCGCCCTGATCCCCTCGCCGAGGAGACCGAGAACCCACCCCACGTCCGCGCGGCGGGCGCCCTCCTCGCGACCAACGCGCTCCTCGGGGTCGCGCTCGGCGTGGCGCAGGCGCGCGCGGGGTTCCCCGTTGCCATGGGGGTGCTCGTGTTCGCGGCGGTGATCGACATCCCGATCGGTTTTGGGCTCGGGACGCGGGCGCCGCGCCTCGTGCGACCGGCTGGGCTCCGGCGCTTCGCCGCGTTTCGGCTCGTGTGCGGGATGGGCGTCGCGGTGCTCGGCGTCCGCGCCTCCCCCGAGGCCGCCGCGTTGAGCCTGTGCGCGTCGCTCGCGTGCCTGGCGCTCCTCTCCCGCACGGTGACGCGGGCGCGCGTAGGGGTCTCCGCGCTGTCGCAGGTGCTCGTGCTGCTGGCGAGCGCGTGGCTCCTCGTGTGGACCGAGCGCGGGCAGCGGCTCTTCTGGGGCGCCTACCAGCACGCGCGGGGCGAGGTCGGCGCGGCGGCGGTTGGGACCCTCGGCGGCGGGCTGCGGCCCTACACGGTCGACATTCCGGCGGGCTGGTATCACGACCGCGAGGCAGGCGCGGCGGACGATCTGCACCTCGTCTCGCCCGACTGGGGCGCCAACTTCCTGGTGTCGACGGAGCGGCTCGACTGGGATGGCGGCTTGATCACCTACGATGACTTCCGCCGCTCCTCGACCGAGGGGCTCGATCGTCAGGGCGTCCTCCACGGCGACGTGGAGCCCATGGACATCCCCGGGGCGGTCCTGGCCGCGCGTGTCGCCGTCATCGAGCGTGGGCGGCGCGATTGGCTCTACGTCGCGATGAAGCGAGACGGGGACGTGCTCGTCACGGGCGACCTCGCGGTGCCCGGTGAACTCCAGGAGGCCGACCCGACGCTCGCGCAAAGGATGCTCGGCTCGTTGCGGGCGCACGGTCGCAGCCTCGCCGCCATCGCCGCCGCACCCGACGCGCCGATTGTCGCGATGCCAGCGGAGGGCCTCGCGCTCAACGTGCCCGGCTGGACGCTCCACCCTCCGGCGGACTGGTGGGCGTTGAGCCCCTCGATGCACGACTCCCGCTACGGCGCCGATGCGCCGATGCGCGGACTCACCGTCCCCTTCGATGCAACGGTGGTGGGTGTCCTCGTGGCCGATCACTTCGAGGTCGGGCAGATCGAAGCCTGGGTGCGCGCGACGCAGGGCGTCGTGCGGGTGACCAACGACCCCTACGCGGCGGCGCCCGAGTCCCGTGAATTTGTAGGGTACGGCGAGGAAGGCGACGTCCTCTGCCGCGTCCTGGTGGTGCCGCGGGGGGGCGGATTCCTCGTGACGCGGGAGTTTGGGCAGGGGATGCCCGAGCGGCGCGCCCGTGAGCTCGCCGACATGCTCCGCACGGCGACCTTCCCCATGCGGCCTTGACGCCCGCCGCGCGCTCCGTCACGGTGCGCGCCCCCATGAGCGACCTCCCCACCGTCACCGTCGTCGGCGGCGGCCTCGCCGGAACCGAGGCCGCCTGGCAGCTCGCGATCCGCGGCGTCCCCGTCGTCCTCTGCGAGCAGAAGCCCCACCGACGCACCGCCGCGCAGAACGGCGACCAGCTCGCCGAGCTCGTGTGCTCCAACTCCTTCCGCGGCGCCGCGCTCGGCAACGCCGTCGGGCTGTTGAAAGAGGAGCTCCGCCGCGCGGGCTCGCTCGTCATCGCCGCCGCCGACCTCACGAAGGTTCCGGCGGGCGGCGCCCTCGCCGTCGACCGCGACCGCTTCAGCGCCACCGTCACCCACGCCATCGACACGCACCGGCTCATCCGTCGGGTGGCCGTCGAGGTGACGCGCATCCCCGACGAGCGCCCGGTGATCCTCGCGACCGGACCGCTCACCGGAGACGCGCTCGCGGCCGACCTCGCGCGCGTCGTGGGCAGCCAGCACCTCGCGTACTACGACGCCATCGCGCCCATCGTGGCCACCGAGTCGATCGACATGGAGAAGGTGTTTCGGGCGTCGCGCTACGACAAGGGAGGCGACGACGCGTACCTCAACTGCCCGATGGACGAGGCGCAGTACCGGGCCTTCGTGCAGGCCGTCCTCGACGCGGAGAAGGTGAAGCCGCGGGAGTTCGAGGAGACGCGGTACTTCGAGGGCTGCCTCCCCATCGAGGTGATGGCCGAGCGCGGCCCCGAGACGCTCGCCCACGGGCCGATGAAGCCCGTCGGGCTCGTCGATCCGCGGACGGGCAAGATGCCCTACGCCGTCGTCCAGCTCCGCCAGGAGGACTACGGCGCCACCGCGTACAACCTCGTCGGCTTCCAGACGCGCATGACCTGGGGCGCGCAGCAGACCGTGCTCCGCATGATCCCGGGCCTGGAGTCGGCGGACTTCATGCGCTTCGGCTCCGTGCACCGGAACACCTTCGTCCACAGCCCCGAGCTCCTCACCGCGCGCTGCGAGCTGAAGGCGCTGCCGGGGGTGTACCTCGCGGGGCAGGTGACGGGCGTCGAGGGCTACCTGGAGAGCGCGGCTTGCGGCTTCGCGTGCGCGGTTCAACTGGCGCAGCAGCTCAAGGGCGAGGAGCCGGTGCCGCCGCCGCCCACGACGGCCCTCGGGGGGCTCATGGGGCACCTCCAGACGCCGCGGAAGGACTTCCAGCCCAGCAACGTCACGTGGGCCCTGGTGGCGCCCTGGGAGCTCCCGCCGGGCACCCGCAAGCGCCCGCCCAAGCGCGAGAAGTACGAGCTGATGGCCGTGCGCGCCCTCGCGGCGATCGACGCGTGGATCCCCGCGGTGACGGCTGGCGTCGAGCGGCGAGCGGTGGAAGCGCGCGACGCCGGGGTTGCAACCGTCGCCGCGAGCGCGTGTGATGCGCCCGTCGCCTCCGACGCAGCATCCTAGCAAGAACCCCTGTGAATCGTCGCGCCGCCCTCGCCCTCCTCCTCGCCGCGTGTGTCCCTTCGAGCCGTCCGGCCGGGGGGCGGGGGGAGCGCAACCTCCTCGCGCCGGGGACGATCGCGCCCGACCTCACCGCGCGCGACCAGTTTGGCACCACCCGCACGCTGCGCGAGTTTCGCGGCAAGGTGGTGGTTCTCTACTTCTATCCGCGCGATGGGACGCCGGGCTGCACCCGCGAGGCCTGCGCCTTCCGCGACGCGTGGGACCGCCTCTCCGCCGCGGGCGCGCAGGTGGTGGGCGTCTCCACGGACTCGGTGGAGTCGCACCGGGAGTTCGCGGACTCGCACCGCATCCAGTTTCCGCTGCTGGCCGACACGGACGGGCGGGTGTGCGCGCACTTCGGCGTCGGCTCGCACCTCGGGATGGCCGAGCGGGTGACCTACCTCATCGACACGCAAGGCGTGGTGCGGCGGGTGTTTCCGTCGGTCGACCCCGCCGTGCACGTGACCGAGGTGCTCGCGGCCATCCAGGCGCTGGGGTCGCCGCGCTGAGCTTCTTCTGGGGCGGTCACGTTCGTTGGGGCGAGCACGGCGGCGGGCTCAGGGAGCGCTCCGATCGACCGCGGGGAGCGCCGCGAGGCGCGCGGTGAGGGCCGGATCGGCCGCCGACCCGAGGGCATCGAGCGCCGCCCGCGCGTAGCCCCGCAGCGTCGTCGCGAGCGGCGCAAAGGCCTGCTCGAAGCGTGCGCGATAGGGCTCCAATCGCTCCGCGCCGTCGACGCTCGACGCGAGGGCGGCGGCGGCGTCACCGGCCCCGAGCTGCGCGCGGGCGAGGGCGGCGTGCGACTGCGCGACGGCGGGCTCGAACGCGTCGGGCGCGTCGTGGGCGAGCGCGTCGCGGAGCGTCCAGGCCAACTGCGCGGCGGCCACGGCCTCCGGGTACCGGCCCGCCATCGTGAGGAGCGTGCTGACGTTGTGCGACGCCATCGCGAGGTCGCCCGCGTACCGGTCGAAGTCGTGCTCGACGAGGGCGCGGTAGCCCATCAGGGACTCGTGCGCCGCCGCCATGCCCTCCGCGACCTGACCGAGCCGGATGTGCGCGGCGGCGAGGTTGTTGAGGGCCATCGCGAGGACGGGGATCGCGTCGGGGCTCTGGGCCGCGAGGGGGCGCTGCGCGGCGATGGCCTTGCGCAGCGGGTCGACGGCCTCGGCGGCGCGGCCGAGCTCGGTGAGCCGCACGCCGACGTTCTGCAGGCTCATGACGAGGTGGGGGCCGTGGGTCACGGCGTCGCGGGCGGCGAGCGTCTGCCACGCGGTGAGGGCTTCGTTCGCCGCGTCGAGCGCCTCCTCGCGGCGACCGAGCTCGCCGAGGACGTTGCCGTAGTTGTTGAGCGTGAGCGCGAGGTCGGGGAGGCACGCGTCAGGGTCGCCGTCGGCGAGCGAACGACGGAGCGCGAGGGACGCCTGGATCGTCGTGAGCGCCTCCTCGCGCTGCCCCATCTCTCCGAGCGCGAGGGCGAGGTTGTGGAGGCTCGACCCGAGGAGCCGATCGTGCGCGCCGGGTTCGCGCGCTGCGAGCTCACGGAAGCGGGTCGTCGCGTCGCGAAAGGCCGCGAGGGCCTCCGCGCGCAGGCCCGCCTCGCTCTGCCGCAGGCCCAGCAAGAGCGCCTCGGTGGCGAGGGACAAGGCGTCGGCGTCGGGGGTGGGTTTCATCATGGCGAGAGGGTGGCGGTTGTCCGCGACTCCTGTCCATCGTGCGAGAGGTGCGCGACGAGCAGCTGCGCCAGCCACGCGCGAAACCGGGCGGGCGCGCGCGCGTCGTCGACCCCGGCGCCGTGCAGCAGGTGCGATCCGACCACCGAGTGGGCGATCATCACCGAGGCCGCGAGCACCACGGTGAACTGCGAGTCCTCGAAGGTCGGCGCGTCGACGCGGTCGGGGAAGCGCTCCTGCCGCAGCGCGTGCACCGTCTCGGCGACTTCACGGATGCGCAGGTCGCCCTCCTGGGGGCCGTTGCCAGCGAGCGCGAGCCACATCAGCGCCCGCCCGTGCCCCCGCGCGGTCAGCGCCGCGAACACGCCGTCGAGCAGCGCCGCCACCTGCCCGCCGCCCTCCGGGGCCGTCGCGAGGACGTTCATCACGTCGGCTTGAAGGCCGTCGAGGGCGCGCGTCACCACCGCCTCCACCAGCGCCTCGCGGCTGCCGAAGTGATGGAGCACGGTCGGGTGCGAGACGCCCACCTCCGCGGCCACCTCCTGCAGACGGATGCCGCCCGGACCGGCCGCGACGAGCCGCCGTTCGGTGGCGTCGAGGATCGCCGAGCGCGCCTCTTCGGCGGTGCGACGCTTGCGGGGCGGAGACGGTGGGACGGAAGCCTTGCGCGATCGGGCCATGGGGGTGGGCTGCTTCGAAACGGGTGTACCAGCCTTCGGCGCCGACGGTGCGCAAACGCGTCCAAGAAAGCGCTGTGCGACTGTTGACAGGATTGTATGCAGGATCTATCTACATGGTTGTCAGCAACCAAGGAGATCGATCATGAGTGCCTCTGCCGCCCTGCCGTTTCCGCTGCCCGTGTTCGAGGTTGGTCGTGCGGGTCGCGCCATCGCCGCGCTGGTGCGCGACCCGGACGACCTGCCGCAGGTCTTCACGATCCTCGAGTCGCTCTCGGGGACGACGCCGCACCGGATGCTGCGGCGCTTCGAGCGCTCGGCGACGGGCGCGCGGCTGCTGCGCGAGCGGCCTGACATCGTGCGGCTGCTCAACGACCGCGAGGCCCTGCGCGCGCTCCCCGAGGGGACGCTCGGGCGGGCCTACCTCGCCTTCGTCGAGTCCGAGGTCGTCTCGCCCGCGGGGATCCAGGGGGCGAGCGAGCGCGGGATGTCCGATCGGCCGCGGGTGGCGTCGTTCTGGTTCGTGCACGAGCGGATGCGCGACACGCACGACCTCTGGCACGCGGCGACGGGCTACAAGGGCGATGTGGTGGGCGAGGCGGCGCTCCTCGCCTTCTACCTCGCCCAGCACTGGAACACGGGCATCGCGCTCATCGTCGCGGCCGCGCTCTGGAAGGGTCGCGGCGCGGGGACGAGCGCGGTGATCGCGGACGGCTTCCGTCGCGGGCGGGCGGCGGCGTGGCTCCCCGCGCAGGACTGGGAGGCGCTGCTCGCGCTGCCCCTCGATGAAGTGCGTCAGCAACTCGGGCTCGGCGACGCGCCGACGTACACCGAGGTGCGCGCGACGGAGTACCGCGCATCGATGGCGTAGCGAACGCGGGCCGTCAGCCCGGGCGCACGATCCAGCCCTCGACCAGCGCCCGCGTCGCGGCGACGCCCGATAGCGGCGGCGGCGTCCAGAGCCCGCGGGTCGCGAGGTGCGTGGTCACCAGCGAGAGCACCGCGTCGAGCGCGTCACCCCCGTCCTGCGCGCACACGTTGGCCACGTGCGCCGGGAGCTCCACCCGCACGCCGTAGGCCTTCACCGCCGCCGCGAGGTCGCGCAGGATCGTCACCCGCTCCTCCGTCAGCGCCGACGTCGAAGCCGCCGCGTCGCCGCCGTGGCGCGCCGCGTACGGCAGCCCCAGCAGCCGCAGCGTCGCGCCGGGCTGCACTTCGAACACGGTGCTCCGCGTCGGCGCGATCTCCAGCGTGTCGAAGGGGATCACCGCCACCCGATCGCGCAGCCCCCACAGCAGCTTCGCGACCCCGTGAAACGATCGCCACAGGGGCGGCCTCACGGAGGTGATCGACACGGCGCCGTGGGTGATGGCGTCGGTGTGACGGAGGCCGCCGGGGTGTTCGGTGGCGTACGCCGCCCAGGTCGCGTCGAGCGCCGAGGGGGCGGCGGCGACGAGCTGCTCGATCACCTGCGAGCCGTTGGTGGCGAGGGGGACGATCTTCTTCGCGAGCGCGAGGGGCACGCCGAAGGGGGCGTCGACGCCGAGCACCCGCGGGGCGGTGCGGGCGAGGCGCTCGGGGAGCGTCGCGCCGAGGTGCTCGACGGCGTCGATGACGAGGGCCCCGGCGCGTTCGGCCCCGGTGGCCATCCAGGTGGGGTTGGGGGGCTTGGCGGCGCTGAAGCGCAGGCCGACGAGGTCGAGTCCGTCCATCGCCGCGCAATCTAGCCGATCCGCGGCCCTACGGCGACGGCACTTCGAGCACCCCGATGGGCTCGATGGAGAAGCGCTGCGACACCGCGACGCGGGCTTCTACCGCCGCCGGGTCGACGCGCATCGCCTCGCGTCGCACGCCCGCGAGGTCGACCGCGAGCCCGGTGAAGCGCTCGTCGCAGCGGAGCGCCACACCCGCCGTCGCCGCCGTCGTGCACGTCGCTGTCCCCATCGCCCCCGTCAGCGTCGTCGTCCCCGCGCCCGCCGGTCCGCGGAACGACACGCGCGTCGCGCTGCCCACCAGCAGCGCGGGGAGGGTGTAGTCGAGCCGCGCCTCGCCCGCCTCGACGCGGAAGGTCACGTCGTCCACCGCGTAGGTCGACGCGGCGCTGCGCGGCGGCACGAAATACAGGCCCGCGCGCGGCACGTCGCCGACCGGAGCGGCGTCGGCGCACGCGACGAGCAGGCCAAGGAGCGGCAGGAGCCTACGCATCGTCGTTCACCTCGGGGAGTCGGTAGGAGGTCGCGCGGCCGGCGCCTTCGCGGCGGAGCAGCGCGGCGTCGCACATCGCGGAGAGCTCGCGGCTGACGGTTCGAAGGGGCTCGCGGAGGCGGAGCGAGAGCTCGCCCGCGGTGGCTCGGCCCGCGCGCGTGACCACGTCGAGGATGCGGCGCTGCCGCTCGTTGTGCCCCGCGTCGGAGGGCGGCGGGCGCGCGCCCGGGAGCGTCGGGAGGGGGGTCCCGGTGACGTCGTGGTGGCGCACCGATACGCCCTCCGCGAGGCCGTAGCCGCCGTCGCCCGCGGTCACCCACCGCGCGTGCGCGCCGAGCGACGCGCGGAGCCGCGAGACCGCCGTCTTCACGACGGTGTCGTGGCGCTCGGGGTCGTAGGTGCGGAGGCCCCACACCGCGCGGAGCAGGTCGGGGCGCGCGCGGACGCCCGCGGCGAGCGCGTCGAGCAGTGCGGCGGCGCGCGGCGCGAGGGCCGGGAGCGCTTCGAAGTCGCCGCGGTCTTCCACGAGGAGGGCGTCGCTGAAGCGGTGGAGCCGGCGGCCCGGGGCGAGGCCGACGCTCTCGGGGACGAGCCCGAGGAGCCCCGCGCGGAGGAGCGACACGCTCGACCCGTGGGCGATGGCCGCGAGCGTGGGGGGCATCGCGCGCGGGTCGCCGCCGCCCGCGCCGTACGCGTCGAGCCAGGCGCGGGCGCGGGCGACGCCCGTCGCGAGGTGGAGCGCGCGGAGCCGCTCGGCATGCGGATCCGTGGGCGCTCCGGCGGCGCGGGCGAGGGCGAGACGGAGGGCGGCGGCTTCGACGCGCTGGGCGGCGTCCCCAGCGTCGTCGAGCTTGCGGTCGGCCTCGTCGAGGGCGCGCGCGGTCGCCTCCCACCCCTCGGACACCCGCGCGACGTGGGCCCGCGCGAGGCAGAGGAGCGCGCCGAGGCGAGGCTCCCCCGCGCACTGGGGAGCGGCGTCTTCGATGAGAGAGCGGGCCTCGACGGCGCGGCCCATCCACGCGAGGAGCGTGGCGAGCTCGAGGCGGAGCGTGCGGCGCGAGTACGAGTCCTGGGTGACGTCGAGCGCCGCCGCCTCGGTGAGGAGCGCGGCGGCCTCGCGGGGTGCTGCGTCGCGGGCCCGGTAGAGCGTGATGGCGAGCTCGATGGCGTGGGCGTTGGCGACGTAGCCGAGGCGGCGGGCCTGGTCGCGCGCCTGCAGGAGCACGGCGCCCCCGAGGGCGCTGTCGCCTCCCTGCGCGAGGGCGTGACCACGGAGGTCGTTGGCGAGCATCGCGACGTAGGGGAAGCCCGCGCGGAGAGCGCACCCGAGGGCTCGCTCGGCGTCGGCGGCGGCGCGGGGGAGGCGCCCGGTGAAGTAGCGGACGCAGGCGCTCGCCTGGAGGAGGAAGGCGCGCGCGTGGGCGTCGCGGCGGCCGTCGGTGGGTCGGAGGGCGGCGCGGAGGCGGGCCACGGCGTCGGCGCTGCGACCCGCGCGGGCGAGGGCGACGGCGAGCGAGAAGGCGCAGGCGGCGACGGCTCGCGCGGGCGCGCCGCGGCGCACGCGGGGGCTCAGGAGCTCCGCTTCGACGAGGCGGCCACTGAAGGCGAGCGCGCCGACGGCGAAGGGGAGGTCGTCGGGGGAGGTGCCCGCGGGGGTGTCGACGGTGGCCGCGAGCACGTCGTGGTAGCGCCCTGCGAAGAACAGCGCCTCGACCGCGCTGCCGACCGTCGTCCGTGACTCCATGGGCCTACACACGCGGGTGTACCCGATGCGGCGCAGGGCTTCAACGGAGCGGTCGGCGGCGCGCACGAGGAGCACGGTTCAGCGGCCGCCGCGACGGCCGTGGGGCTGGCATGTGCCGGCGCCGTGCTCGACCTCGCACTCCAGCGGGGCGGCGCAGTCGGCGTCGACGGCGCAGGCCGCGCCGAGCGCGCCCCGCGGCGCGTCCGGGGAGACGGAGGCGTCGCGGGCGGAGGCCGCGTCGTCGTCCGAACCGTCGCGCCGCGAGCCGCTGTCGGAGCTTGAGGCGGAGCCGCTGTCGGAGCTCGAGGCGGAGCCGCTGTCGGACGCACCGCGGCTGCGGTGGGGCTGGCAGGTGCTCTGGCCGTGTTCGGTCTCGCACTCGAGGCCGTCGGCGCAGTCGATGGAGGCGCGGCACGACTCGCCGATGCCGAGCACGAGCTGCGAGGGGACCTCCCCGACGCAGGCGGTAGCGGAGAGGCAGAGGGCGGCGACGGCGAAGAGGGCGGTGCGAAGCGTGGTGATCATGGGTTTGGGTTCTCCCGGCGGTGTCCCTCGTGGATTCGAGAGACAGACCGTCTGTTGCGATGAGAACCACGCCCATCGCGCCAGCGGGGAGAACGGCCGGTTACCCCGACTGGCGCGATGGACCCTGGTAGCGCGCCCGGATCGACGGGATGAGGTACTCCTGAAACGCCTTGTCGACGTCGAACACGGGCTTCCAGCCCCAGTCGTCGCGGGCGCGGGTGTCGTCGACGTCGCCGGGCCACGAGTCGACGATACGCGCGCGCGCGGGGTCGGGCGCGAAGGTGGTCACCGCGCCGGGGAAGGCGTCCTTCGCGCGGGCGGCGATCTCCGCGGCCGACAGGCTGAACGCGCCGACGTTGTAGCTCGGGAGGGTGAGCTTCTCGCGGGGCGCGTCGAGCAGCCCGAGGAGGGCGCGCACCGCGTCGGGCATCGCCATGAACGGGAGCCGCGCGTCGGGGCCCACGAAGCACGCGTAGGGCTTCCCCTGCGCGGCGGCGTGGAGCATCTCGGGGCCGTAGTCGCTCGTGCCGCCGGTGGGGACCGTCTCCGCCGAGATGAGCCCGGGGAAGCGGATGCCGCGGAAATCGAGGTGGACGGCGTTGTTCGCGTCGGCGGCGAGCATGCGGTAGTGGCGCATGAAGTAGCGCCCCAGGTGCTCGGCGTAGAGCTTGTTGACGCCGTACATGGTGATGGGCTCGAGGTGCATCGACTCGGGGACGCGGGCAGTGTGCGCCTTGGCCGCGAGGTCGGGCACGCCGTACACCGCGATGCTGCTCGGGAAGAGGAACTTCACAGACCTCCCCAGGCGCCCGGAGAGCTGCTGCGCCATGCGGAGGAGGTGCAGCGTGCCCTCGACGTTGATCTGGTGGGCCAGCTCGGGGTCGCGTTCGCCGCGGGTGGAGAGCAGGGCCGCGAGGTGGAAGACGGCCTCGATCTCGTGGTGGGCGGCGAGCTGGTCGAGGAGGTAGCGGTCGAGGATGTTGCCCGCGTACGTCTCCGCGCACAGGGGGCGGTAGCGCTCGGGCAGGGGGGAGAGGTCGAGCGTCACGACGCGGTAGCGGCCGTCCTGGTGCAAGCGCTCCAGGAGGGATCGGCCGATCTCGCCGTTGGCGCCCGTGATGAGTGCGACGGGGCGTTGGCTCATGGCGGGGTGGACCCTACCAGAACCGCCCCCACTCCTTCATTGCGGAAATGCCGGGCCGGGAGTAGGCAACTGACCCTCGCGATGACACACCGCTTCATCGAGGCACTCCGGGACCATCCCCTCGTCGCCGACGGCGCCATGGGGACGCAGCTCTACGAGCGCGGCATCCTCTACACGGCCAACTACGAGGAGGTGTGCCTCACGCGCCCCGAGCTCATCAAGAGCCTCCATCGCGAGTACCTGAAGGCCGGCTCGAACGTCATCGAGACCAACACCTTCGGGGCCAACCGGGTGCGCCTCGCGCGCTTCGGGCTGGAGGGGAAGGGCCGAGCCATCAACGAGGCCGGCGTGCGCCTGGCGCGCGAGGCCATCGCCGAGGCGGGACCGGGGTCGCAGGGCGCGTGGGTGGCGGGCTCCATCGGCCCGACGGGTCTCAACGTCAAAGGGATGACGGGGAGCGACCTCGCCGACCTCCGAGCGACCTTCCTCGAACAGGCCGGCGGGCTCACGGGGGCCGACGTGATCGCCATCGAGACGATGCGTCAGCCCGAGGAGATGCGGCTCGCCATCGAGGCGGTGAAGGCCGCGTGCGACCTCCCCATCATCGCGATGGTGAGCTTCGACCCCTTCGGCACGATGGCCGACGGCACCTCCCCCGAGGCGATGGCCGACAAGCTCGCGGCGTGGGGCGCCGACGTGATCGGGGTCAACTGCGGCGACGGCCCGACGGGCGTCTTCGACGTTGTCGTGAAGATGCTCGAGAAGATGCGCGGGTCGGGGCTCCCCATCGCGTCGATGCCCAACGCGGGCATCCCCCGGCGCGTCGAGGGGCGGCTCATCTACCTGGCCAACCCGGAGTATTTTGCCTGGTACGCGCGGCGCCTCGTCCAGGCCGGGGTGAGGCTCCTGGGCGGTTGCTGCGGGACGACGCCCGACCACATCCGGCGCCTCGCCAGCATGGCGCGGATGCTCGCTCACGAGGGCGAGGGCGAGGTCGTCCCATCGAACGAAGGGCCGACCGACACCACGGTGGGCACGGCGGTGAGCTTCACGGTCCCGGAGGGGCTCGCGGTGGTGCCGCGCGAGGAGCGCTCCACCTTCGCCGCGAAGCTCGGGAAGAAGTTCGTGGTGAGCGTGGAGGTGAACCCTCCGGCGGGGATGGACCCGTCGCGCGCCATCGCCGGGGCCAAGATGCTCGTCGCCGCCGGCGTGGACGTCGTCAACATCGCGGACGGCCCGCGCGCGAGCGCCCGCATGAGCAACCTTGCGCTCGCGGTGAGGCTCATCGGTGAGGGGATCGAGCCGCTCCTCCACGTGTGCTGCCGCGACCGCAACCTCCTCGGGACGGTGGGTCACGTGATGGGGGCCCACGAGCTCGGGGTGCGCAACCTCATCATCATCACGGGCGACCCGCCCAACATGGGCGACTACCCCGACTGCACGGCCGTCTACGACCTCGACTCCATCGGGCTCCTGCGCCTGGTCAACGGGCTCAACCACGGGCGCGACCCTGGCGGCAAGGCGCTCGGCGGCGTGACGCGCTTCTCGCTCATCACGGGCGCGGAGCCCGCGTCGATGGACTACCAGCGGGAGATCACCCGGCTGCGGCGCAAGGTGGAGGCGGGGGCCGAGTGCGTGATGACGCAGCCCGTGTACGACCCCGCGGTGCTCGACCGCTTCCTCGCCGACGTGGCGCCGATGGGGGTGCCGGTGCTGGTGGGCATTCTCCCGCTGGCGAGCGCCCGCAACGCGGAGTTTCTCCACAACGAGGTGCCCGGCATGCGCATCCCGGAGGAGGTCCGCGAGCGGATGCGCAAGGCGGGGACGGGGCCGGCGGCGCGGAAGGAGGGCGTGGCCATCGCCCGCGAGATGCTCCTGGCCGTGCGTGACCGGGTGGCGGGGGCCTACGTGATGCCGCCGCTGGAGCGCTGGGAGATGGCGCTCGAAGTGATTGACGGCGTCGTCCCGCCCTGACAGCCTCCCGTTCCCACCGCGGCGGAAGGCGCCTGCGGGCGACAAAACCCCTCTACCGGAGAGCAAAGACATCATGGCCGACATCGACCTCAACCAGACCCACTCGCTCGGCAAGGCTGGCGCGCGCACGAAGGCCGAAGGGCTCGTCACCACGCTCGGCGCGAGCTACGGCATCAAGGGGAGCTGGACGGGCGACGTGTTCAACATCACCAAGCCCGTCGAGGGCAAGGTGACGGTGAGCGACACGGCCGTCCGCGTCGAGCTCACGCTCGGCTTCGCGATGCGCATGATGAAGGGCAAGATCGAGGAAGAGGTTCGCAAGCAGCTCGGCAAGGCGCTCGCCTGAGCGACCCGCTCGCCGCCCTCGCGTCCCTCCTCGCGCCGGTCTCCGTCGAGACCTTCCTCGCCCAACACTACGAACACCGCTGGCTCCACGTGCCCCACGACGGCGCGCGAACACCGCTCGTCACGCGCGCCGCGGTGTGCGACGCGGTGGTGGCCGACGGAGGGCGTGCGGGCGGTGTGGAGGTGTTCGCGGAGCACTTCGAGGGGGGAAGGTTCGAGGGGCGAACCATCGTCGCGGATGGTGCGCTGCTGGCGGCGTACCTCGCCGCGGGGCACCCGCTGGTGTGGAGCCGCGCGCGCGGGGCATTCGCGTCGGTGGACGCGCTGTGCGGGGCGATGGGGCGAGCGATGGGCGCGCGGGTGTGGCCCAACGTGTACGTGACGGGGACGGCGGGGACGCCCTTCGACATGCACTTCGACGCCCACGAGGTGATCGTCGCGCACTGCGAAGGAGCGAAGGAGTGGACGCTCTCCGAGGTGCGCGCCGACCGGCCGACCGACGACGACCCGCAGCCCGAGGTGATGGCGCGTCGGCGCGAGGAGGCGAAGGGCCGGGTGGCGGCGCGCTTCACGGTGGGCGCGGGAGATGTGGTGTACGTGCCGAGGGGGGTGTTTCACAACGCGCGGGCGGTGGGCGGGACGTCGGTGCACGTGACCTTCGGGATCCGCGGGCTGACGGGGCACGACGTGGCGCGGGTGCTCGCGGCGCGGGCGCTGGGGGACAGAGAGCTCCGGGGGTATGCGCCGCCGCCGGGGGACGACGCCGCGATGGGGGAGTGGCTGCGTGAGGTGGTGCTGCGGTTGGGGGAGCACCTGCTCGATGAGGCGTTGGCGGGCGATGTGGTGCGGGCGCGGGCGGGGATCGTGCGAGGCTGAGAGATGTCACCAGTCCGCTGCCACGCGTTCGAACGCAAGCTGCGACAAGGCCTCGGCCAGAGCGCCGAGTGCTCGCCGGGCCAGCAGGTCGCGGCGAGCGCCGTCGTGGGGCCGCCATGAGGGCGCGAGGAGGAGGGCCTCCAGCGCGTCGGCGAGGGCGCGGAGGAGGGGCTCGTCGTGCGCCTGGCGGGACGCGGATTCGTAGAGCGCGTTCGATGCGGCTTCGGAGACGTCAGCGATGGGGTCCGCCACACCGCGAAGGAGCGCCTCCCGTTGCCAGGGCTCGTCGAGCGGTGTGCCGCGGACGAGCGCGAGGGGGAGGGACGCGCGAACGACGTCTGCGTCGGCGAGCGCCGCGGCGGACTCCTCTGCGAGCGACGGGACTTGAAGGTCAGTGTGCGCGCAGTACCGCCACGCTGCTGCGCGCACGGCGGCGACGCCATCGGAGAGCAGCGGACGGAGGTTTACGAGGTCGAGCGGCTCCGCCGAGCGATGGGAGAGGGTCTCGAGGGCGGCCCGACGAACGGAGGCGTCGCCGTCCGCGAGCATGGGGCGAAGCGACGCTAGGAGGTCCGCGTTGGATGATGCACGCAGGAGGGCGAGGTCGGCCTGTGCGGTCGTCCAAGACGCAGCCGCGGCGGCGACGGCGATCGCGAGGCGTGGCGAGTCCTCACGAAACGTGAAGCGCAACGCGGCCGCGGCCCGCGTCCACACGTCGGGCGAGGGGTCTAGCAGCAGCGGGACCGCTTGCACGCAGAGCTCGGACTCGCGGCGCGTTGAGAGGAGCAGGAGCGCCGTCGCGCGGATGTCGGCCGATGGGTCGGAGAGGAGCCAGGCCCAGGCGTCCGGGGTGACCGGTGCGTCGCGCGTCGCGAGGCCCCGCGCGTAGGCGAGGCGCTCCTCCAGGGAGGCCGCGCGAGCACGCTCCGAGAGTGCCGCGAGCGGGAGCAGGTCGTGGCGGGCACAGGCCTCGATGCAGGTCGCGCGTACCTCCGCGACCAGGTGATCGATTTGGTCCCGCAGCCAATGGGCGCAGACGCCGCCGTCGCTCGCGAAGGAGGAGAGCAGTCGGGCGGCACCTTGCGTTCGCCCCGGCGCGTCGCCGTGCGTACTGAGATTGGCGAACACGTATCCCACCATCGGGGCGCTGCGCGCTGCTTCGTCGCCGCCTTGCGCGCGCCATTGAATGGCCCGGGCCCACCCTTCGAGTACAGCGCCATCGTGGGCGTCGATTTCACCCGCTCGCCTGTCGCCCGGCCAGAAGAGCAGCGTGTGCCGTCGTGCCTCGTCGGGCGTGGGTGTCTGCCCCTCAGGCGAGTGAAACTCCCCAGCGCCGTTGTCGCGCACGATTGTGGCGAGCGAGGCGCGCCGCGCGAGGACTCTCTCATAGGGCACATCTCCATCGGCAAGCTGCTCGCCGAAGCACGTCATGGCCTGCCGCGGTGCGGGCGCGAAGAGGGCCTCGTAGCAGCCCTCCTGCATCTCCGCTGGAAGGGCGGCCGCGAGCGCCCGCAAGAAGTACGTACGGCACTGGAAGCGGACGCGGCGACCTTCGATCGCCAACAGGTCGGAGTCGGCATAGGTCTTCGGGTCGAGTCCGTCAGGGAGCGGCACGAGCGTGCGATCCCCCTGTCGCGCGAGCCTCCGCGCCACCCGAGCGAAGTCCTCAACCGGATCACCCCTACGCCCGGATGCTGAGCGTGGACGCGTCGCGGGAAGCGGCGCGCGTGCAGAAGCGGCGCGAGATCCAGCGAGGAGGCCAGGGACCACCGCCGCGTGCACGACAAACGCAGGGTCGTTTGTCAGCCCGAGGCGGAGCATCTCGGTCGCGGGCTCGGGGCCCAACATCGGGTTGAGGCGTGGTGTGCGTACGTCCGCGACGCGACGCGCGAGGCGGACAGTGCGGTCGAGTTCGCGCCACCCGGGCTCCGGCAGCGCCGCCCGCCTCCAACGAAGGCATTCGCCTCCGATGGAGTGTGCGCGGGCCTTCGCAACACACCGAATGCCGGGGTACCGGTCACACGCCGCCCGAAGTGCGCGGAGGAGTCGCGCCCGGCGATCCATCGTAGGAATCTCTTCCACGCGCTCCACCAGGAGCACGGCGTGGCCCTGCTCGACCGCGTCTCGCGCGTACTCTCCGAGGCGGACGTCAGCGCCCATGGAGAGCGCGCGTCCGACGGCCTCCGCCACCCGAACAGCACCGGCGAGGTGCGCCTCGAACGCACGCGCTTCGATGAGCACCGGCACTGCACCTTCATGAAGCCCTAGCGATCGATACCGCTCGCCTCCGACGCGAGCCAGATCGTGCGCGAGCGAGCGCAGCCACGTGTTCGTCCCGGTGCTTGACTCGCCCAGGACAAGCACGGGCTCCCGCTCGGCGAGGAGCGTCCAAAGAGGTACGGGCCGTGGTTCAGGGACGTCCTCTTGGAGCAACACCCGCCATCGCCAGGCCGCCTCCACCATCGCGACACGCAACCGCTCCCGTCCCTTGCGCTGTCGCAGATATCGCCGAGGCAGCGGGAGCTCGAAGGTCGCTGTGCGCTCTGCCAGCGCGCGCAGGTAGTCCTCGCGCAGCCGCGCCCGGTCGGCCTCTGTGCTCGGCCACATCGTCGACGGCAGCGCGCCGAGGTCCGTGACGCCGCTCCGCCAGGACCAGGAGTCGCCCGCCACGTGGATCAGCTCCGCGACGTGCGCTCGCTCGATGAAGAGAACGACCGTGTGCGGCGCCTCCGTCAGCGCTTCTCGCCCCTGGTTCATGAGCGCGATCACCCGGTGCCGCGCCGCCGCGTCCAGGAGCGAGAGGTCGCGCACCAGCACCAACGCCGCAGGGCTCGCCGGAAGGGCCCGGAGGCGCGTCGCCAGGCTGCCTCCGCCTTCCGTGAGGCGAAACCGTGTGATCGGCCGCTCGGTGACGGAGGCGCGCTCGATCCACGCGGCGGCGCTCTCCTCGGCGGAGTGTGAAGGGACAACGACGATCCACAGGCTCGCGCCGTCGATGAGCGTGAGGTGCGCGCGGAGCGTGTCGAACGCCTCCGCCAGCCGCGGGTCGTCGATCACGGCTCTCCGTGAGCCACCCACTCCGCGTTGACGAGCGACGCCAGCACGGGGTGAACTTCGTACCAGATGTCCTTGTTCGCCTGACAGAGGACGTACTGGTTCTGGAGCGCGAGGTTGGAGAGCTCCGTGCCGGAGGGCTTGCCCTGCTGAAGCACCCCGACGAGCTCCGCCATCAACGGCACGGTGATCCCCGCCGCGAGGTCCCGGCGCAGCGCGTCGACGACCCCCTCCGCGTCGTCCCGCTCGACGCGGAGGTGCTGGTGGATCACCGTGTCTCGCACCGCGTTCTGCGTCAGCCGCATGAACTCCCGCATCATCCCGCCGGAGTTCTCGATCAGCAGGTCGAGCGCCTCGGGGGTGAACACGTCATCGCGTCGGCACCCAACCTCCTGGAGGCGACGATCGATGACCTGCCGCATGAGCTCGTAGCCGCGAGGGGAGGGCTCTCCATTCCGACCGCGAAGCTTCACATTGGGGAGTGGGTACACCTGACCGAACACCTGACGCGCCGCGCTGAGGTGCGGCGAGTAGTAGAGGTGCGCTGGGATGACGTACAGCATGTGGCACGCAGGTGCGTCGAGGAGCTGGCTCTCCGCGAAGATCTGTCGCCCCTGCGTGAACTCCACCCGATCGAGGCCGTCGACGATGACCAGAAGCGGCCGGTCGGACGCCCGGCGCACGGCGTCGACGATCTGGTTCAGCGCCGCCGAGATGTTCGCGATCTGCGGCTTGACCTCGAGACGGCTGACCGCGTTGTCGCTGATCCCGAGGTTGAACTTCAGGTCCTTGAAGATCGTCGCGGCGGAGAGGAGCACCGCTGCGCCGAGGCTCGGATCCGTTGCTGCGGCCGCGGCGGTCGCGATGGCCGCGAAGATCTCCTTCACAGGGACCGCGTAGTCCTTGGAATCGGTGCGCGTGCGGACGAGCGTCTGGATGCTACCGGTCAACGCCTCCAGGAGCGAGTCGGGCACCGTGAGGCCCCGCACGCGGGCCGCCGCGAAGATCGCGGTGCCCAACAGGTAGAGCACCTCCACGTGGTTGACGTTGAAGATGTCGCTCTGCTCGTCCACGTCCACGACGATCACGAAGAACTCGGATAGGAGCTGGTGCGCAAGCACTCGGAGTTCTGAGCTCTTCCCCGTGCCACGTTGGCCGACCACCAGGGCGTGATGCGGACCGTCGGCGAAGCGCAGGTCGGTCGCGATGGTCTCGATCTGGTCGCCGTCCCGCGGCACGAAGCGCGTGAGCGTCTTCGCGTCGAGCTTCTGCATCGGGTCGAAGAGGTTGTAGATCTGCTTCCAGGGCGGCGCCATGGTCGGGACGATATCACAGCCCGTGCGCCGCCCAGACGCCGTCGCTACGCGGCCCCGCGGCGTTTCGAAGCCGCCCAGGCGAGCCCCTGCGCGTTGAGGTCGAGGTCGACCGCGAGCAGCTCCTGGTCGCCCGCATCGAACGTCAGCCCCACATTCGCCGCGGTCTCCGCGAAGCGCGCGATGAGCCCCCGCTTGATGTGCGCCTCCGCCTCCTCCGCCGGGAGCGCGACGGCCTCGTTCATCAGCGCCTCCGACGCGTCGATCCACGCGCGGAGCTGCCCGGCCACGTGGGCGACGTCGGTGACCTCGCCGAAGTGGGTGAGGCACGCGCGGGCCGTCCCGAGCGCGACGATCTTGTCGATGCTGGCGCGGGCCTCGGCGGCGTCGAAGTCCGTCGGGCTGGTCGACGGGTACGCGAAGCGGCCCTCGCGCTGGAGCCGCGGGTACACCAGCCCGAAGGCGTCGCCCGTGAACACCGCGTCGTAGGCCGGGTCGTGCACGACGAAGTGGTGGTTGGCGTGGCCGCGCGTGTGGAGGAAGGACAGCGTCGCGTCGCCGAGCGGCACCGTCGCGCCGTCGTCGAGCGAGCGGACGCGCGCCGCGTCGATGGGCGACAGCGTGCCGTAGAGGGCGTCGAAGCGCTCGGCGCCGTACACCGCGCGGGCGCTGGCGACGAGCTTCGCGGGGTCGATGAGGTGGCGCGCCGCCCGGGGGTGCGCGAGGAGCGTCGCCTGCGGGCACGCGGCCATCAGCGCGGAGGCCCCGCCGGCGTGGTCGAGGTGCGCGTGCGTGACGATCACGTAGCGCACCTGCGCGGGCGTCATCCCCGCGTCGGCGAGGGCGCGGAGGAGGGCGGGGACGTTCTTCGCGGTGCAGGTCTCGATGAAGGCGGCTTCGTCGCCTTGGATGCGGAGGTAGGCGGCGGCGAGCTGGGGGGCGAGGTAGTCGCAGTCGATGGTGAGGCAGCGCGGAGTGTTCATGCTGCGCGCGAGTCTACCTCAAGGGCCCGCGCGGCCGCTCGCGAGCTCGAAGAGGTAGTCCCGCGGGCTGGCGAAGAGCGACTCCTCCACACAGGTGGCCGCGCCCGTCCATGTCATCGCGCCGCGGCCGAGGGTGACGGCGCCATCGTCCGCGAGCTCGACGCGGTCGGGGCCCATCCCGGGCGCCGTCATCGTGAACACCCGCCGCGCGTCACCGCGCGCCACCATGTACCCGGTGTGGTCGACCGTGAAGGTCTGCCCGCTCGTCCACCCGAGCGCCTCCACGGGGCCGCGCGAGGTCACCGTCACCGACGCGTCGAGGGCGGTGGTCGCGTAGCCGACGTCGGGGCTCAGCGACGCGTCGGTGAGCACCCGTAGCACGCGCACGGTGACGCCGGGAGCGGCCGCGCTGGTGCACGTCTGCGCGGCCACGCGACGGGCGCGGGCGAGCACCTCGCGGGGGACGGGCCACGTCGCGGCTTCGGGGACGGAGGGGGGCGCGGGCTCCAGCGTGCGCGACTGCTTCAGCACCAGGCGAGCGGGGCGCTGCGGCCCGGTTCGCATCGCGGGCCAGCCCGCCAGCATGTCGTGAAACTCGAGGTCGAGCGTCACCATGCGCGACCGGCGCGCGGGGGGGCGGGCGGCGTTCTCGCGGGCGAGCCAGCGGCGGGCGACCGAGGCGGTCTGCGCGAAGAGCCCGCGGAGGGCGTCATCGGAGAGGAGCTGCTGCGTCGGGGCCATCGTCGACGCGCGGACGCGGGTGATGCGGAGGGCGTCCATGCCGCGCGCACGAGACACCGTGACCACCTCGGGGAGCAAGCTGGGGTTGGGGTTGGCGACGCTCTCGGCGCCGAGCTGGACGTTGACGTCGAGGCGCTCGGCGTCGGGCGAGTTGGGCGGGAGCACGGTGAAGATGGCCACGCCGGTGGCCCGCTCCAGCGCGTCGTCGAAGCGCGGGTGGACGAGCACGCCCATCGCCCCCGAGAGGTGGTCGATCTGCGCGTTGCGGCGCTCTTCGAAGGCCTCGAACGCCCAGTACGAGCCCCACACCCGCACGATCGCGCGCTCGATGGTCTTCGAGCGGTCGGACGCCGCGGGCTGCGACGCCGCGTCGAGGAAGCCCGTGTACGACTCGTAGAGCCCGGCGCCGTTGAAGCCCTCGATGTCCTCCGCGTTGGACGACGAGCGGAAGCGGATCCCCTGGGTGACGGCGAGGTCGGCGTAGGCCGCGGTGAGCACCCGACGGATCTCCGCCAACGTCGTCGCCGCGATGGGCGTCGCCTCGACGAGCCCGCGCACGCCGTTGGCCCGCACGAGGTCGCCGATGGGCGTCCCCGCGGGGCGCGCCGCGAGGATGCCCGCGAGGAAGGCGAGGTCGGTGGGGGTGCCGTGGCGCCCGCGATACGCCGCCTCCCCCTCGAGAAAGAGCCGGCGCGCGCGCGGGTCGGCGCCGAAGAAGGTGTCGGCGAGCGCGGCGGCGATGCGGGCCCGCAGCGGCGCGACGTGCTCGGTGTACGCGCGGATGGTGAGGGCGTGCGGCGCGTCGGGCGCCGCGACACCGGGCTCGTGGAGGAGGGCGAGCATCCCCGAACACTTGCCGCCGACGATCGGCGGGAGTGTGTCCTGGTCGGCCTGCGTGCGCGTGCGGAGGTCGATGACGTAGGGGAGCGTCTCCACCGGGGGCGACATCACCGCGCGAGGTCGCCGCGCGCCGAGCGCGAGGTAGCGTCGGTACTGCTCCTCGGTGATCTGCGTGAGGGTGACGCGGTCGGGCAGCTCGGCGCGGTAGACGACGGCGCCCCAGCCGCGCTCGATCTGCGTGAACGTGGGGTCTTCGAGCACGCCCGCGAGGTAGGCGTTGGGGATGCCGCGGTTGCGCGCGAGGAGGTTGACGTGGGCCAGCGGGGTCTGCGGGACGGCCGTCACCAGGCCCGCGGCGGCGGGGAGGTAGTCGGGGATGGCGTCCATCGCGACGATCTCCGCGGGCGTCGTGGTGTCGAGCCCGAGGCCGCCGTGGAGGAAGTGAAGGCGACCCGCGGTGATCCCCTCGCTGTACACCTCGCGGGCGCCCGGGATGACGAGGTCGCGGTACCGGAGGACGTGGTCCCAATGGGGGAGGCGCTCGCGCTCCATGCGCTGCGCGAGGGCCTCCTGCTCGGCCGAGCGGACGAGGAAGTAGAGGTTGCGCCCGATGGCGTCGGGCACGCGCGCGCCGATCGTGTCGAAGAAGATGCGGAGCTCGGCGTACGAGAGCGCGTCGCTGTACTCGAGCTCGAAGGCCCAGCGCTCGGGGGCCGCGGGGGCGACGGTGCGGGCGGGGATGCGGAGGAGCGTGGAGAGCCCGAACCAGCGCGACGGACCGAAGGCGTGGTCGTAGAAGCGCCAGGAGTAGAGCCGCCCGTCACCGAAGGCGAGGTCGAGCGGGAGCGACGGCTGCGCGCGCGCCCACTGGTAGATCGACGCGACGGTGGGAAAGGTGTGACCCAACACCGGCGCCACGCTGTCGCCCGGCACGCGCTGCCCGTTGAGCAGGCGAAACCAGTACCACTCGTCGTGCAGGGCATAGAAGCGTGAGTCGTAGAAGCGCAGGTCGCGCGTGGGCGGGTCGGTGAAGTGGGTGATGACGAGCTTCTGCACGGCGAAGCCGTTCTCGCCGTTGGAGCGCGCTTCGAAGTCGCCGACGGAGTGGAGGCGGGCGAGGGTGTGGTCGTCGAAGCCCTCCACCTCGGGTCCGTCTGTCGGCACGTCCCCGCCGTCGGTCGGTGTCGTCGCGGGGGGAACGGGGCCGCACGCGACGAGCGCGAAGCTGAGGGCGAGCGAAGACGCGATGCGAAGGGACATGGTGGGGGACTCCGTGCTCAAGAGCCGTGCCAGCGCGATCGTAGCGGAATCTCGGGGCGACAGGGCGTTGCGGGCGTGCCAGGGTGTGTCGCGCCCTGACCCGCGATCACTCTCGCTCGATCGGGAGAGCCGTGAGGAGGGAGCGTCGCGCGGCGAGCTCGTCGTCGGCGTAGAGCCCGTCGGCGTCGGAGAGGGTGGTGGCGCGCATGGTCCCCGTGGCAGGGTCGCGCACCTCCAGGGCGAGCACGCCGTCTCGGCCGATGCGGAGGGTGACGTCGATGGGGGCTCCGTCGGGGAGCCCGGCGTCCATTTCGATGAGGAAGCGCCCGAGGGTGGTGGCCTCGGCGAGTGTGCGTCCCTCCAGCACCTCGATGGGGAGCACCCGCGCGCCGCCTCGCTTGCGGAAGGTGCGACGCCCTTCGAAAGGAACCTTCGTGAGCGCCGGCACGAGGACGGCGAGGGTCTCGCGGCGTTCGCCGGGGTGATGGGGGTCGGGCTCGCGGGCGCGTACGCCAAACGCGTCGGGGGTGACCCCGTGGTAGTCGAGCGCCGAGGCCGAGCGGTCGTCGCCGAGCCAGAGCTGTTCGGCGAAGAGGGCCGCCCCCGCCGCGACCGCCGTGCTGGGGTTGAGGGGGTGGTCGACGTCGTCGTAGATGCGCACGCGGTCGCTGAGGTGCGCGCGCAGTCGAGACTGC
Organism: Polyangiales bacterium; assembly: GCA_044375895.1. Classification (GTDB taxonomy): domain Bacteria; phylum Myxococcota_A; class Polyangia; order Polyangiales; genus CAISKJ01. The sequence goes on along the minus strand of JBILLV010000083.1, from coordinate 1,148 downwards.
ACCGGGTAGAGCCAGCTCGATCCGCCCACAAGGAGGAGCTCGTCGAGGTCGTTCCAGGTGAGGGAGGCGAGGTGGAGGGCTTCGACGGCGCAGTCGACGGCGCGCTCGACGGTGTCGGCGATCCACGACGCGACGTCGGCGAGGGTGACGCGCACCGTGACCGTCGGGAGGCCGTCGCCCTCGAGGGTGGTGAGCGCGAGGACGCGCGAGGCCGTGCGGGCGGCGGGGTTTACGTCGCCCGTGGCGTGCGCGTTGAGCTGGATCTTCATGCCCTCGGCGGTCGCCAGCAGCAGCTCTCGCGAGGCTTCGTCGAGCGCGTCGGGGCCGAGCTCGGGTCGACCGATCGCGTCGGCGTAGCGGGCGAGGACGCGCTCGCGGAGGGCCTCGTCGATGCCGATGCCCCCGAGCTGGACGCCGTACGAAGCCAGCGCGTCGAGCCGTACGCCGGCCCCGTGGGCGCGCCGCATCACGGTGACGTCGAGCGTGCCGCCGCCGAAGTCGAACACCATGAAGGTCGCGGTCGCGCGCGGGCTCCGAGGGGTCGCGACGCCGTAGGCCCACGCGGCGGCGTCGGGCTCCGGCAGCATCCCCACGCCGCGCAGCCCCGCGAGGTGAACCGCCTGCGCCGTCGCCCGCCGCTCCCGGTTGCGGAAGCGCTGCGGGTGCGTGACGACGACGCCGTCGAGCGGCGGGAGCCCCGGGGTGCGTGCGACCGCGTCGCCGAGCGCGCGCAGGACGAGCGCCGCGACGTCCGTCGGGTACAGCACGGACTCCCCGAGGCGCCACGGGGGCCCACCGGCCGTGGGGGAGGTGACGGCGAGGTGGTTCTTGCTGCCGCGCACGAGGGTGACGCGGGGGGAGGGGGCTTCGGTGGCCGCACACAGCGCCCGATAGCGCGCGCTCGCGAGTCGCCCCACGACCACCCGCGGCGCCGCGTCGTCGCGCCCGTCGAGGAGCACTGAGCTCGCGAGCGTGACGGCGCCGTGCTCCAGCGGGACCATCTTCACCACTCCCCGCTCCGCGTAGGCGACGGACGAGAACGTGGTGCCGAGGTCGATGCCGTAGAAGGCCATGTTGTGGGATGGAGGGAGAGGCGGGCATCGCGCGGCCCGCACGGCCGGGCGCGCCGCGGGGGGGGGGCAACCCGC
>JBILLV010000190.1:0-18143 GCA_044375895.1 Polyangiales bacterium | reverse complement strand
GGCCGCGCGACGTGGGGGGCGAATCAGGCCCGGCGACGGCGGCGGAGGCCGACGACCGCGGCGCCGAGCGCGAGCAGGCCGAGCACGGAGGCGCGGTTGCTGCCGCCCGGGGTGGAGCAGCCACAACCACCACCGCGGTAGATGATCGTCTGCGGGGCGGCGTCCATGCCCACCACGACATCGGGCACCTCCATGCCGGCGTCCTGCGTGGTGCAGGTGCCGCTGGTGCCGCTGCACACGCAGATGCCCGGGGCGCCTGCGTCCGACACCTGGGTGCCGGCGGGGAGCGGGCTGCACTGGCCGGCGGTCATCGGGAGCGCGCAGCTCTCGCACGCGCCGTTGCACGCGCGGTTGCAGCACACCCCGTTGGCGCACACGGCGCCCATGGTGCACTGGCTGTCGCTGGAGCAGGGCGTCCCGAGGTTGCCGCGCGGGATGCAGCGGCCCATCTCGCAGCGGAAGCCCTCGATGCACTCGCTGTCCGCGGCGCACGACGAGCGGCACTGGGTGCCGTCGCAGGTGTAGGGGCGGCAGGCGGTGGTGGTCGGCATGCCGCAGAGGCCGGTGCCGTCACAGGTGCCGCGGCTGGTGGACGAGCCCTCCGCGCAGGAGGCCGCGCGGCACTCGACGCTCGAGCCCGGGTACTCGCAGCTCGTGCGAGACGTGCCGTCGCAGGTGCCCGCGCAGTTGCCGCTGCCCGCGCACGAGGGGCGGGAGCCGTGGGGCGCCCCCATCGTCGGCGAGCACGTGCCCGCGCTGCCCATGTTGTCGCAGGCCTCGCACTGACCGTTGCAGGCGGTGTTGCAGCACACGCCGTCGACGCAGTTGCCCGAGAGGCACTGGGTGGCCGAGGTGCAGGCCATGCCGTTGGGGATGCGCGCGACGCACATGCCCTCGCGGCAGAAGTTGCCCATCGCGCACTCCACGTCGGTGTCGCAGCTCGTGCGGCACGCGGTGGACGAGCAGGCGAAGCGGCCGCAGTCGCGCGAGCGGGCCGGCGAGCAGGCGCCGCGGCCGTCGCAGGTGGCGGCCTGGGTCTCCGTGCCGTTCATGCACGAGGGCATGCCGCACTGGACCTGGTCGTTGGGGAATGCGCAGGTGAGGCGGTTGGAGCCGTCACACGCGCCGGCGCAGGTGCCCGTGCCCGTGCAGGCGCGGCGGCTGCCGCGGGGCGTGCCGCGCACCGGCGAGCAGGTGCCCAGGGCGTCGGGGTTGTCGCAGGCTTCGCACTGGCCGGTGCAGGCGGTGTTGCAGCACACGCCGTCGACGCAGTTGCCCGAGGCGCACTCGGCGGCCGTCGTGCAGGCGCGGCCCGGCGGGATGCGCGCGGCGCAGCGGCCTTCGCGGCAGAAGAAGCCCGTGTTGCAGTCGGCGTCGGTGCGGCACATCGACAGGCAGTCGGTGGGCCCGCAGACGAACGGGTCGCACATCGTCCGGCGCGACATCCCGCAGGCGCCGCGGCCGTCGCAGAAGGCCGCCGAGGTGGCCACGCCCGCGGCGCAGGAGGCCGCCGAGCAGTTGGTCATCGTGTTGGGGAAGGTGCACTCGGTGCGGTTGGTGCCGTCGCAACGGCCGCCGCAGGTGGTGCCGAAGTTGGTGCAGGTGGTGCGCGGGGCGACCGGGGCCCCCGTGGTGGCGCTGCAGATGCCGACGCGGCCGGCGTTGCGGCACGACTCACACTGGCCAGGGCAGGCGCGGTCGCAGCAGACGCCCTCGGTGCAGACGCCCGAAGTGCACTCCGAGCCGGTGGTGCAATCGCGGCCGTTGCCGCGGGTCGTGCGGCAGGTGGGGTCGCCACCGGCCGGGTCGCGGTTGCAGAACTGACCCGGCAGACAGTCGACGTCCACGACGCAGCCGCCGCGGTCGTTCACGATCACGACGCCGCGCCCCGGGCCGAGCATGCCCGTCGAGTAGATGCGCTGGAAGGAGGGCGGGTGCCGGGTGAAGTGCGCGTGCGTGAAGCAGCTCCACGCGAGGTCGCCCGGGAGCGTGATGGCCGACGACGGCGGCGAGATGCCGATGTGGACCGGGTGCGTCGCGGACATCGGCTCGAGGAGCTGGCCGTCGACACAGCCGTCGCCCTGCATGCGGAAGTCGCCGAGGCCCTGGAGCCACGGGACCTGCGTGTCAGCCGGCGCCTGGTAGTAGAGGCACGACATGCTGACGAACACGCCCGTGCCCGAGCCCGACGTGACGTAGTGGTACGAGTTGAGCGTGAACTTCCGCGCGCCGGGGTGGCTGATGTGCAGGTCGGAGTCCGCGCCGATGAGCTCGAAGTGCCCGGTGATCGCGGGCGACCAGGTCAGCCGCGTGTCCGTCACGGCCTGGAAGAGCGCCGCGCCGCGGTCGGCGGGCGTCGCACAGTTGCCGCCGTCGATCCAGAGCGCGTTGTAGGACGCGAACTGCGCCGTCGTCATCGCGCGCCACTGCGCGTCGGTGGCGATGGTGAACTCCGCGCGAGTGGGCCCCGACATCACCTCCGGGACGGTGCGCAGGTAGTTGATCGACGACAGGCCGCCGGAGCCGTACACGAGCACACGACGTTGAGCGCGCGCGGGCGCCGCGTGCGCGAAGACCGCGGCGAGCGCGGTGAGAAACAGAAGCAGTTTTTTCATGGGGGGCACCACTCCTCAGATGGGTGATCTCTTCCGGCACTCTCGCAGAAAATCACCCACAAGAGAACCCCCGATCCGGGAGACAACGCTTGAGTGGGCGGTCGCGTGCGTGGTACGGCCCCTGGACGGTCTGTAACGCAGTGGGTCCCGCGCTCGGCATCCTCGAAGTTCGCTCGATTGCACGGGGGTATTTCACCCTCGACGCGATGACCAAGCGGGCTGAAATCACGGTGCTCCACGCTGAGCCCGTGTCACCCGGGAAATTCTGGATCGCGGTCACTGGCGGGGAGGCGGAGCTCTCCGAGGCCATGGACGCCGGGCTTGACATCGCGGGGGACTCCCGGCTCGACCACACGCTCCTCCCCGGGGCTCACCCGCTGGTGCTCGACGCGGTGGCGCGAGGGGTCTCGGCCCGCGCGCCGGGCGACGCGATCGGGGTGCTGGAGACCGCCACGATGGCGTCGTCGGTGCGCGCGGCCGACGCGGCGTTGAAGTGCGCCGACGTGTCCCTGGTCGACCTGCACCTGGCGCGGGGCATCGGCGGCAAAGGGTACCTGGTGCTCACGGGGGGGCTGTCCGACCTCGAGGCAGCCCTCGACGCCGCTGCGGAGTGCGCGGGCGAGAGCGCGGTGGTCGGTCGCGAGCTGATGGCCAACCCCGACACCGCCGTGGCCACCGCGACGGTGACGAAGCGCTCGCGCACCTGATCGCCCTCGACAGGGCCTGTCCCTTGCGGCGATCTTCGCGCCCATGTCGAACCTCGCGCCGTTGATGTCCTACCCCGCGCTCAAGCTCCGGCAGAAGCGCGAGCTGGCCGAGCTCTTCGGCTACGAGAGCCGCAATAAGTACGAGATCTGCGACCCCAACGGGGGCCCCATCCTCTACGCGGCCGAGCAGGGGAGCGGCTTCGGCGCGGCCCTCATGCGGCAGTTTCTCGGCCACATGCGCACCTTCGAGATCCACGTGTTCGACCAGGCGCGCAACGCGGTGATGAAGGCCGTGCACCCGTTTCGGTGGTTCTTCCAGCGGCTGGAGGTGGCGACCTCGGACGGGCGGCCGGTGGGGGCGCTCCAGCAGCGGTGGTCGTTCTTCTATAAGTCCTTCGATGTGGAGGACGCCGCGGGCCGCGTGCTGATGTCCGTCCGCTCGCCCATCTGGAAGCCCTGGACCTTCACCTTCGAGCGCTCGGGCCGCGAGGTCGCGTCGGTGAAGAAGCGCTGGGGCGGAATCCTGCGCGAGGCCCTCACCGACGCCGACACCTTCACCGTCGAGTACGCCCCCGAGCTCACCCCCGACGAGCGCGCCCTCGTCCTCGCCGCGGGCCTCTTCATCGACCTTCAGTACTTCGAGGCCAAGGCCGAGACCCGCACCTGAGGTCCGACGCGTCGCCTCCGCCGCGCAACTCCCTTCGCTCGAAGCGTTCGCGTATGCTCCGCCCGCCAATGGCGGACTCCCCCGACGAGCGCTTCGAGACGGTCTGGGCGACGCTGTGCGCGCCGACGCTCGACGCGCGCATCGCCCACGACGCGACCCTCCGGCCCCCGCCCGAGTCCGCACTCGCGTCGCCCACCGCCGACCTCCCGCTCATCTCCTTGGGGTCGGCGCCGCGCCCGTCGGCGCCTGACGCCGAGCACCTCGAAGCCGAGGGGGAGTTCTCGCTCCTCGATCTGCTCGGCGAAGGTGGGATGGGTAAGGTGTACGCGGGGCTGCAGCGCTCGCTGGGTCGCGCCGTGGCCGTGAAGGTGCTGGATGGTTCGGAGGCGAACGATCGGGCGCGGGCGGCGCTGCTGCACGAGGCGCGGGTGACGGGTCGGCTGGAGCACCCGAACATCGTGCCGGTCCACGTGCTGGGGGTGGACGCCTCGGGTCGTCCTGTGATGGTGATGAAGCGGATCGAGGGGGTGACGTGGCGCCGCCTGCTGCAGGACCCTTCGCACACTCAGTGGGCTCGCCTCTTGTCTCGGCACCGCGACCGTCATGAAGCGCACGTGGAGATCCTGCTGCGGGTGTGCGACGCGCTGGAGTACGCGCACGCGCAGGGGGTGATCCACCGCGACCTGAAGCCCGACAACGTGATGCTCGGGGCCTTCGGCGAGGTGTACCTGCTCGACTGGGGCGTGGCCCTCGACACGCGCTCGCCCCCCACGGAGCGGGCCGTCGTCGGCACCCCCGCGTACATGGCGCCCGAGATGATCGACGGCGACCCCGCGGGCGTCTCACCCGCCACCGACGTGTACCTCCTCGGCGCGGCGCTCCACGAGGCCCTCACGGGGCGACCTCCCCACGCGGGCGGGTCGCTGCGCGAGGTGCTCTTCGCGGCGTGGATGTCCAACGCTCCGTCCTTCGATGACGACACGCCGCGCGAGCTGGCGGCGCTGTGTACGGCGTCGATGGCGCGGGCGCGGGAGGCGCGGGTCCCCACGGTGGAGGCCTTTCGCGAGCGGCTCCTCGCGTGGGTGGGCCACCGGTCGTCGATCGCCCTGAGCGATGCGGCCCGACGCGACCTCGACGCGCTTCGGGCGCGAGACCGCGCGGCGCTCACCTCCGAGGATGCGTGGGAGGCGGCCCTCGCGTGCCGCTTCGGCTTCGAACAGGCCCTCACGCGGTGGCGTGACAACCCCGACGCCCGCGACGGGCTCCGGGCGGTGATCGAGCTCCTCGTCGAGCGGGCCGTCGCCCTGCGCGACGTCGCCGGGGCGCGCTCGCTCCTGGCCGAGCTCCCGACGGAGGACGCGCGCCTCGTGGCGTCGGTCACGGCGCTCGAGCGCGAGCTCGACCTCACGCGCGAGGGGGCCTCTCACGCCCGCGTGGTCCAGCGCGAAATGGACCTCTCCGTGTGGTCGACCGAGCGTCCGTGGGTGTTCGGCGCGCTGGCCGGGGCCAACGTGGCGCTCGCCCTTTGGATCACCGCGCGCCGCCCCGCCGGCGCGCAGGCCTCCCCCTACGACCAGCTCATCGGCGCCGACGCCACCGTCGCCCTCGTGGCCTCCGTCGTCCTCTTCGCCGTGCGACGTCGCGTGATGGCCAACGTCATCGGGCGGCGCATGACCGCCGTGATCGCGCTGTGCGTCGGGTCGACCATCACCGTCGACGTGTTCGCGTGGCGCCTCGGCTGGCCCGTCCCCTACGGCTCCGTGTATCGCTTTCTCGCGCTCGCCGCGGTGTGCTTCTTCTCGGCGCTGCTGGGGCTCCCGGCGCTCGGCTCCGTGGGGGCCGTCGCGCTCGCCGTCGCCGCGCTCGCCGCCGCGCTGCCCGAGCACGTGTACACCATCGTCCCGATCGGGCTCACGCTCATCACGCTGCTCGTGTGGTGGCTCTCCCACACGAAGCGGCTCACGGCGGCGGAGGCCGACTCGCTGCAGTGACCGGCCGAGTCACGGGCGAGGCGACGCCCAGGCGACCGCTGGCCACCACCCACAGCGTCGAGAGCGCGAGGGCGAGGGCGCCGACCATCGCGACGACGTTGAGGTACCCGGGCGCGAGCGCCGCCGCCAGCGCGGTGCCGAAGGCGATCGCCGCGGGCAGGGCCATCGCGGGCAGCCCCTGCGTCACCGTCGTGAGGAGCCCGACGGCCACGAGCAGGGAGTGCATCACCGTGGCGACGTGGGTATCGGCCCCGAGCGCATCAGCGGCGACGTCCGCGGCGACGAAGGTGGTGATGCCGCCCACCAGGAGCACCGTGATGCGGCGCCCGATCACGTTGCCGAGCATGCGACGACGCGCCAGGAGGGTGACCACGGTTCCCACGATGAGGAGCCCGACGTCGACCGCGAGGAGGAGACGCAGCGGCGGCGGCGGCCCCGACGCGCCGCCGTGCACGAGGACGCCCCCGGTGGCCGCGATCAAGATGGCGGTGAAGAGCGCGAGGGTCGTCGTGTGGCCTCGGCGGCTGGTGGCGGTGTCCATCTCGCGCTCCAGCGCCGCGGCTCGTTCGGAGAGCGAACGACCGGCCGCCACGCGGGCCGCCAGCGCGTCGATCTCGGCGGCGAGCGCGGGGTCGGCGTCGGGCCACGCGGCGTAGAGCGAGCGGGCCGCCTCGGGGCTCTCGTCGTCGAGGGCGCGTCGCACGAGCGCCGCGAAGGTGCGCCCGAGCCCCGCGCGCGCCGCCTCGTTGTCGGGCCACGCCGCGAGCGATTGAACGAAGCCGAGCCGAGCCTCCCGGAGCGCCCGCCCGGTGGTCTCGCGGTCGTGCGCGGTACGAGGGTCGAGGGCCTGGTCGAGGGCGCGGGCCGCGGCGTCGGAGAGTTCGATGGAGCCGCGGTGACGGCGCCACGCGAGGAGGCCCGCGCGGAAGGCGTCGACCGTCGCCGGACGTCGCGCGACCTCACGCGCCGTCGCCTCGTTGCAGAGGGCGCCGAGCTCCGACGGAACCTCCGCCCCATATGCGACCGGCAACGATCGGTGCGCCGAGAAGAGCACCGCGAGCAGCGACTCGCCCGCGTGACGCGTCTCCCCCGTGAGGGCCTCGTGGAGCGTCGCGCCGAGGAGGTACACGTCGGTGGCGGGTGAGACGCCCGCAGGGTCGCCGTCGATCATCTCGGGCGCCATGTACGCGGGGGTGCCGACGACGGCCCGCTCGGTGGGGAGCGAGCGCGTGTCGAGGGCCACACCCCAGTCGAGCAGGTACACCTCGCCGAAGGCCCCGAGCATCACGTTGTCGGGCTTCTGGTCGCGGTGGATCACCCCTTGCGCGTGCGCGTACTCCAGCGCGTCGCACACCCGCAGCAGGATCTCCACGTGCGCCTCGTGACGGTCCCGGTGCCGGGAGAGCAGTCGAGCCCACTGTGCGTGCGAAGGGTCTTGGAGCAGGCGGCGCCACGTCACCCCCTCGATCCGCTTCATCACCATCACCGGGCGACCCGTCGCGTCCACCCCCAGCACGTGGACCGGCACGATGTTCGGGTGCTCCAGCCGACCCGTCACCCGCGCCTCGTGCAGCAGCGCCGCCCGCGCCCGATCGTTCGTCTCCGAACCACCCAGCACCTTGACTGCGACCGCGCGGCCCAGCGAGCGCTGCACCCCGGCGTACACCTTGCCCATCCCCCCTTCGCCGAGGAGCTCACGGAGAGAGAGGGACTCGCGCGGATGGGGGGTCGTGCCGATCGTGTCGCGCTCGATCTCCAGCAGCGGGAGCGTGCGGTCGAGCGTCGCGCGCCCGAGCACGGCGTCGGGACGGAGCGTCGCGTCGGGCGGACTGGCGCCGAGGAGCGCGGCGGTCTCGCGGATGCGCCGCTCGTTGCACTCGTTGTCCGCCGCGGTGAGGGCCACGCGCCGATGGAAGCGCGAGGGTCGCGTGCGGGTCAAGGGATTGCGGCGCCCACCCCGCGACCCGGCGAGCGCTCGTCTCGCGGCCGGCGCCCGGCGGCACGCCCGCGCTACCCGCTACACATCGACCACCACCTGCGCGCGCCACGTCCCCTCGGCCGTCGGCCCCACCTCCAGCGCGTGCCACGTCATCGCCTTGAGCGCGGTCCGTACCGTCTGCCGCGTGTCGTCGAGGTCGTCCCCCAGCAGGCACCCCCGCACCGCGGTCTCGCCGTCTTCGAACACCACCGCCCGCCGCAGCGCGAAGCGCCCCGCGTCGAGGTGGTACAGCACCTCCGCCAGCCACGCGAACATCCGCTCGTCGTCGCCCGCTCCCTCCTCCACAGCCACCTCCACCATCACCGCGCGCGCCGCATCCACCGAGCGCGGTTCGACGATGAGCGCCCCGAGACACTCCGCCGCTGCCGCGAAGAGGTCGGCCCGGTCGCGCGCGAGCGTGATGAAGCCCTCGTCGGCCGTGTGCGACAGCGCCTCGCAAGGAAACGCCTCCGCGAAGGGCAGCTCCGACATCGTCGCGTCGCGCCCCAACCCATCGAGGGCGAGGGCGAGGGCGACCCCATCGCGCGCGTCCACCGCGCCCGGCACGAGCTCCAGCAGCGGTCGCAGCGCAAACTCCCGCCGCGTCAGCTCCGCGTGAGGAACCGTCAACGCCGGCGTCGCGGTCACCTCTCCCTCGCTCCACAGCAGGTCGAGGTCGATCGTGCGCGGCCCCCAGCGCGCCCGCCGCTCCCGCGCGAGCGAGCGCTCGATCGCGACCAGCGCTTCGAACACCTCACCGAGGGGACGCGCCGTCTGGAGGTGCGCCGCCGCGTTGAGGTAGCGCGGCTGCGCGGGGCCCACCGGGGCCGTGTCGTAGAGCCCCGAGCGGGCGACGAGCGTGACGCCCTCCACCCGCGCGAGGAGATCGCAGGCCGCGCGCACGAGCGCCTCGCGGCTGCCGACGTTGGACCCGAGGCCGACCACGAGCGAGCGTTGCTTCATGAAGAGGGCGCGGACTCTGCCACGCGGCGCGGAAACAAGCTAAACACTCCGCCCGTGACCCTCCGCCGCATCCACAACCCCGGCGCCCCCGCGACGCTGAAGCTCGGCGCCCTGGAGGTCACCGCGTTCTCCGTGTCGGGCCTGGCGACCTACGTGCTGGTGCCGTCCTTCGACGCGTGCTTCGACCTGGGGCACTGCCCGGTGGAAGGGGCCCACCTGCGCCACGTCTTCCTCTCGCACGTCCATCAAGACCACGCGGGCGGCGTGCACCGTCACCTGTCGCTCCGCGCGATGCAGAACAACCGCCCCTCGCGCATCTTCTGCCCGGCCGAGAGCGCCCCCGCCCTCGTCGACCTCCTCCGCGCCTGGGAGCGCCTCGAAGAGCGCCCCCCCGCCGACCTTGACGCCTGGGTGCACCCCGTCGCCGCGGGCGACACCCTCGCCCTCAACGGCCGCCTGCGCGTGCGGGCTTTCGACGTCGTCCACCGCATCGCCTCGCGCGGCTACACCGTCATCGAGACGCGCCGCTCGCTCCGCGCCGAGTACCGCGGGATGCCGGGGGCGGAGATCCACGCGGCCCGACTCCGCGGCGAGACCGTCCACGACGAGCGCGAGCACAACGCCTTCACGTACATCGGCGACAGCACCCTGGAGACGCTGCGACGTCATCCCGAGGTGGGGCAGAGCGAGGTTCTCTTCCTGGAGGCGACGCACCTGCCGGGGACCTCCCTCGCGACGAGCGAGCGCTACGGGCACACGCACCTCGACGAGCTCATCGCGCTCTTCCACGAACGCCCCGAGGTGTTCGCCAGCCCGCACATCGTGATCAAGCACTTCAGCATGAAGTACGGCGAGCGCGACATCGCCGACGCGCACCGGGGGCTGCCGCCCGAGCTCCGCCGCCGCGTCACGCACCTCGTCGCGCGCTGACGCTCAGTACACGCAGCGCAGGCCCACCCACGGCAGCCGGTCGCCGGGCTGGCGGAAGCGCCGCAGCGTCGTCGTCCGCCGCCCCAGCGCGATCGCGTCGTCGCCGCCCCGCGCCACCCGCCACGGCGAGTCGTCGCGGCCGCGCCACGCGTCGAGCACGTAGAGCCCCGACTCGGTGCGCTCGGGGAGGTCTTCGGGCGGCTCCTCGGTCACATCGTTCGGCCCCGAACCATCGGCGCCGTCCATCCCCGCGTCGCGCACCCGCGGGAGGGCCGGATAGAACCCGCCGCCGTCCGCGACCCACTCCGCCACACCGCCCGCGAGCCCCTCGACGCCCTCCGGGGTCACGTCGCGCGGCAGCCCGGCCTCGGGTAGTTCGTCACCCCACGGATAGGTCCGATGGGCGGGGAGGAGGCCCGCCGCGGCGCGCTCCCACTCGGCCTCCGTGGGCAGCCGACCGCCGCGCCACGCGCAGTACTTCGCCGCGTCGGCCCAGCTCAGACAGCGGGCGCTCGTCCGGCTCGATCGGGTGACCTCGCAGCCCGGCGCGCCGCAGCGCCCCTCGGAGACGCACCGCTGGTACGCGCGGCTGCTCACCTCGCGTCGGTCGATGGCGAAGGCGCCGAGCACCACGGCGTGCGGCGGGCGCTCTTCGAAGTGCGCTTCGCCCGTGTCGGCGCCGAGCCCCGAGAGCCCCGCGGGGAGGCACACCGCGCCGCGAGGAACCCGCGCGCAGCCCGCGTCGCGGGCCGTCGGCGGGTCGCCCGCGAGCGGTTCGGCCTCGGGGTCGGACTCGTCGGCGGCGGGCTCGACGACGCGCGCGGGGGGCGGGGCGCGGTTGCTCGCGCAGGCCGCCAGCGACGCGACCACCACCCACGTGCGCCACGCGCTCAACGGCGCGTCCCGCGGCCCGGCAGCGGCCCGAAGGGGGACGACTTCGCGTGCGGGTCGGCGTCGGTCGGGGCCTCCTCCCACTGCGAGGGCTGCGCGAACAAATCATCGGGCGGCACGCTCGGAAACGACGGCGCGGGCACCGGTCGCGGCCCCGTGGCGGGCGTCGGAAACGGGTGCCGCGGAACGCGGGCCGGGGTGGCCGGGCGCAGGTCGGCGGGGCTGAGCACCTTGGCGAGGTCGCTCATCGACTCCTCGACGGACGCGGTGGCGAGGAGGTTCTCGCTCGGCGCCGCGGGGGCGTCGGAGAGGGCGTACTCCAGCAGCGTGGCGAGCTCCTCCTCGATGGCGTGCGCCCACACGGTCTTCATGAAGCCCGCGAGCCGCGTGCGGCGGTACGTCGGGGCCGCCGTGCGGAGAAACTGCACGAGGTCGTCGCGGAAGGCGCCCGCCGTCGGGTACCGGTCCTTGCGCGCCCGCGCCATCGCCCGCTGGACGATCGCCTCCAGCTCCTCGGGCACCGCGGGGTTGAGCTCGCGCAGCGGCCGCGGGGCGGCGCGTCGCACCGCGTAGATGAGCTCCACCTCGTTGGGCGCCTGGAAGGCCGGGGCCCCCGCGAGCACCTCGTACAGCACGCTCCCCGCGCTGAACACGTCGCTCTGCCCGGTGAGCCGGTCTTCCCCCTGCGCCTGCTCGGGGGACATGTAGCGCACCTTGCCCTTGATGACGCCCATCTGCGTGCGCTCGCGGTCGACGTCGGCCTTCGCGATGCCGAAATCGATGATCTTCACGCTCCCGTCGTAGCCCACGAGGATGTTCGACGGGGAGAAGTCGCGGTGCACGAGCCGGAGCGCGTGGCCCTCGGGCGTGACGGCGCTGTGCGCGTGGTCGAGGCCGTCCACCGCGCGGGCCATGAGGTACACCGCGTCGGCGATCTCCATCGGGCGGCGCAGCTCGAGGCCGCGCGTGAGGCTCGAGCGGAGGTCCTTCCCGTCGACGTACTCCATCACGATGAAGTAGCCCTCCGACGAGCGGAGCAGCTCCATGATGCGCGCGATGTTGGGGTGGATCAGCATCGCCGACAGCCGGTACTCGGCCACCAGCATCTTCACGAAGGTCGGGTCCTCCGCGTACATCTCGATGACGCGCTTGAGGGCCACGAGGCGCTCGCCGCCGTCGTCGTCGACCACGCGGGCGCGGTAGACGTCGGCCATCCCGCCGCTTCCGACGCGATCGAGCAGGTGGTACCGCCCGACCGGGCGCGAGCGCTTCATCGCAGGACAACCTCCAGGTGAGGCCGCCCGTCGAGCTCCGGCGCGGCCCCGCCCATGAACACAGCTTCGCCGCGGTCGGTCTCCAGCGCAATCCCCCGCTCGCTCGCCTCGGCGAGGCCGTCGCGAAACAGCGAGGTCACGTCCACCCGCACCGGGCCTCGCACCCCCGCCGGCAGCATCACCGTCACGGCCCCGTCGCCCGCGTCAGGAGGCATCCCCTCGGCCACCGAGCGCGCCGTCCACGGAGCCCGCAGGTCGCGCACCACCAGCCGTGACGCCCCGGCCGCGGGCCGCCACGCGGGGTGCGGCGACAGCGTGAGAACCGCCCGCGCGACCGTCCACCCCGCGAACGAACCCGCCTCGAAGCGGAGGAACGCGCGGCGCGATGACACCGGCAGCGCGTCGGTGGCGGCGAGGTCGACAGCGCGGCCCGGGACGGCGAGCGCCACCACGCGAGCCCGCACCGAGCGGTCGTCGAGCGAGCCCGTTCCATCGAGCCAGCGCGCGTCACCGCAGGTCTGCCCGGCGGGGCAGGGGGCGTGGGCGCAGGCCGCGAGCGTGAGGGCGGTGACGGTCAGACGAAGGAGCACGGAGAAGGGCGATCGTTTTCCTGTCCGCGCCGCGCCGTCAAGTGCGCGTCGACGTCCGAGACCCTCTGCCCTGCCGATTACAGCCCCCGGGCGCAGCGGAACCCCACGTCGGCCCGGGCCTCCCGCTCGTCCACCGCGCGCCGGGCGTCGAGGGACAAATCGCTCGGCATCGACACGAACGACCCCCCGCGCACCACCCGCTGCGACCCCCGCGCGGCCCCGACGGGATCGCGGAGGCCGCCACGCGCCTCCCGCCCGCCCCGCGGCCCGAAGCGATCGGCCGTCCACTCGGCGACGTTGCCCGCCATGTCGAACAGCCCGAAGGGGCTCCTCCCCGCGGGGTGCGTCCCCACCTGGAGGGCTCCGTCGCCGCAGCCCGCGTGGCGCGCGAGGCCGCAGTCCGGCGCCCGCTCGCCCCAGGGGTGGCGACGCCCGTCGACGCCGCGGGCCGCGAGCTCCCACTCGTGCTCGGTGGGGAGGCGCCCGCCCGTCCAGCCGCAGTAACGCGCCGCCATCGCCCACGTCACGTTGACCACCGGCGCCGTCGCCCCCGCCGCCATCTGCCCGTACGGATCGGGCGCCGCCGCGCACACCCCCGCGGTCACGCAGCGGCGGTACGCCACCGCGGTCACCTCGCGCAGATCGATGACGAAGGGACCCACCGACACCCACTGGCCCGCCGCGCGAAACACGCCGCCCGGCACCCGCGCCATCCCCGGTGGAACCACCCCCGCCCGCGCCTCCCCGAGCCGCGCGGTGAGCCCCGCGTCGGCGTCCTCCGCGGGCCGAGCGACGCAGGCGCCCGCGGCACCATGCGTCTCACCGGGTGAACAGCTCGTGGGCGTTCCTTCACACCGCGACCCCACCGCGCGCTGGCCGGGGAGACAGCAGTGCTCCGCCCGATCGATCACCGTCCGCGGGGGCGCGCAGCCATCGAGCGCGACCCCCGCGTCGGCGGCGGGCGCGTCCTCATGGTCTTCGAAGTCTTCCTCGTCGTCGTCCGCGTGGTCGTCGCGGGCGGAGCTTCGGTCGACGGGGACGTCCGTGGCGCCATCGGAAGCGGCGTCGCGCCCCACCGACGCATCGCGCCCGAGGGGTTGAGCGCTCACGTTCGAAGAGAGGCGCGCCAGCGCGGCGACGCTGACCAGGGAGAGGAAGAGGGCGACTCGTCCGGGGTGCATTGGGGCGACGCGGAGGGTAGACGTTCGTCGCGGCGGCGAGAAGCGGCGAACGATTTCAGTGCGACCGTCGCGCGAGGAGCGGTATCTACCCCGGGGATAGGTGGAGACCGCGCACGGCGCCCCAACGGGTCGTGTGCTGGATGGACGGCGGACGCGCCGGGCGAGCGGTTGACACCGTCGGGCCGACGCGCAATGTAGAGATCGAAGACGTGCTCCTCGAAGGGGAGGGGCGCGGGGAGAGAGAAGGCCATGCGTGACGAGACCACACGAGATGCCTACGGCGAGACCACGGTGCGGGTCGTTGCGGACGTCGTGCTCGAGCTATACACGCGCGACCACGTCTCCCGCGCCAACGCGACGAAGATGTTTGATCGCGCCACCGCGCTCGTGCAGAGCCACCCGGAGTTGCGGGCGGCCCTCTTCGAAACCACCGATCACACGAGCCACGACCCGGGCAACCTCGCGATGGGCATCCGGTGGTTTCAAGAGCACGGCGCGCACCTCAGCCGCGTCGCCATCGTCACG
This sequence comes from Polyangiales bacterium, assembly GCA_044375895.1. Taxonomy (GTDB): domain Bacteria; phylum Myxococcota_A; class Polyangia; order Polyangiales; genus CAISKJ01. Next base: position 3,831 of record JBILLV010000190.1, on the reverse strand, counting down.
CGCAGCCACGGCCTCGCCACCATGAGCAACATCGGCCGGGTGATGCTCCCGCGCATCGACGTCGCGGTGTTCAACACCCGCGAAGAGGCCATCAGCTGGTGCGCGGCGGCCGCTCCCAGCGAAGCGCCCGTCCGCCACCGCACCGGCAAGCACCGCCGCCCCAACGCCGCCTGAGCGCGGCGCCCCGTCGCTACTCCTCCAACGCCAGCGCCACCACCGGGTGCAGCTCCCACACCGACGCGACGCGCGCCGAGCCGTGCGTGCAGCCGCGCTGACGGTCGCGGGAGCACGCGTGGTGGGCGTCGTAGAAGGCGTAGCCACCCACGCGAGCGCGCAGCGGCGGCGAGACCGGGCTGCGACCGAAGCCGCGGCTCCGTCGGCCGAGGGCGTCGGCGAGGCCGTAGCGCATGCCGTCGTAGGCCTCCCCCTGCGCGAGCTCGAGGATCACGCGCGGCGCGTCAGGCCCCCCTCCGGGCGCGCTCACCTCCAGGTGGATGTCGCAGTCGTCGTCCGAGAGCTTCGCCAAATGGATCTCCACGTCGAGCACGTAGAGGGCCTCCTCGCGCGGGTCGATGGCCCGATCGCTGTCGCGGGCGCCGCGCTCGCCGAGGCCCTCCGCGGGGGGCCAGGTGAACATCTCCTCGACCGTCGTGCCGAAGGCTGACGAGAGTGTGTAGGGGACGGGGCGGTGCTTCATCACCGCGCGGTTCTGCCGCTCGGGGAGCGTGTCGGGGACGCAGCGGGCGAGCAGGTCGCGGGCGGCCTGGCCGATGGAGGTGTCGCTCTGCGGCGCGCGTCGTGGGGGGCCCGGCGTCGGCGTCGGGGTGCTCGGCCCGGGGAGGCGCGGTGGTTGTGCGCGCGTCGGGGGACGGCGACGGTTGCGCTCGACCCGATCGGCGCGCTCCACCTCGCGGAGCACTTCGTCGAAGAGGTCGCAGCCGAGCCCAAGGCCAGCCGCGAGGAGGAGGGCGCGCACCCGCATGGTTCGCCCCCGAAGCAATCACCCGCGACGACAGAACGCAACGGGTTTTGTCACCCGTTCAATAGTCGACCAGCGTGTCGACGGGCTCCTCCGCGCGCAGCGGGACGCGGAGCACGGCGCCGCTCGCGTCGCGGGGGCCGTAGAGGTAGCGGTAGCGCGCGAGGTTCTGGGTGACGCGACGGACGTACGTGCGGGTCTCGTCGAAGGGGATGCGCTCGACGAAGACGTCGAGGTCCTCGCCGCCGAAGCCCTGGATCCAGCGGTTCATCGCGCCAGGGCCCGCGTTGAAGCTCCCCTCGGCCCGCGGGAGCACCCCGTGGTACTGGCGAAACAGCCGCCCGATGTACCAGCCCCCGACGCGGATGTTGTAGGCCGGGTCGAAGAGCATGTCCTCGCGAAACTCGATGCGCAGCGTCTCGGCGACGCGCCGCGTGGTCGGCGGGATCATCTGCAAGAGCCCGATGGCCCGCGCGTTGGACACGTCGCGCCCGTTGAAGCCGCTCTCCTGCCGCATGATGGCGAAGAGGTAGTGGCGCGGCATCCCGTTGGCGTCCTCCGCGGCCTCCACCAGCGGCGCGTGCGGCCGCGGAAACCCCGTGTCCCACACCCACCGCGTCTCCGTCGTCGGCAGCGGGTCGAGGGCCTCCGCGTGACGTGACGACAGGATGAAGGCCCGCCGCGCCTCGCCGACCGAGAGGTAGGCCAGCGCCAGGGCCTCGTCCGCGCGGCCCGCCGGGAGCCCGCGACGGAGGCGGTCATCCTCCGCGTGCATCGCCGCGCCGGCCTCGTGGTCGAAGCCCAGCGCCGAGAGCCAGCGCGCCTTCGCGGGGATCTCCACCGACGGCGCCGGTCGCCGCGGCGGCGCTTCGGGGAGCGGCGCCACCGCCACGTCGCGCTCGCGCAGCCGCGACTCCGAGAGCAGCGCGTACCAGGTGAGCGGGCGCTCGGCGATGAGCCGCTGCCACGCGGTCACGGCCCCCGGGTCGTCGCCGCCGCGCGCGCGGGCGAGGGCCGCCCAGTACTGCCCGCGGCCCCGCTCCAGGTGGTGCGTCGCGAGCGCCCCGGAGCGCTCCAGCGGGGTCACGGCCTCGGTGAAGCGCCCGGCCCGGTAGAGCGTCCAGCCCCAGTGCCAGTAGGCTTCCACGCGCTGCCGATCGGGCGCGTTGGGCCGCGCCTGGAGGTACGTCTGGAAGCGCGCCACCGCGTCGTCGACCCGGTCGTGGTGGGCCGCCAGCCACGCCGCGCGGAAGGCGGCCTCGTCGGCCCAGCGCCCCGTCCGCGTGCGGGCCACGGCGTCGTACGCGCGAATCGCGTCGTCGTCGCGGTCGGCCCGCGAGAGGGAGCGGGCCGCGAGGAAGGCGTCCTCGTCGCGGTCGGTGTTGTCGGGGTGAGCGGCCGCCTGCGTGAGCCACGTCGACGCCTCGGCGTAGTGCCCGCGCATCCCGTAGTACGTGCGCCCGAGGAGGTGGAGCCGCCGACCCTCCGTCGGCCCGCGGCCCGGCGCGAGCGGGGTGAGCGTGGCGAGGGCGTCCGTGTAGCGCGCCCGCTCGATGAGCTCCGTCGCGCGGGCGAGCGACTGCACCGGCGTGAGGGGCGCGTTGAGCCGACGGAGCGCTTCGAGGGCGGCGGGCGCGTGGCCGCTGTCGGGCTCCTCCACCGCGAGGCGTCGCCAGCAGTCCACCGCGAGCATCGCTTCGCCGCTGGCCTCCAGGGCCTGGGCGCACTGCCGCCACGCGCGGGCGTGGTCGATGCCCTCGGGCGGCGTCGCGGCCCACGTGCGCATCGCCCGGGCGGCGCGGGCGGTGTCACCCGCCGTCAGCGCCTCCACGGCCGCGAGGGAGCGGTCGCGCGCGCCGCCGCCCTGGCTCCCCGCGATGGCTTCGTAGAGCGCCCGCGCCTCGGCGTGACGACCCCCGCGGGCGAGGGACTGCGCGCGGAGCCGTCGGATGTCGGTGGCCAGCGGCGGGAGGAGCGCGTCGAGGCCCTCCAGCAGCCCCGCGGCCGTGGCGAAGTCGTCGAGCTCCAGCGCGGCGCGGGCGCCGAGGTAGCGCCCCTCGCGGCTCCGTTGCACGTCCTCGGGGAGCCGACGGAGCGCGTCGCGGACCGCCCGGAAGTCGTTGCGGCGCACGGCCGCGATCGCCTCGTCGAGGGAGGCCGACGGCGTCGGGGCGTCGGCGTCGTCGGGGACATCCACCGAGGCGTCCGAGGCCCGCGCGTGCGAGCTCCGCGCGTCGAGCCCTGACGCCGTGCGCGGGCGGGTGCGCGTGCACGTGAGCAGCGTGAGCGGGAGGAGCGCGAGGGCGATGCGGAGGGGGGATGGCACCGAGACCGGCCGGTAGCACGGTCCGTGCGCCGCGCGCGAATCCCCGACAATCGGGCCAAACGGGCGGAGGCGGCGTGGCCAGGGGAAGGACGACGCCGTGGCCCCGGTGACACGGGAGCTCCATGAGCGATCCAGACCGAACGGTCAGCCTGGCGTCCGCGGAAACCACAGAATTGTTCAGAATGCCTACGAATACCTACAAAAACGCAGACCACGGCCGTGACCAGTTGGGAGGTACAGTGTCCACCGTCTGCCGCCGCGTGTGGGTGCGTCGCCTACGGTGGGCGTGCGGCGGATACAGCTTGATTCCAAGTTGATTTGCGCGACTTCTGCCGCGGGGTCCCGCGTCGGGGGGTGGGGGGCGAGTGATCAGACAGCCCTCTAACCGATCGGTCAATTTCTGGCGCCGTTGGTGCGGGAGGTGCACTGACGGTCGGCATGAAGTCAGGCATGGGTCTCCATGGGCGGTCGGCGGCGACCATCGGTCTGGGTGTCGCGCTGGGGGTGGTGGCGGGGTGTGCGCCCG
>JBILLV010000318.1:0-10839 GCA_044375895.1 Polyangiales bacterium | reverse complement strand
GCGACCACGTGGCCCCCGAAGACATCGCCCGCTCGTTTCACAAGCAGCGCCTGTGGAAGCGCTTCGTCATCGTGCTGGCCGGGCCGCTGATGTCGCTGCTCTTCCCGGTGCTGCTGTACTTCGTGGTCTTCCTCGGGCAGACCGACCTCACCTCGCCCGTCGTGGGGACAGTGGTGCCGGGCTACCCCGCGGAGTCGAAGCTGTTGCCCGGCGATCGTGTGCTCACCGTCGACGGCCGCGCCGTCAACTCCTTCCAGGACGTCCGCGAGGCCATCGCGGCGTCGCCGGGCCGTGAGCTCCGCTTCGAAGTGCAACGCGGCGAGCAGACCGCCACGGTGCGCGTCACCCCCGAGGCCGTGCGCGTCGAGCGGCCCCTCGACATCGTGGAGACGGTGGGGCGCGCGGGCGTGTCCGCGGGCTTCGCGCTGCCCGTCATCGGGGTCCGTTCGCCCACGTCACAGGCGGGCATCGCGGGGCTGCAGACCTTCGACATGATCACCATGTTCGCGGGCAACCCCATCCGTCGGCAGGTCGACCTCGAGCGGGTGCTGCAGGGGAGCCGCGGGGCCACCGTCCCCATCGGGTACCTCCGTCCGCGGCGCGTGGAGGGAGCGCTCGGCGGGCTCCTCGACCTGGAGGTGTTCGACCCGGGCCTCGCGCAGCTCACGCCCGAGCCCGGGGTGGGCGACGTGCTGCGGCGCACGGGCATCGAGTCGCCCGACCTGTACGTCGCGGACATCGATCCTGACTCGCCCGAGTACCAGATGGGCCTGCGCCGTGGGGCGCGCATCATCTCGCTCGACGCGGTGGTTCCGGCGTCGTGGGAGCGCCTCCACGAGCGCGTGATGAACGGCGGCCGCGGGCTCCGCGACCTGCGCTTCTTCCAGGGGGGACGGGAGTCGCAGGGGTCGTTCTCGCTGCGGCCGACGGCGTGGACGGACGAGTTCGGGCAGCGCTACGTGCGGCTGTCGTTCGACACGCGCCACTGGGTTCCCACGGATGCCGACGCGCCCATCGAGAACCCCGCCCCCACGCTCTACGCCATCCGCGCCGCGGTGCGCGAGACGAGCGAGGCGATGCGCTTCCTCTCGACGGGCATCGTGCGGGTGTTCCAGGGGCGGGTGTCCATTCGCACGGTGGGCGGGCCGATCATGATCTACGACGTCTCGCGGAGCACCGCGGCGGAGGGGCCGTGGGGCTTCCTGTGGTTGATGGCGCTGGTGAGCATCAACCTCGGGCTCATCAACCTGTTGCCCATCCCCACGCTCGATGGGGGGCACCTGCTGTTCTTCCTGGTGGAGGGGGTGATTCGAAGGCCGGTTCCGCTGTGGATTCGGCAGACGGCGTCGGTGATGGGGCTGCTGCTGGTGATCGGGGTGATGCTCATCGCCTTCAAGAACGACCTGCAGCGGAAGTTTGGCCACACCGCGCCGATCGTGACGACGGCGCCGGCGCCGGTGCGGTGAGGGCGCGGGGCGCTGTCGCCGAGGTGGCCGCGTTGCTCGCGCAAGCTCAGAGAACGTACGCGGGGGCGCCTCGCAGAGAGGCGAAGGGGAGGCGCGACGAGGAGCGCGTCGAGGTACTCGGGGCGTTGGTGGAGGATCGAGACGAAGCACCACGTCGCCGATGCGGTCGGGGCCCAGCGTGTCGAGGCGGGGCAAGAACTCTGCGTGCTCCGCGGCGGTGACCTGGCGGCCCAGGCGGCGGGCGAACTGGGCTACAGGCTGCTGAGGTTGGGGCCGCGGCCGCGGACGGCGCTCCAGACGGCGAGCACGACGACCCTGGGGCGCTGCTCAACATAATAGACGTGGAAGCGCGACGCTCGGAGCAGCACACGCCGCACATCGGGGACGTTCCGGTGCCGCACGCGTTGGCCGACGCTCGCGAAGTGGCGGAGCATCTCGAAGGTCTCGGCGAGTTCGTCGACGAAGAGGTTGGGGGCGAGCGGTCGCTCTGATCGCCACCACGCGTCGATCGCGCGCACCTGCGCTTCGGCCTCCGGGGCGATCGTGACCCGCTGGTTCATCGACCGCGGAGGCTGGTGATTACATCCTGCGCGTCGCGGCCCTGCGATCCCTGTGCGGATTTCCACGCGCGCTCGATGGCGTCGTCGAGTGCGGCGCGCTCGGCCGTGTCGAGGTCATCGCCCTCGTCGTCCACGATGAGGGAGAGCACAGTCCCCTCGGGCATGGAGGTGGGTTCATCCATGACGAGCCGCCCGTTACGAACTGTCGCGCGCATGGTCGGCGAGACTAGCAGATACGCCGGGCCCCGTGAACCGCGGGCCCGTCGCCGCGCGCGTCAGCCGAGCGGCAGCGTCGGCGCCATCACCGACAGCGTCGCGAGGGCCAGGTGCTCGGCCATCGCCGACGACCCCGCCTGGCAATCGCGCGGCAGCTCGACCCGGTAGCCCCGCTGGAGCGCGTCGGTGGCCGTCGCGAACACGTGGATCTCCGTGATGCACCCGGTGATGACCAGCGTGTTGACCTCCAGCGCCTGGAGCGTCTCGTGGAGCTTCGTCTCGAAAAACCCGCTGTACGAACGGTGCGTCACCACCCGATCGTCCCCCGTGGGCTTGAACTCGGGCCACAGGTCGTCGAGCGGATCGGCCGTGTTGTGCGCGGGCCACGTCGTCAGCTCCGGATCGCCGGGCTCGTGGTGATCCACCAGGTACACCACCGCCTCGCTCGCCGCGTGGGCCGCGTCGACGCGCTGCTTCACCGCCGGGACAATCTCCCGCGCCCGCGCGACCTCCAGCGGGCCGCCCGGCGTGAGGTGGTCGCGCAGCATGTCGACGACGAGGAGCGCCGAGCGGCGGGTGGACGCAGGGATGACAGCGAGGGTCGACGCCACCCGCGCGCGCAGCGACGGCGGCGGCGCCACCGGGTCGAGCGCAAGGCCGAGCTGCGCGAGGGCTTCGAGGTCAGCGTCCACCGCGGCCCGCACGTCGGGGTCGTTGCCCGAGACCCCATCGAGCACGCGCGCGGGCGTCCCCGCCAGCAGCTTCTCGAGGAGAGGGTCGTGGTCGACGGGGGTCTTCATGACGATCTGCTGCCACCTACGCTACACACCGCTGAACGGATTGCTCTGTTCCCCGCGGCGTCGCGTCGGGACGTGGTCGAGGGAAATACCACAAATCCTTTCCCCCACGCGAGTGACGCGCCGCCGCCGTTGCGCCGCGCACAAAAGAGGGACTATCACACGCCCTCGATGACCGCTGAATCCGTTGTCCTCACGCTCCGCTTCGACGCGGGCACACTGCTGCTCGACGGCGTCGCGCAGGTGCTCCCGGCGGGCCTCGAGGCGGCGCCGCCCGGGTGTGTGTGGGACGCGCGGGTCAACCGCTACCGTGCACCGGGCTACCGTTACCGCGACGTCGTCACCGCACTGACGCGCTGGGCGCGGGCGGGCCACGGCGAGTTTCGCGATCAGGCGCGGCGGTACAACCCGCTCACCCTCACGCACCGGGCCGAGCGGAGCGCCTTCGAACACCAGCGCGAGGCCGTGGCGGCGTGGAAGGCGAAGGGCAACCGCGGGGTCGTGGTGCTGCCCACCGGGTCGGGCAAGAGCTACGTCGCGGAGATGGCCATCATGGCGGCGCAGCGGAGCGCCCTCGTGGTGGTGCCCACGCTCGACCTGATGAACCAGTGGTACGACGTGCTGGTGACGGCCTTCGGGGCGAAGGTGGGGCTCCTCGGCGGCGGCTACCACGAGATCGAAGACCTCACCGTGAGCACCTACGACTCAGCGCACATCCACATGGAGCGCCTCGGCGACCGGTGGGGGCTGGTGATCTTCGACGAGTGCCACCACCTCCCGAGCCCGACCTATCTGACGGCGGCGGAGATGTCGATCGCGCCGTTTCGCCTCGGGCTCACGGCCACGCTGGAGCGCTCGGACGGCGGAGAGAAGCTCCTCGACGATCGCGTCGGCCCCCTCGTGTACGCCCGCGGCATCAAAGACCTCGCGGGGCAGTACCTCGCCGACTACGACGTGGAGACGGTGCTGGTCGACCTCACCCCCGAGGAGGCCGAGTCCTACACGGAGAACCGCGCGCTCTACAAAGACTTCATCTACAACAGCGGGATCAACATGGCCGCGCCCGACGGGTGGGGGCGCTTCCTGATGATGTCGTCGCGCTCGCCGGAGGGGCGCCGCGCCTTCCTCGCCTACCGCGAGCAGAAGCAGGTGTCGCTCGCGTCGCGGGGCAAGCTCATGGTGCTCGAAGGGCTCTTCCGCCAGCACGCGGGCGACCGCACCATCGTCTTCACCAACGACAACGACACCGTCTACACCATCTCCCGCACCTTCCTCATCCCCGCCATCACGCACCAGACCGACGTGAAGGAGCGGCGGGAGATTCTGGAGCGCTTCAACGCGGGCTCGTACCCCGCCATCGTCACGTCGCGCGTGCTCAACGAGGGCGTCAACATCCCCGAGGCCCGCGTCGCCATCATCCTGTCGGGCACCTCCAGCGTGCGCGAGCACGTCCAGCGCCTCGGCCGCGTGCTGCGCCGCGCGGAGAACAAGCGGGCCGTGCTCTACGAGGTGATCACCCGCGGCACCGTCGAAGAGCGCCAGAGCGGGCGCCGCCGGGAGCACGATGCTTACCGCTGACCTCATCACCGCGCGCATCGTGAAGGGTGAGGTTCGCCCGCGCTACGTCACCCTCGACGACCCCGCGGCGCTGGAGCTCGCCCGCCAGGTGGTGGCCGTCTTCGAAGCGCACGTGGGGCAGACGCGAGACGCCCTCGACAACGCCCTCGCGGCGCTCCTCGGCGAGGGGACGGAGTTTCTCCTCCACCGCGGCCTCGCGAAGCTGCTCTCCGACCGGGCGACCTTCGAGGTGAAGGCGCCGTGCGAGCCCGCCCTCCTGCGCCGACGTCTCTTCGAGGAGAGCGCGAAGGTGCACCCCGCCGTGCAGGTGGCCGACGCCGTCCACAAGGTGACCCGTGACGACATCGTCGCCCGCGTCGCCGCCGAGCTCGGGGTCGACGCGGCGGCCGTCACCGCGGCGATGTACGCCGACCTGGAGGGCGAGCTGGTGATGACCGCGGGCCCCGACCTCGCGCCCGACGCGCTCCTCCGTCGGTACAACGTCGCCCTCGCGCAGGCCGTCCTCCTGCGGGCCACCTCGCTCACCATCGAGATCGCCCCGGGCGACCCCGCGCGGTACCGCCAGCTCTTCCGGTACGTGAAGTTCTACCGGCTGATGCACGCGGTGGAGGGGCGCGGAGAGAGCGGGTACCGCATCACGCTCGACGGCCCGATGTCGCTCTTCCAGCTCTCGCAGAAGTACGGGCTGCAGCTCGCCGAATTTCTCCCCGCGCTGCTGCTGTGCGCGGCGTGGCGGGCGACCGCGGAGGTGCGCTGGGGCAAGGAGAAGCGCCCCATGCTCCTGCGGCTCTCGTCCGAGCAGGGGCTCGTGTCGCACTACCCCGACAAGGGGGTCTACGTGACCCGCGAGGAGCAGTTTCTCCTCGACCGCTTCGCCGACCTCGACACCCCGTGGACGCTGGAGCGCCGCGCCGAGGTGATCGACCTCGGCGGCCGCGGCGTGCTCATCCCCGAGCTGGTGATGCGCCACAAGAAGGACCGCCGCGAGGCCCTCATCGACGTGATGGGCTTCTGGCGCAAGGAGTACCTCGACGCCCGCCTCGCCCTCCTGCGCGAGGAGGGGCCGAAGAACCTCATCCTCCTCGCGCCGTGGCGGATGCGCGGCGACGAGGGCGAGCTCGCGCAGACGCCGGCGGAGGTGGTGTTCTACAAGGACGTGATCCCCGCGAAGGAGCTCATCGAGCGCGCGGAGAAGGTGGGGAAGGCGCCGAAGCGGTAGCTCAGTCGGCGCTGGCGTCGGCGGTGGCGTCGGTGGGGACGAAGGCGTCGCAGGAGGTCACGGCGCCCGCGTCGGCGCGCGTGCAGTCGAAGTCGCGGCAGTCGATGAAGCCGTCGCAGTCGTCGTCCTGGCCGTTCATGCACGCGGCGGTGGTGTTCTCCGTGCCGCGGCACATGCACGTCCCACCGTCGCCGAGGATCACGCCGCCGTCGCGGAAGCAGCTCGGGATGGCGCAGCTGCGGCAGTTGAAGTCGGCGCAGTCGGTGAAGCGGTCGCAGTCGTTGTCGATGCCGTCGCCGCAGGCCGCCGCGGTGTTCTCCGGGCCGGAGGGGACGCAGGTGCCGCCGTCGCGCGGCGGGGTGCCGCCGTCGCACACCGTCACCGTGCCGGCGTCGGCGCGCGAGCACGCGAAGTCCTGGCAGTCGGTGAAGCCGTTGCAGTCGTCGTCCTGGCCGTTGGAGCAGGTGGCGTTGGTGTTCTCGTCGGGGCTGCGGCACTGGCAGAAGCCCGCGTCGCCGCGCGGGATGCCGCCGTCGGCCTGGCACACCGTCACCCGACAGCTCACGCAGGAGAAGTCCTGGCAGTCGGTGAAGCCGTCGCAGTCGTTGTCGAGCCCGTCGGAGCACGCCGCGGTGGTGTCTTCCGCCGCCGCCATGCAGGTGCACGTGCCCGCGTCGCGCCCGAGGATCACCTGGTTGTTGGTGAGACACGTCGGGTTTTCGCAGGTGCGGCAGCGGAAGTCGTCGCAGTCTGCGAAGCCGTTGCAGTCGTTGTCGAGCCCGTCACGGCACGTCGCCGGCGAGCCCTCGGGGCGCATCGTCGGCGAGCACATCGGGCGGTCGCGGGGGACGTCCACCCCCGGCGGCGCGTCGTCGATCGGCGGGAGCATGTCCATGCCGGTGGGGACGTCGGGGGTCGGGTCGGGGGTGGGGTTGCCGCGCGAAATGCAGGCCGTGACGATCACGAGCCCGAAAAGCAATCGAGTCTTCATCATGGGAATTTGTCTTCTCCATGCGCGACCGCTCTCCGCGCCGCCGCACGCCGGGAGCCCTACCACGAACCCGCCGCGCCGGTCACCCTTCCCGCCAGACGATTCGAAGGGTACACCCGACAGGGTCATGCGCTCCGCCCTCCTCGCGATGTTCCTCTCGGCCGCGTGCGGCGCGCGCACGGGGCTGCTCGTTGATGACGTTCCGGTGACGCCGCCCGACGCGGGCCTCGACGCCCCGCGACCGGAGTGCGTCTCGGGCGACCGTTGCGACGACAACGTCCCCTGCACCCGCGACCGCTGCGACCTCCGCGCGGGCCGCTGCCTCCACGAGCCCGACAACACCCGCTGCGACGACCGCCTCGTGTGCAACGGCGTCGAGCGCTGCGACCGCACCCTGGGCTGCGTCGCGGGGACGGCACGAAGCTGTGACGACAACATCGCGTGCACCGTCGATCGTTGCGACGAGCCCGGTCGCTGCGGCTCCACCCCTGACGACCTCCGCTGCCCCATCAGCCACCGCTGCGACCTCACCCGCGGCTGCGTGGCCCGCGCCATCGCCAACGCCGGCGACACCCTCTACGAAGTGGAGCTCCCCTCCGGCGTGCTCCGTCCCATCACCCGGGTGCGCGCCTTCACGGACATCGCGCTCCACCCCGACCGCACGCTCTGGGCGGTGACGCCGGACGGCGCGCTCTACCGCTTCGACCCCGTCTCCAACTTCGCCTCCATCGTGTGGGCGACGGGGCAACCGCTCACGGCGCTCGACGCCGCCCCCGACGGATCGCTCTATGCGGCAGGGCGCTTCGGGCTCTTCCGCGTCGATCGGGCGACGGGGGCGACGACTTTGGCAGCGCGCTTTCCCGACGGGCTCGAGGCGAGCGGCGACATCGCCTTCCTCGGCCCGCGCATGCTGGTGACGGCGCGGGCCAGCGCCGCCAGCCTCGACGACCTCGTGGAGTTCGACCTCACCACTGGCACCTCCCGCACCATCGGCCCCATCGGCGCCCGCTGCGTGTGGGGCCTCGCGGCCTTCGGCGTCACGCTCTACGGGCTCACCTGCACGGGCGAGGTGCTGCGCATCGACCCCGCCACGGGTCGCGGCGTCATCATCGCGCGCAGCCCCGGCACCACCTTCTACGGCGCCACCGCCCGCTAAACTTTCCAGCGGAGACCGCGCGGGTTACGCTCACCTCCAATGGCCTCCGCGACCGACTCGAGCGACGACCCTCCCCCCCCGAAGGCGCCGGCCGCGCCGCGTTGGGCCGCCGCGGTCTTGATGATCCTCGCGCTGGTGATGGTCTCGGTCGCCGTGGCCTCGCGCAGCGGCGGCCCCGACCCCGAGCGCGACCGCGACCCCCTCGAGCTCGCCGACGAGGGCGAGCTGCGGCAGGTGGTGACGGGCGTGTCGGGCGTGATCCGCGCCACCGCGCCCGAGGCCGAGGCCGAGCGCATCGGCGCGCTGGAGCAGGTGCACCCGCGCAGCCCCGGCGCCGCCGACCTGCGCGACTCGTGCGTCACGCTCTACCGCAACGCCCACGACGCCGACGCGCTCCTCCGCGAGGGCCGCGCGCTCATGCCCGCCAACGACGGCGGCGTCCCCCCGGAGCTCCGCGGGCGCATCGCCGCCATCATCGAGCGCTCGCGGCACCTCATCACCGAGGCCAACGAGAGCCGCGACCGCTGCAACTCGCTCTACCTCGCCGCCGCGCGCCGCCTGCACATCGACCCCGCCCGCCACGCTCGCTGAATGTCCCCTCGCGCGCTCGCGCTGACGCTCGCACCGCTGCTCGCGTGCACCGACGCGGCGCCGACGGTCGACGCGGCCGTTCCCGTCGACGCGACCACCGACGCGTGCGCGGAGGTCGGCGCGTGCCCTGTGTGCGTCGCCGGTGAGCTCACCTGCGCGGACGACGGGCGCGCGGTGCTCCGTTGCGCGGAGGACGGTCGCTCACGCGCTGAGTCGGTGCGCTGCGACGCCGACCGCGGCGAGCTCTGCACCGACGGGCGCTGCGTGGCGCCGTGCGCGTGGGCGGCGGAGACGGCGAGCAGCGAGGGGTGCGCCTTCGTCGCGGCGGCCACGCTCAACGCGAGCCTCGGGCGCCAGGAGCCGGGCACGTCGCGGGCGCAGTTTCCCTTCGCGGTGGTGCTCACCAACCCGTGGCCGGTGGCGACGGTGGCGACCTTCGAAGGCGGCGGGCTCGCGGCGCCGCGCACCGAGACCGTGCCTCCGCGCGGCACGAGCACCGTCACGCTCCCATGGGTGCGCGCGCTCTCCGAGGGGGGCGACCCCGAGGCCGTGGCGAGCACCTTCGCGCCCGACGGATCCGTTCGCATCCGAACGACCCTCCCCGTGGCGGCGTACCAGTTCAACCCGCTGGGCTTCGCGTCGACCGAGGGCTGCGACAAGGCGCGGTGCCGCTCGTTCACCAACGACGCGTCGCTGCTCCTCCCGGTGGCGGCGCTGCGGCGGCGGTACACCGTGGTGACGCGGCCGACGGTGCGGGTGCTTCAGCAAGGGCAGATTCGCTGGCAGCGCGCCGCGGGCTTCGTCACCGTCGTCGCCACCGAAGACGCCACCACCGTCACGCTCCGCCTCCGCGCGCGAACGGCCGCGGGCGACGGCATCCCCGCGGGAGCGCCCGGCGAGACCCTCGAGCGCACGCTCCAGCGTGGGGACGCGCTCCAGCTCGTGTCGGCGCTCGGCCCCACCTGCGCGCGCCCCGAGCCCGACACCGTGCACGGCGACACCTTCTGCCAGCCCGTCGCCGCCGAAGACCTCACCGGCACCGTGGTCACGTCGAGCGCGCCAGTGGCGGTGTTCGCGGGCCACGACTGCGCGCTCGTCCCGTACAACCGCTTCGCCTGCGATCACCTGGAGGAGCAGCTCGTCCCCGACGAGGGCCTCGGGATGCGCTACATCGCCCCGCGCACGCCCCACCTCGCCAATGAGCCCGAGGTGCTCCGCGTCGTGGCCACGCGCCCCGACACCCGCGTCACCTTCGAGCCCGCCGTGCACGCGCCCGTCACCCTCGTCGCCGCGGGGGACTTCGTGGAGTTCGAGCACCGCACGAGCGTCGCGGTCACCGCGAGCGCGCCGGTGGTGGCGGCTCAGTTTCTGGTGGGGGCGGGCTACGACGCGTCGACGCTGCTCAACGTGCGGGGCGACCCTGACATGGTGATTCTGCCGCCCGTGGAGCAGGCCCGCGGGCGCTACCGCTTCGTCGCCGCGCCGGGCTTCCCCGACAGCGTCGCCATCGCCACCGCGCCCATGGGCGAGCGCCTCCGTCTCGACGGCCGCGAGGTCACCGACGCGCCCATCGGGAGCGTCGCGGGCTTCGCCGTCTACCACCTCCGCGTCGCGCCGGGCGGGCACACGCTGGAGTCCGTTCGACGCGGCATTCGCTTCGGGGTGCTGGTGTCGGGCCTCGCTCCCTCCACCTCGTACACCTACCCCGCGGGGCTCGACCTCGCGCCGATCGCGCCGCCGCAATGAAACGACCGTCCGTCGCGCTCGCGCTGCTCTTCGGACTCGCCGCGTGCGACGAGCAGCGCGTGACCTTCAACGACGCGTCGCTCGGCGAGGCGCCCGACGACATCGCCCCCACCGCCCCCGGCGCCCCGTGCGGAACCAACGAGCAGGGAGAGCCCGTCGGCAGCTGCTCCGTGGGCCAGCGCTGCGTGTCGTCGAGCGAGGGCTTCCCCAACGGCTACTGCGCGCCCGACTGCCGCACGGCGCCGTGCCCCGAGGGGAGCGTGTGCTTCCCCGCGAGCGCGACGCGCCACTTCTGCCTCCGCCGCTGCGCGAGCGATGCGGACTGCCGCGCCGCCGAGGGCTACGCCTGCCGCGCGTGGGGGCCCGGCGCCAACCCGGGCTGCCTCCCCACCGACCGGCCGCTCGGACGTCGCGACGGCGGCGCGTGCTTCTCCGACGACGACGCGGGCGTCGCGCCGCCGCTCGCGCCGCTGCCGACGGGGGTGTTCTCGGGGGACGTTCTGTCGGTGACGCGGGAGC
>JBILLV010000590.1:0-3505 GCA_044375895.1 Polyangiales bacterium | reverse complement strand
ACCCTCGCTGTCGACCCGATGACCCACGGCGCCACGGCGGCCTTCATGGGCCTCGACGACCGCGGGTACTGGCGCGGCGGCATCGCACGCGCGGCCGCCGACGGCGCGAGCGCGACGCTCCAGGCGCTTGATGACTACGACTTCCCCGACGTGCTCCAGCCCGTCATCGCCTACGACCGCACAGGGCGCCTCCACCTCGCCTACGTCGCCACCAACCCCGACATCCCGGGCAACGCGCTCCGCCACACGGCCGGCGCGGAGCGGGTGCTCCCGCGGGCGCGCTCGGTGGTGCCGCCGGTGGTGTGCGGACTCGCGTGCGAGGCGCCGGCCCTCGCGGTGGGGCCGGACGTCGGCGGCGCGCGTGACGCGGTGTACGTCGCCGCGGTGGCCGGTCAGCGAGACGGGAGCCGCGCGGTGATGTTCGCCCGGGCGACGGCCGACGGCGGGGACTTCGAAGCGCCGCAGGTGCTGGTGGCGCGCGACGACACGGTGCAGCCGCGGCGCGACCCGAGCCTCGCCGCCCTCGCCGCGGGCCCGGAGGCGGGGCGCGTGCTGGCCGCGTGGGTGGCGCTCAACGCGGGCTCGCCGCTGGCCGCGCTCGGCGACCGGATCAATCGGGTGCGGTTCCGCGCGTCGCAGGACGGTGGGCGGACGTGGAGCGAGCCCGAGGTGATCTCGCGCGACACCGACGCGCCGGTGTCGCAGGTGCCGTGGGTGGCGCGGGCCGCGGGGGTGACCCACGTGGTGTACGTCACGGGCGGGCTCCAGGGGCGCTGGGACGTGGTGCTCGCCACCCGCCGCGACGGCGACGCGTGGCGCCACCGCGCGGTGAACGACGAGCCCGAGCGCTGCGCGACGCACGGCTTCGCGGGCCTGGCGGTCGACCCGCGCGGCGGCGACGCGCACCTCGTGTGGCTCGACGCCCGCTTCGGCGTGGGGGCGGTGGCGTACGCGCGCTGCCCGGCGGACGCGGCGCAGCGCTGCGGGCGCAACGAGCGGGTGTCGGGGGCGCCGTTCGCGCTGACGACGTCGCTCGACCCGACGCGGTGGCACGGCACGCGGGCGTCGCTGGCGCTCGGCGGCGATGGTGCGCTTTGGGCGACGTGGAGCGACACCCGCACGGGGGGCCCCGGGGTGTACCTCGCGCGGGGAATGGCGCCGTAGGGGCCCATGTTGGTCAGGACCCCCTCCGCTCGCACAAGGCTGCGCGCGATTGACACCCCGCACCTCCGCGCGGTGTGATCGCCCCTCCACGCTGCCCCATGAGCCCCCGCGCGCGCCCTCCCCACCGCCTCTCCGCCCCGACGCGCGCCGTCTTCCTGGCCGCGGCGCTCCACGCGTGCACGTCCCTGGAGCGCCCGCAGTCGCTCAACGACCTCCCCACCGACGCCGCGCGCGACGACCTCCCCGACGACCTCCCCGCGCGCGACCAGCCCGCGCCCGACGCGCCCCTCGACGCCGCCCCCGACGCGCTCGTCGACGTCGCCCCCGACCTCGACGCCCCCCTCTTCGACGCTCCCGACACCCGCGACGGCCCTGACCTCATCGACGTGCTCGATGCGCCCGACGTGCGCGACGCCCCCGATGTCGTCGACGTCCGCGACGTCACGGACGTCCTCGACGTGGTCGACGTGCGCGACGCTGCCGACGCTGCCGACGCTGCCGACGCTGCCGACGCTGACGTCCTCGATGTGCGCGACGCCGCCGCCGACCTCCCCGACATCCCCGACATCCCCGACGTCCCCGACGCCCCCGACGTGGCTGACGCGGCCGACGTCGTCACCGACATCGCTTGCCTCAGTGGCCAGACGCGGTGTGGCGCTGCGTGCGTCTCGCTCAGCTCCGACGAGGCCAACTGCGGCGTGTGCGGTCGCTCGTGCGACGCGCCCAACGTGGTCCCACGCTGTACGTTCGGCGCCTGCCGCAACGTCTGCCTCGCGGGCTACACCAACTGCGACGGCGACATGACCAACGGCTGCGAGGTGCGCACCGACACCGACCCGATGAACTGCGGCGGCTGCCGCAACGTCTGCGCGGGCGGCCGGATCTGCGCGGCGGGTATGTGCGTGCAGCAGCGGAGCTGCCCGTCGGCCATGACGCCGGGCTGTGGGGTCGTGTCGCTGGTCGGCGGGAGCTTCACGGTGGGCGCCCCCGTCAACTGCAGCACGATGCCCTCTGACCCCGCCTGCGGCATCGACGCGGCGCCGCCCGTGTCGGACGTGCGGGTGAGCGCCTTCCAGCTCGACGCCTACGAGGTCACCGTCGCGCGCTTCCGCGTCTTCTGGGCCGACCGGGTGCGCGACAACGGCGCGTCGCTGCGCGCGTCGCCCGTCCCGTACCCCAACGGAACCTCCGTGGCCTGGCTCGGCGCCGGGCGCGAGCCGACGGGCCCCGCGTCGTTCAACTGGTCGTCGACGGCGGGGATGCGGGAGGCGCACCCCATGAACGGCGTCGACTTCTGGACCGCGATGGAGTTCTGCGTGTGGGACGGCGGTCGGCTGCCCACCGAGGTGGAGTGGGAGTACGCCGCCCGCGGCCGCGTCACGGGGCGCATCTACCCCTGGGGCGATGTCCCGCCGCCGGTGATGATGTGCACCGAGCGCGCGCATTGGGCGCTGTGCTCAGGGGAAGACGGCGCCCTCACGCGGCGGGTGGGGCAGTTTCCCTCGACGCCGGGCCCCTTCTACGACCTGGGCGGCAACGTGCTGGAGTGGACGGCCGACACCCGCAGCACCTCCCGCACGCTCTGCTGGCGCGGCACCGTCGACCCGCTCTGCCAGGAGGCCGCGTCGGGGACGGCCGAGCGCCAGATTCGCGGCGGCTCGTACTTCACCGTCGACACGCCCTCGATGCGCGCCGCGTCGCGCGCCACCCTCAACGCCAGCGCGCAGAGCAGCGTCGTCGGCTTCCGCTGCGCGCGCTAATACCGCGGCACGCTCGGGTCGACCGTCACCGACCACGCATCGATGCCGCCCTGGAGGTTGTAGACCTGGGAGAACCCCTTGTGGACGAAGTGCTCCGCCGCGTGGAGGCTCCGCACCCCGTGGTGGCAGGTGAACACCAGCGCGGTCGCCCGGTCCATCGCGAGGAGCTCGTGCTCGTAGGCCGCGTCGAGGAGCCGGGCGCCTTCGATGTGCGCGGTCTCGTACTCGTCGTCGGTGCGCACGTCGACGAGCAGGAAGCGCTTGCCGTCGTCCATCATCGTCTTGAGCATCCGCGGCGAGAGCTGGCGCACCTTCGCGGGCTCGTTCGGGTTGTCGAGCGTGAAGCCGCCCCCCTGCGAGCCCACCGCGTAGTCGATCCGCACGCCGTCGGCCCGGTGCGCGCTGCCCGGGTCGAGGTGGAGCACGAGGCCGTCGCCGAGGTCGACCTTCACGTCGATGGGTGCGGGGTCGCCGAAGAAGAGGTCGTAGCGGAAGCCCGCGCTCACCTCGAGCCGCAGCACCATCCCCGGCGCGTCCTTCGCCGCCTCGCCGAACACCCGCCGCGCCGCGTCGGTGGCGTG
>JBILLV010000588.1:0-3546 GCA_044375895.1 Polyangiales bacterium | reverse complement strand
TCATCGACTACGTGTTCCGCGTGCTCGGGGTGGAGTACCTGCAGCGCTACGACCTCGCGCACGTGCGCCCCGACGAGGGCAAGAACGACGACGCGCCGGTGGCCTCCAGCGGCCACGCCACCCCCGCACAGGGGACGGCCATCGCCGCGATGGAAGTGAGCGGCGGCCGCGGCGACAGCGCGCTCGACAAGCAGCTCGGCAAGATGATGGGCGACGCGCCCTTCTGCGACAACTGCGGGCACATCACCGTGCGCAACGGCGCGTGCTACCGCTGCCTCAACTGCGGCAGCTCGATGGGCTGCTCGTAGCGGTAGTTCCCGAGACCTGATGCAGTAGTTCGTGAGACGCCGCGCGGCCTGAGAGGGTCGCGCGGCGTCTCCGTTCCTGCAAGGCACGTCCGGTGGCCTACGGGGCACTGGGACACGCGGAGTCGAGCGAACCTTCCCGGTCTTCGAGGGTAACGGCGAGGAGGACGTGGTCCTGCCAGCGTGCGTTGATCTTGAGGTAGCGCCGCGCGAGCCCCTCGCGGCGGAAGCCGACGCGCTCGGCGACGGCGAGGCTCGCGGCGTTGGAGGGGATGATACCGCACTGCGCCCGATGCAGACCGAGGCCCGACCCCACCCCGTCGAGTGGAAGCTCCGGGCGCCGCGGGGTCAACGCGAGCGACAGGAGGTGCCTCACCGCCTCGACGGCCTAGCCGCGGCGGACGTGGTCGACGCCCACCCACCAGCCCGCGTCGGCGTTCTGAAACACGCCCCGCGTGACGTTGTTGAGGTTGAAGGCGCCGACGAGCGCGCCGTCGCCGTCGAAGGCCAGGAGGCGGCACGAGGTCCCCGCCGCGACGCCGTCGACGGAGCGCGCGAGCTGCTGTGCGAACAGCGCGTCGAAATCGGGCGGGTCGGTGTCGAGCAGCGGACTCCACGGGGCAAGGTGCTCGGACCAGCCGCACTCGTGGACCCGGATGAAGATGCCATGGTCGGCCTCGGTCATCGGGCGCAGGGTGAGCCTCTCCGAGCGCAGCAGGTTCATCGCACGGCCGAACCGGGCGGAGCGGAATGACCAGGCGCTGGAGTGGGGCCATCGGGAGCGCGGGACTGCGACACGACGAGCGGGGTGCTCGCCGCGCAGTTGTCGGCGGAAGCACACTTCGGGCGGCGTATCACGGCGAGGTCGCGCTCGCGAGCACGCTGTACTCGCCCTCGACGCCCCAGGGGAAGCGCTCGGTGACGCGCACGGTGTAGCGGCCAGCGTGAGGCGCCGTGAGTTCGACGCGGGCGTTCATCGCGCCGCCGCCGTCGTCATCGAACGCGAGCACGCGGTCGCCGTCGAGCACGGAGACCTCGACGTCGTGCCGAGCGCAGAGACGCCCTCGCGAGCGCCCTCCCCGCACGTCGACGCGCACGCGCTGCCCCGCGGTCAGGTCGAGCGACCAGTCATCGAAGTACGTCCAGTCGCGGAGCTGCTCGTCCTCACGGCGGAGCGTCCCGCGCATCCACGCGCCGAGCACCAGCGGGGTGCCGGGCGGGACGGTCGAGTGCGCGGGCACCCGCCGCTCGGCTTCGTCGAGTTCGCGGAGCGGCAACCCCAGCGATGGAACGATCTTGTCGTAGGTCGCGAAGACCATCCCTCCGTGGTCACAGTCCGCGACCGCGAGCACCGCGGCGTGATCGCGCACCGCGTCGGCGAGCGCGTGGCGAGGCTGCTCGATCAGATCGGTGCGTTGCGCGCGCAACTGCCGCGCGAGCTCGACCGCGTGGGGCTGCGTGAAGCGGGTACCCGCATGGACGCACACGAACCGCCGGGGCGCATCGATCGTCGACCCGCGGAGCCAGGATGCGAAGGCGCTCTCCCCGTCGTACAGTCCGTCGATCACCACGACGGCGCGCACGCGCTCGACGAAATCGCTGTGTGCGAGGAGGTCGGCGATGAGAGGCCCGCTCGCGCTCGACCCCACGAGGGTGCCCTTCGACGGGTCGGTGGTGCATCCGGAACGCGGCGGTCCAGGCCCCACGTCGCCCCGAGGGCGCCTCGCCGCTTGCGGGATCCGAGGTCGCGTCACGCATCGGCAGAGGGATCGAGGTCGCGCCACGACGACAGGCTAGCAAGAGGGAGGCGATGAGGATGAGCGCGCGCACGACAGCAACGATGGCGGAGGGTCTACCACACACGCGCGAGTGCGCACCGGTTGCCCCGACGGCGCGCCGCCCCCCGCGGAGGTTCATCGCGACGTCACCGTGGGGCCCCATGCTCCCGCTGTTGACAGGGCTCGCCCCGCAGCTGCATTGACTTCACCGTGACACTCGCAGCGCACAACGCAGACGACCGTGCCCATCGTCGTTACCTCGTACCCGCGCAGGGTGCGACGCGGCGCGACGACGCGCGGCTGGTGACCGAGGCCGACGTGCAGTCAGTCAGCCTCTTCATGACCGCATCCCGCCGGAAGGCACTACGCGCCGTCTTCGACGAGTTCGTCGAGGAGGTCGTGGCCCCCGTCCTGATGGCGCCCGACCCGCCGGCGGTCACCGAGCTCCTCGACGCATCGCACGAGCGGGCGAGGGTCGCGCTGCAGTTCATGTCGAAGGCCTTCGACGACTACGAGCCGCGCGCGCTCGATCAGGTGGTTCGCGACCAGTTTGCCGACTACCTGACGGGCGCACGCGCTCACAAGCCGCCCCGCATTCGTCGGGCGGCGAAGGCGGCGCACGACGACGCGTTCGCGCTGATCATCGCCTCACGCAAGCGCATGCGACGCCTGCGGATGGGTCCCCCGGCGGCGTTCTCGGATCAGCTCTCGCGCCGGCTCACGCGGGTCACGATCGACGTCGAGGTGCTCTCGCTCGCGGTGATGATGGCCATGACCCGCGCCCGCAAGGCCCGTAACCTCGAACTGCTGGAGCACCTCGTCTTCTCGCTGTTCAACGCGGCCCAGTACCTCTACGCGTTCGCGAACGAGGCCGCGTCGCTCGCCGCTGTACCTCACGGGGCGGAGCGGAGGTTCGTCCACGAGTACCGTGCGCCGACGGGCACCTTCCTCCTGCGCGAGGGCGTCGACGTGGACATGGCGCCTGAGGGCGACCGCTTCACGGCGTACCTCCACGTCGTGCCCCTCCGCGGCGAGGGAGCCACCCAGGACGAAGCACTCACCTCCCTGGCAGAGCACTTCGCCGCGGCGTGGGACGCGGTGACTTCGCCCAGCGAGGACGAGCTCTCGCTCGACGCCG
The DNA here is from genome assembly GCA_044375895.1 of Polyangiales bacterium. Lineage (GTDB taxonomy): Bacteria > Myxococcota_A > Polyangia > Polyangiales > CAISKJ01. Next base: position 325 of record JBILLV010000588.1, on the reverse strand, counting down.
TCGCCCAGAGGACGCGCTTGATGGAGCTCGTGGACACCGGGAAGATGTTGTGAGTGTTTGGCGTAGAGCCTCGGAGCGCCGAGAAGCTACGTCCGATCGCTTCCGCGATACGGTCCGTCGTCCGTCGCCGGGGACCATTCGGGCGCTTTCGAACGGGGCGTCGAGTCGATGTGCGTCGCTTCGTAGGGGGCGACCCTACGGCCGCCGACGACGGACGACGGACCGTATCGCGGAAGCGATCGGACGTAGCTTCTCGGCGCTCCGAAGCTCTACGCCCAACGCCCCCGCCCCGCCCCCGGGCACCCCCCGCCCCCCCCCGGGGCCA
>JBILLV010000236.1:0-14491 GCA_044375895.1 Polyangiales bacterium | reverse complement strand
CTGAAGGGGATCGCACGCATGCGATGGACCGACACGGTGCCGCCCGCGCGAATCACCTCGCGGGCGCGATCGGCGCTCGCCACGTCGAGATCGAAGGCGCCCCCATCGGTCGCGCCGCACACCAGCGAGCCGTCGCCTTCGAAGCGGATCGCGATGCGATCGTCGCCAGTCGCTCGCTCCCACCGCACGCGGATGGGACCAGTCGGCGCGATCGCGAGCGTCTGGGTGGCGGCGACGGGGAGGCTGCTCGACCCGATGCGGACGCCCATCGGGCTCTCCGGGGCCTGGCCGGTGACCTCGAAGCCGCCGACGCCTGCGTTGGCCGCGCCACCGGCTGCGAAATGCCATTCGCCGACGGGAAGGTCGGTCTCCGCGCCGTAGAGCGTGCCCGACACCACGTTCCAGAGGTCGGGGAAGCGACGCGGGTGCATCTGCACCGAACGAGCGCCCGCCTGCACCTCGATCGGGCCGACATCGAGCAGCCTGACCTCCGACCGAAGCGGGTCGAGCGCGTCGCCCGCCGTCGCGCCGCGTGACACGCACGTGCCGAGGCGCGGGATGGCCGGAGTCCCCACGAGGTCGGGCAACGCCTCGTCGGCGACACCCACGTAGCGGACGAAGCGCGCGCCGACCTGCACCCCTGTCATCGTGCCGCCCTGCGCCCGCTCGATGAACAACATCCCGCTCACGCGGGTGGGCGCGTCGCCGTCGGGGACGTTCTCGTACCCCGCACCGGTACAGGCCGCCGCGGACATCATCGCTCCCAGGATCGGTAGGGCCAGTCGTCGCACGGGTGCTCCAGTGGCCGGAGTATAGGGAAGCTCGGCCCCGGAGCGCAACGTGCGTCGTTTGTTCGCTAAGCGACCGGGCGTGTGTTTCCATTCCCGGCCATGGCTTCTGTGAACGACGTGGAAGATCGGCTGGCTGGCGGGGTCATCGTCGGCGGATTCGACGGGACGACGCTCCCGGAGATCGTGCGTGAGCGCCTGGCGTGCGGTCACCTCGCGGGCGTCACCCTCTTCCGCCGCAACATCACCAACGTCTCCCAGGTGCGCGCGCTGTGCGCAGCGATCGCGGAGGCGTCCAGGGAGGTGCCGGCGATCATCTCGATCGACCAGGAGGGCGGACGGGTCGCGCGGCTGCGTGAAGATGTGACCCTGCTCCCCCCGATGCGCGTCCTCGGCGAGATCAACGACCCGGCGCTCACGCGACGCGCGGCCCTCGCGGTGGGGCGTGAGCTCGTCGCGCTCGGCATCAACCTCGATTTCGCGCCGGTGTGCGACGTCGACAGCAACCCGGCCAACCCCATCATCGGCGACCGCGCCTTCGGTCGCGACGCCGAGACGGTGAGCCGCCACGTCGTCGCCTTCGTCGAGGGGCTCGAAGACGCGGGGCTGATGGGCTGCGCGAAGCACTTCCCGGGGCACGGCGACACGGAGACGGACAGCCACCTGGAGCTCCCTCGCATCACCCACGGGATCGAGCGCCTCGAGCACGTCGAGCTGCCGCCGTTCCGCGCCGCGATCCGCGCTGGCGTCGCGTCGGTGATGACCGCACACGTGCTCTTCGACGCGATCGATCCGAGCGTCCCGGCCACCCTCTCACACGAAGCGATCACGGGGCTCCTCCGTGAGGGGGTCGCAGCCCGACGCGACGTGGTGATCTTCTCCGACGACCTTCACATGAAGGCGGTGAGTGATCGCTGGGGCGTCGAGGACGCGGCGGTTCGCGCGATCGCGGCGGGGTGCGACGCATTGCTGGTGTGCGTCGACCCCGACTCGCAGGAGCGCGTCCGCCACGCGCTGGCCGCTCGCGCGCGCGTCGACGAGGCGTTCGCTGCGCGCCTCCGCGACGCCCACGAGCGCGTCGTGCGGATGCGCCGACGGGCGCCGCCGAGCCCGGTGGCCAACGACGGCGCGCTGTTCGAAGTGCTGCGCTGCCCGGAGCACCTCGCCGTGCTCGAAGAGATCCGCGAGCGCCTCGCGGAGCGATGACTCACAAGCCCATGTTGCTGTAGGAGTCGGTCGCGGCAGGCGACACCGCGCGGCGCTGCACGGGCGCGCGGGACGGCATCGAGCGCGACGGCGCCGGTCGGGTGACCGTGCTGTTCGAGTTGGACGGCACCTGGTTGGCGAGCTCGTTGGTGTTGTTCGCGCGCATCAGGTACATCGCGAACACCTCGCTCGCCTCCCGCTGCCGCCCCGATTGCACCAGCGAGTTGTAGAGGCGCCGCGCGATGGTCGCCCGCTCAGCGGCCGGCGGATCCGAGGTGAGCGCGCGACGCCAGGCGTCGATCGCCTGATCGGTACGCCCTTGCGCGCGATGGGCTTCGGCCTCCTGGTCGAGCCCTCGCCACCCCTCCGCCGTTCCCGTCGACCCGAACTGGTTCTGAGCCCGGTTGAGCGCCTGCTGCTCCATCGCGTTGCCGGTCTGGGTTGCGGGTACGCCCTGTCCTTGCTGTACGGCGTTGCTCTGCTGCGCGACCTGGAGGCGCGGCATCCCACGATCGAGGCCCGGATCGCCCGACACCCGCTCCGCCGTGACCACGGAGCCCACCGCGACGGGAGGAGCCGTCGGGAGATTGCGGTACGCCGTCGGAGCGCCGTGGTCGGTGGTGTCATCGCGCGCGGGTTCCGACCCCGTCGCAACCGGCTGCGCGATCTGCGGGGTCGGCGTCGGAATAGACGCCGCTTCGTCAGCCACGGGGCTGAGCGTGCGCGCCGGCGGCGGGAGTCGGTGCTCCGCCGGTCGATCACCCGTACCGCCGCGCGGTGCTGACCGACGATTCTCCGCGACGCGCGCCGAGGCTGTCGCGGGGCCCGTGGGGGCGGGCACCTCGCGCGCGGGAATCACCATGGGGCCAGGGTCATCGCTGGAAGGGAGGGGTCGAGTCGGCGCCTGAAATTGGTTGTAGCTCAGCCCGAAGCCGATCATCAGCAGGAAGACCGCCGCCATCGCCACCTGGCGGCGCATCGCGACCTCGCCGACCCGCTGGAGCCAGCGCGGGAAGCGCCCTCGGGTCGCTTCGGAGGCTTCGACAGCCACGGAGCTGCCCGTGACGAGACGAAGCTTGGGTGCAGGCGTCGTCGCTTGAATGGCCGCCAGCAGCGCCGCGCTCGGGGCAGGCGCGTGCAGCACCGGGAGCGAACGCGCCGCGCGGCGGCCGAGCGCGAGGCGGTCGAAGGCCTCGGCGCAGGCGTCACACCCCTTGAGATGATCGCGAACGGCCGCCGAGCGCGCCTCATCGAGCTCCTCGTAGAGGTGGTCCAACAGCAGGTTGTTGCAGGCGTCGCAGTCCATTGGTTCGCTCCGTCAACCCAGCGCTCGGGCGTAGTCTTCGTACTCGGCGAGCGCCTGTTGCAGGCGTTCGAGAGCATAGCGCATCCGTGACTTCACGGTGTTCTCAGGGGCCCCGACGATGTCCGCGATCTCCTTGAACTGAAGGTTGCTGTACTCCCGCATCAGGAACACTTCGCGCTGGTCCGCCGGCAGCGCCTCGATCGCCGCTGCGATGCGCCCCTGCAGCTCGTTGCCGATCGCCGTGCGGTCGACCGCGGCCCCGCGATCGGGAAGCACCTCGCCGAGGCTCGGGCCGTCTTCATCGCCCGAAGGCTGGTCGAGCGAGGGGTGGCGCCGAAGCACCGCCTTGCGCGCGTGGTCGATGCAGAGATTCCGCGCGACCGTATACGCCCAGGTCGTGAACTTTGACGCCCGCTGAAAATCACGCGCCCCCTGCAGGATGCGCATCCAGGCGTCCTGGTGAATCTCTTCTGCCGTCTGCGGATGTCGCACGGAGCGAAGAATGAAATTGTAGAGCGGGGTCTGGTGGCGGCGCATGAGTTCCTCGAACGCACGCGCGCTCCCGCTGCGAAAGCGTTCGAGGAGCTCTTCGTCGGCGACTTCCTTCTGCCGTTCGCTGCTCAACGCTCACCTTGCACAGGGGCACGAATCCGAATGCGTCTACCGGTAGGACGGGCGAACCCGCCGCAGGGTCTTTCAGGCGCTCGCCGGGCTCACCGTGAGGTCCAAGGCACCCGACGCACGGCGCATTCTAGGCACGAATCTCCGGGCCGGTCCATGATTCCGACAGGCGGGCGGCGGGGGCTCCGGGGGGTGCGACCCGAAAGCCTGCGTTGACCCTGTGGAGCGGCTGGTATAAACCCGCGCGGTACTGCGCGAAATGGACGGTGATTGACTTGGCTGAGCAGATCCTTGCGCATGCGCCACGCGGCGCAGGCTCCACGAAAGGGCGGCAGATGATGGCTCGAACGGTCGTTTGGAGCATCGCGTTTCTCTCGTCGCTGGCCTCGGCAACGGCCTGGGCGCAACCCGCCCCGACGCCTGCGCCGCAGCCGGTCGTCGTCGCTGCGCAGCCCGCGCCGGCGGTGGTCGCGCAGCCCGCGGCGGCTCCCGCGGCCCCCGCGCGGCCGACGAGCCCCGTGATCGTGCTGCGCGACGTCGACCGCGAGATGACCTCGCTCTCCAACGACATCACCGCGTCCCACTCGCGACTGCGCGAGATCACGGCGATGGTGCTCCAGCAGGCTGGTGGCGGCGCGCAGCTCATCATCGACCACCAGAACGAGATGGGCTCGACCTTCCGTCTGATGCGCGCCTCCTACGCCCTCGATGGCGCCACCATCGCGACCCGCACGGACGACAACGGATCGCTCGCCGAGCAGACGGGCTTCTCCGTGTACAACGGCCGCGTGGCGTCGGGGGAGCACACGCTCACCGTCAGCCTCGAGTACCAGGGCAACGGGTACGGGATCTTCTCGTACATCCGCGGCTACACCTTCCGCGCCCGCTCGGTGCAGACGTTCACGGTGCCTGAAGCGCGCGCGCTGCGTCTCGTGGTGGTGGGCTACGAGCGGGGCGGGGCGACGGTCGCGATCGAAGAGCGGCCGGCGATTCGGTACGCGCAGACGGTGATGACGATCCCGGAGGCGCAGCAGGCGCTGCAGCGGGCCGACGCGACCGCCGCCAGCGCGGGCGCTCCGGCCGCGACGACGACGACGACGACGACGACACCCGCGCCGCCCGCGGCCCGGTGAGATGAGAGGGCCTCTCCCCGCGGACGATCGGCGGGCGGAGGCGGTGAAACGCGGGGGATGACCCCGCGCGACGGATGATGAGGAAGGACGACGATCATGCGGTGGCGGTTCACGGTTCTGGCGTTTGCGGTGGGCCTGATGACGGCGACGGGGGTCGCGCAACAGGTGCCGACGACCTCAGGCGGTGACGGCGGTGCCCCGACGACCGCGGCCGATGATGCCGCGGCGCCTCCGGCCCCGATGACGCCCGCCGCCCCCGTGCCTTTCGAAGACGGCGGGACGCTCAGCGGCGAGCAGTACGAGGTGCGCCTGCGTGACCTCGAACAGCGGATCAACGAGCTCAAGGAGGAGATCTTCCGCTCGAAGGCGCGCCTGTCGCTGCTGGCTGAATCGGTGCTTGGCAACGTCGTCGGTGGCTCCCGCGCGCAGATCGTCCACCAGAACGAGATGGGCGGGACGTACCGCCTCGTGAGCGTCGTGTACTCGCTCGACGGCGCGCCGATCCTCACGCGCAACGACGAGACGGGCACCCTCGCCGACCAGCGCGAGTTCCGGGTGTATTCGGGCCAGGTGGGGTCGGGCGATCACAACCTGGGCGTCAACCTCGAGTACCTTGGCGCGGGGCTGCCGTACATGAAGGGCTATCGCTTCCGCGTGCGCTCCACGCAGAGCTTCTCCGTCCCCGAGGGCAAGGCGATCCAGATTCGCGTCGTCGGGTACGAGCGCGGTGGCCCCCTCGAGCCGCCCGAGAACCGCCCGGCGATTCGCTACGTACAGCGCGTCGTCACGATCCGCGACCTCGAGGAGAGCGACGCGGCAGACGGCGGCGCGTCGGAGCAGGGCGCCGCGAGCGCGGCCACGGGGGCGTCGCAGTGAAGAGCCGTCTCTCCATGCCCGCGCTGGCGCTGGCGCTCGCTGCGCATGGCGCGCTGGCGGCGGGCCAGAGCCTCTCGGACGACGCGAGCGAAGTCGCGCGCATCGAGGCCGCCGCCCAGCGGATCGAGCAGGGGCTCCCGTCGACGAGCGCAAACACCGCGCGTCGGGGACCCGGCGTCGAAGAGCGCTTCGCCGACGCGGAGCTCCAATATCGCCTGCGCGACTACTCACACGCGGCGATCCTCTTCACGGACATCGTGGAGAACTACGCCAACACCCCGGCGTACCCGCAGGGCCTCTACCTGCTCGGTGACTCGCTCTACCTCGCGGGCGATCGGTATGGCGCGCGGACGCACTTCCGGCAGGTGCTCGAGCACGCCAACGACCCGATCTTCCGCCCCTTTGTGCAGCGCGCGCTCGGGCGCCTCATTGAGATCGCGATCCGACTCAACGACTACCGCGGCGTCGACGAGTACTTCCAGCGACTGGGCCAGCTCGCACCGTCCGAGGTCGAAGCTCGCACGGCGTATGTGCGAGGCAAGTACCTCTTCCTGCGCACCAACCCCGACTACGAAGCGGCCCGGCAGGCCTTCGAGTCGGTGACCAACCGCGCGGACATCTACCCGCAAGCCCGTTACTTTCTCGGCGCGATCCTCACGTCGCAGCGGCGCTATCCGGAGGCGATCGAGGCATTCCGACGCGTCGTGCAACTCCAGGCGGAGGGCGCCGACCAGCAGCAGGTGCTCGACCTCGCCGCGTTGGCGATCGGTCGCCTCGAGATCGAACGGCAGAACTACGACGCCGCGATCGAGGCCTACCAGCAGGTGCAGCGGAGCTCGCCGTACTTCGACCGCGCGCTCTTCGAGCAGGCCTGGGCGTTCATCAAATCTGGCGACGCGGTGCGCGCCGAGCGGGCGCTCGAGATCCTCGCGATCTCGTCTCCGGATTCGCCGCTCGTGCCGGAGGGCAAGATCCTCTGGGGCAACCTGCTCCTTCGAACCGGGCGCTTCCAGCGCGCGCAGCAGGTGTTTCAGGAGGTCCGCAACCAGTTCGGCCCCATCTACCAGCAGGTGCAGGAGCTCAACACCCGCACGGGGGCCAACCCCGAGCAGTACTTCCAGGAGCTCGTCCGCTCGAACCTCCAGGTGTTCGACGCGTCGAGCTTCATCCCGCCGGCCGCGCTCGCGTGGGTGCGCCACGAGAACCTGCTCGATGAGAGCATGCAGGTGGTGTCGGACCTCAACCTCTGCCGGACGTATGTGCGCGAGGCGACCGAGACGATCGACCGGCTCAACGCGGCCCTCAACGCGCCCTCTCGCGCGCACGTGTTCCAAGACCTTCGCGGATCGCGCGAGTCGGTGTTCGAGGTGATGAACCGCTCGACGCAGCTCCGTCACTCCATCGCGATGGCCGCGCTCGATGGCCGCGCCGACGCGTCGAACGTCGAACTCCAGGGCCTCATCTCGCAGCGGCGCGCCCTCGCCGCTCAGGTGGGCCGCCTCCCGACGAGCGCCGACGGCATCCGTCGTCGTGAGCGGCAGGTGTCCAACGAGTTCCAGAGCTACTCGCAGAACCTCCAGCGCAACCAGCAGCGCGTCGACGCCCTCGAGGCGATGGTCGTCGCGATCGAACGCTACCTCGCCGATCCGTCTCATCAGGCCGCCGGCCTCGATCGTGCGCAGCTCCAGGAGGAGCTCGTGCGACAGCGCCAGGCGATCCAGCAGTACCGTGACCGCATCACCACGCTCCGGCGCCAGATCGCCCAGGGCCGCGAGCAGATCGGCGTCGGTGACCCGCGCTACGCCCGCGACATGGAACTCCGTGAGCAGATCCGTGACCTCGTCCAGCGTGAGGCGTCGCTCCTCCGTGCGTCCGGGGCGCTCTCCAGCGAGGCTGAAGCACTGCTGCAGCGCGTCGATCGGATCGACCAGCAGGTGGACGCTGCCGATCAGCGGATCGCGTCGCTCGTCGATCAGCGCATCCAGACGATCCTCACGCGCGTGCGGGAGGAAGAGGGGCGTGTCGCCGGGTACCGTGACCGCCTCTCGGCCCTCGAGGCGGAGGCCGCGACGGTGGTCGGCAACCTGATCCTGCGGCAGTTTCGCAACGTACAGGTGCAGCTCTACCAGATCGTGATGCGCGCCGACCTCGGCCTCGTCGACGTGGCCTGGGAGATGCGCGAAGAGCACAACAACCGCGCGCGCTTCCTCGCCGAGGAGCAGAACCGCGAGATCTCGCAGATCAACGACGAGTTCTCGGAAGTGACCGAGGGCGCCTCACCCGAAGACGCGCAGCGCCTCAACGGGGGGCAGGGAGCAGGCGGCTCCGGCGGACCCCCGCCGTCGACACCGGCACCGGCTCCCGCGCCGACTCCCGCACCGGAGCCGTCGCCCGAGAACCCCACCCCGAGCGCGCAGGGACAGGCACAATGAGCATCGTGTTTCGCTGGCGACCCGGTCTTCTGCTCGTGCTCCTGGCGTTGTTCTTTCAGCCGGTGGCCCGCGCCCAGACCTCTGCCCCTGACGGCTCTGCGCCCGACGTCTCTGCCGCTGCCAACGACGCCGGAGTGATCCTCTCCAGCGGCGCTGGTCAGGCCGACGCCACGACGCAGCCGGCAGAGGCCACGCAGGATCCCTCCAACGCCGCTCTTCTCGGGCAGGGGCCTCCCCAGCAGGCGGTGGCGGCACGTCCCGACCCCACGCCTGATCAGCTGAGCGCGCTTCGAACGCTGGAAGCTGAGGTCAACGGCTTCCTCGAGCGCGGCGGGGGCTTCCGTCGCAGTGTCAACGGCCTGCTCGCACGCGAACACGAGCGGCAGCTCGACCGGGTGCGGCAGTCCTTCGACCGGCAGATCCAGGCCGAGCGCGCGTCGGAGGCCGAGGCCCGACGACACGCCATCCAGGTGTTCGAGCGCTTCCTCGAGATCTACCCCGAAGACGCAGAGCGGACGCCAGACGTGATGTTCCGCCTCGCGGAGCTCTACTTCGATGAGGCCGCCTACGCGAAGCTCGACGCCGACGAGCGCATGGATCGTCTCGTCGCTGAGCGCCGTGCGCAGGGCCTCTCCGCGGATGATCTGATCTCGCCGCCGGTCGACTACCGCTGCTCGATCCTGCTGTACCGGCACATCATCTCGCGCTTCCAGGGCTTCCGCCTCCGTGATGCGACGCACTACCTGCTCGGGTGGGTCATCAAGGAAATGGGGCACGAGGACGAGGCCATCAGCTCGTACAAGGGCCTCGTGTGCCCGTCGCGCTTCCACTACGAGTCCGAGCGCGGCTTCGACCTCATGGCGCCGCTTCAGCCCGCCGACGCTCCCGTGGCGTGCGGTCACCTCTTCGACGTCCTCCGTCCGCGAGCGCCGGAGCTCATCAGCCCTCCCGCCACGATGGCTGACGCCGACGCTGGGGACGGTGGCGCCGACGCCGCGATGGATCCGCAGGTCGCCGCCGCGCTCGCCGCACCCGTTGATCCGACCGCCACCGCGTCGATCCCGCGCGACTACGCTGACTGTGAGCCCCTGCGCGGCGCGAACAACCAGCCCTCTCGGTACGCCGGCGAGACCTGGTACTACATCGGCGACTACCACTTCGACACCGCGCGCGACGATCAAGGCAACGCCATCGCCATCGCCGCATACCAGGCGTCGATGCATGCGAGCGAACGACGGCGAGCGACGACGACTCGGCCCGGACAGCCTGCGGCGGGGATCCAGGGAGCCAACGAGACCGCCAATCAGGTGCAGACCTCGGCGGCCGCACGCGCCCAGTTTGACGCGCAGCTCGAGTACGGCGCCTTCTGGTCGAAGTCGCTCTACAAGGTGGGTTGGGCCTACTTCCGCATGCAGAACGGCTACCCGCAGGCCCTCCGCAGCTTCTCGTACCTCCTCGACTACTACGACTTCGTGGGAGCCGAGGCGGCTGCGCAGGGCAACCGCTCGGACACCATCAAGTGGATCGGCGTGATCTTCTCGGAGAGCGAGTGGGGCCTCGGCGTATCGCCCGAGGACTCGCAGCGCTGCCAGCAGATCGTGGAGAACGTCGCGCGTCCGCCGACCGAGGCGACCCGCCCCTTCGACTGCGCAGGCATCATGCGCATTGCGTCGCCGATGGACGCGGCGCAGGTGATGGCGCGTCGTGGGGCCTCGACCGCGGATCGTCCGCAGCCGATTCCGGGGCGGCCCTCGTACATTCCGCAAGACCGCGCGTGGACGCCCGAGGCCTACCTCGAGCTCGCGAACGATTACTTCCAGCAGACCAAGTACTACGAGGCCATCACCCTCTACCGGATGTTCCTCGAGCTGTACCCGCTGCACTTCCAGGCGCCGCGTGTGGCGGAGGGCATCGCCATCGCGTATGAGCGCCAGCGCCAGTTCGACGCCGCCATCGCGGCGCGCGGACGGCTCGCGCAGTACATCGAAGGGACCGCGTGGTGGGCCGCCAACCCCGACCACCCCGACGCCCAGCGCTACGCCGAGCAGGTCGCTCGCAACTCGCTCCACGACACGGCGATCCAGCACCACCAGACGGCCGGGCGGCTCCGCCAGGAGGCGCTCAACTTCGTCGGTCAGGCGCGCCGCGCCACGGGCGCTCAGCAGGCCGAACTCCAGGCGCGCGCGGTCGACGCATTGCGCCGGGCTGACGCGGAGTACGCGGCGGCGGTGCAGGCGTACACGCAATTCATCGACAACTACCCCAACGACGAAGCGGCCTACGAGTTCCGCTACAACCGCGGCGACGCGCTCTTTTGGTCGAAGAGCTACCTCGAAGCGGCGCGTGCCTACGCGGTCGTCCGCGACTCCAACGAGAACGACCAGTACCTCGTGGCATCGGCCTACATGGTCGTGAAGTCGCTCGAGCTCCACATCCGTACGCAGGCGCAGGCCCGCCAGATGGACGCCTGCACCGCGATTCGTGCGGGCATTCGGCGCGACGAGCTGACGGACGACGTGGGCAACCCGTTGCTCCCCGAGGCGCAGGCGACCGCGTGCACCCAGCCGCCCGCGACGGGGACGACCGTCAACGAGCTGGAGATCCCCGACCTCGTGCGGCAGCTCATGGAGGCGCGCATCACCTACGCCAACCGCGTGCCGCAGAACCTCGACAACGAGTCTGCGCTCCGCGATGTCGTCCAGGTCGACAACGAGCACCCGGAGAACAACCCGCCGTACCGCGCGAAGTTCGCGTACCTCAACGCCCGCACGCTGCTGCGCTTCGGGCACGCACGCGAGGCCGAGCAGCTCCTGCGCGGCATCCTCACGCGCTACTGCGGCGACCCCACCGTGGCGGCCGCCGCGGTCGCCGACCTCAACAACCTGCTCGTGTTGCAGGGGCGCCAGGACGAGCTCGAGCAGCTCGCGACGGAGCAGCTCCGCAACCCCTGCGCGGGTGTGAGCGCGGACAGCCGCACGGGCTTCGAAGGCATCATCACCGGCGGCGTCTTCCGGCGCGCGCTGGATGTCTATCGTCGCGCCGAGCGGGCGCCCGCCTCGGAATCGGGTGCGCTCTACGAGCAGGCGGCGCGTGACATGGAGGAGGCGGTCCGCCGCAACCGTGGCCACGATCAGGCCCCGCTGGCGTTGTTCTACACGGCGACGGCGTACGAGCGTACTAACCGCTTCGACACCGCGACGCAGACGTACATCCGCATCACGCAGGACTACAACAACACGCGCAACGCAGCGGGCCGCGAGCTCGAAGGCGAAGACCTCACGCAGAGGGTGAACATCCTGGAGCAGTCGAACTTCCGGGCGGCGATCAACCTCGAGCGCACCTTCGACTACGACAACGCCATTCGGTACTACAACAACGTGGTGTCCGACCAGCGGCTGAGCGCGGCGACGGATCACGACGCGCACGTCCACGACGCGCTCGCCTCGATCGCGTTGATCACCACCAACCTCGGGCGTTGGCAGCCCGCCCGCGCTGCCTGGCAGAACTTCCTGCCGCGCGCCGCCGCGGGCCGTGAGCGCTCGGAGGCGGAGTTCCGCATCGCCGAGATCCCCTACCGCTCGAACGACTGGGCCGAGGCCGTTCGCTCGCTCCAGGACTATCTGCGTCGGGTGCCCGCGACGGGCGACAACGCCCAGTATCGGGTGCAGGCGCAGTACAACATCGCCCTCGCACATCAGCGCATGAACAGCGATGTGCAGTACCGCCGCGCGCTGCGTGAGGTGGTCACTGTGTTCCGCAGCGCGGGCGGCCAGCCGGGGACGACCGCGGCGGCCTGGGCGGCTGAGGCGCTGTATCGCGACCTCGACGATCAGGTCGTGACCTTCCTGCGCAACCAGTTCCAGCGTGGCGATGCCACCTCGCTGCGCCAGCAGATCACGCGCTTCAAGGATCAGCTTCGCGCGATCGACGCCTCGGCGCGCGACATCATCGCGCTTCGTGGCGGTGAGTACTCGATCGGGGCGCTGACCCGCCAGGGTGAGGCCCACGAGTACCTCGCGACGCAGGAGGCCCGCCTCGGCGAGCTCATCGAACTGTCGCGCGAGGAGCGGGCGCAGTTCGCCCGCGCAGAGCAGGCCATCGCACGCCTGGAGTCACTCGCGACGCGCATCGAGCGCGCGAACGCCGATCAGGCCGAGCAGCTCCGCGCCCGCGCGCAGCAGCTCCGCGATCAGCTCCAGCAGCAGCAGGACGACCGCCGCCAGCGCGTCCAGACGGCCTTCGACGAGGAGTCGCAGGCGGAGCGTCAGCTCGGGATCATCAACTTCGGCACCGCGGTGCACACGGCCCGCTCGCAGAACATCCCGACGCCCTTCGCGTCGCGCGCGCTCGAGCGGATGCGAACGGAGGAGAACCGCGCGCTCCTCGATCAGGCGCTCGGTCGGCAGCAAGTGTTTCCGTACACTGCCGGGATGTTCAACACCGAGGCGCCCGGCGCGACGTTGTCCCAGACGACGCCCATCGCCACCCCGGGCATCGTGGCAGAGTGAGGGACACGATGAAGGCTCAAACCTGCTATCTGCTCGTATTCGCGGCCCTTTCGGCCGAGGCGTGCTCCTCCAGCAACGAGAACCAGAGCACGACCCCCCCCGCGGCTTCGGCTGGGGCATCGTCGGGTGGAGACTCGACGACCGCAGGACGTGGAGCGATCGACGAGGCGAACACACCGCCCGCGGCCGCTCCTCCCGCGGCTGCGGCGACTCCGCCCACCGAGCCGCCTCCGACTCCTGCCGCCCCCGTCGAACCTCCCCCCGGCGCGGGTCGGGTCGCGATGAACTCGTCGGCGCGGGACTCGTTCCAACAGGGCGTGGCCTCGGCGCGGGCCGGTCAGCTCGAAGCGGCTCGTTCGCAGTTCGAGGCAGCGCTCAACGCCGACCCACGCGCCTACCAGGCGGCCTACAACGCGGGCGTGATCGCCGAACGACAGGGCCAGGACCCCGCGGCGGAGCTCCTGTACCAGCGTTGCCTCGCGATCCAGGCGGACTACGAGCTGGCCGTGATCGCCCGGGCGCGCCTCCTCACGCGCACCCGTCGCCTTCCTGAGGCCGTGACCTTCGCGGCGGGCGTCGCGCGCGCCAACCCCACCAACTCGGCCGTTCGTGCCGAGTACGCGAGGCTCCTCGTCCTCAGTAACCGCGCGCAGGAGGCCATCGACGAAGCTCGCCAGATCCTCCGCGCGGACGAGCGCAACGTCGCCGCCAAGCTCGCGGTCGCGGAGGCCTACCGCTCGCAGGGGCGGCTCGACCTGTCGCTCTACATCGTCAACGACCTCATCAATGGTTCGGACCCGAACCATCCGAACAACGGCCCCGGCGCCAACAACCCCTCCGTCCAGCACCTCCGCGGGCTCCTCCAGCTCGAGGTGGAGCGGAACGTGCCCGCCGCGATCGTGTCGTTTCGCAGGGCCGTAGAACTCGACGCGGAGTTCGCGGAGGCGCGCAACAACCTCGGCGTGCAGTACCTCCTCGCGGGCAACTATCAGGAGGCGATCGAACACCTCCAGGTGGCGGCGGGGCTCTCCCCGTCGTGGGCGAAGGCTCACCTCAATCTCGGAGACGCACTCCGCGCGACGGGGCAGTACGACCGCGCGATGGCGGAGTTCCAGCGGGTGCAGCAGCTCGACCCGTCGATGGTGGAGGTGCACTACAACACGGCCCGACTCTACGCAGAGCAGTCGCGCACCATCACAGGTAGCGCGGTCGCTGACCTGCAGCGCAAGGTGCAACTCCTTCAGCAGGCGCAGGCGTCGTTCACGCGATTTCGTGACGCGCTGGGCTCCACCTACGCCTCCCACGCGCGCCGTGAGGATGTCGAAGGACAACTGACAAGGCTGCCGCAGCAGATCGAGCGTACGCAGCGCGCCCTCCAGCGCGCCCAACGCAATGCGGAGCGTGCTTCGGCAGCGCCCGCGGAAGGTACGCCCCCTCCGACGCCTGCACCGACTCCCGCTCCGGGAGCTCCGGCGCCGACCGCTACGGAGACCACGCCCGTGGCCGCGCCGCCCGCTGATGCGGCCCCTGCGCCGTCGCCGACACCCGCACCCCCGGCCGCAGATCCGGCGGCAGCGCCCCCCGCTCCGGCGCCGACCCCTCCGCCGGGTGGATGATCGTG
>JBILLV010000587.1:0-3568 GCA_044375895.1 Polyangiales bacterium | reverse complement strand
CCAGCCCGTCGGCGTCGTGGCCTCGCCCCCCGCCCTCGTCGCCGCCCAGGCCTACGTCAACCGCAACGTCACCGCCGTCCGCGCGGCCTTCGACGCCCTCTGCCTCCCCGCGCGCCCGGCGCCCGGCGAAGCGCGCAAGCTCTCCGCCGCGCTCCCGCTCCACATCCCGCGCTTCGCCCGCCTCGCGGAGGCCGTCCTCGGCTGGGACCCCGCCACCGACCTCGTCCCCACCCGTGAGCTCCCCGAGTCGCTCACCGTCCCCCTCCCCGAGTACGGCGAGACGCTCGCCCCCACCTGGGCCGTCCCCGTCGCCCCCGACGCCGAAGACCCCGCCGCGGGCAACGCCGGCCGCTGGCTCCTGCTCGTGCAAGAGCTCCCCCTCGCCTGGGACCTCGACACCGACCACGGCGACAAGACCGACACCACCCGCTGGCACGCCTCCCCCCAGAAGCGCTTCGAACGCCTCCTGCGCGAGACGGGCGTCCCCATCGGGCTGCTCTTCAACCAGACCTCGCTGCGGCTCGTGTACCAGCCCGCGGGGGAGTCGTCGGGGCACGTCACCTTCCCCTTCGCCCTCCTCTGCGAGACGCAGGGAGCCCCCGCCCTCGGCGCCCTCCCCATGCTCCTCGCGGCGGAGCGGTTGTTCTCCGTCCCCACGAACCAGCGCCTCCCGCACGTCCTCCGCGAGTCGCGCAAGTACCAGAACGAGGTCTCCGGCGCCCTCGCCCGCCAGGTGCTCGACGCCCTCTGGGAGCTCGTCCGCGGCTTCCAGAGCGCCCACGCCGCCAGCAAGAACACCCTCCTCGCCGACATGCTCGGCGAGCGGCGCGAGGCCATCTACGGCGGGCTCCTCACCGTCCTCCTCCGCCTCGTCTTCGTCCTCTTCGCCGAAGACCAGAACCTCCTCCCCGCCCATCCCCGGTACGCCCAGAACTACGCCCTCCGCGGCCTCTACGAGAAGCTCCGCGAAGACGCCGGACGACACCCCGACACCCTCGACCAGCAGCCCGGCGCGTGGGGGTGGCTCGTCGCGCTGTTCCGCTTCGTTCACGACGGCGGGCGCCACGGGACGCTGCACCTCCCGCCCCGCTACGGCCGCCTCTTCGACCCCGACGCCTACCCCTTCCTCGAAGGCCGCCCCGCCGACGGGAAGCGCGTGAAGGGCGAGGTCATCGAGCTCCCCAAGGTGTCCAACGGCGTCGTCTACCGCGTGCTCGACAAGCTGCTGGTGCTCGGCGGCGAATCGCTCTCGTACCGCACCCTCGACGTCGAGCAGCTCGGCGGCGTCTACGAGGAGCTCATGGGCTTCACCGTGGAGGTCGCCACCGGCCCCTCGGTCGCCCTCACGCCCGACGACGTCGTGGTCGACCTCGCCGCGCTCCTCCGCACGAAGGACGACCGCGTGAAGGCCCTCAGCGCCCTCGCGGGCTGCGACCTCTCGGGGGCAGCCGCCGAGAAGGTGAAGGCCGCGAAGACCGTCCCCCAGCTCGTCGAGGCCCTCGGCCGCCGCATCTCCGCCCGCACCCCCGAGGTGGTCGCCCCCGGCGGGATGTACCTCCAGCCCACCGAGGAGCGCCGCCGTTCGGGCTCGCACTACACCCCGCGCTCGCTCACCGAGCCCATCGTCCGCACCACGCTCCGCCCCGTGCTGGAGGCCCTCGGCGCGCGCCCGACGCCCGCGCAGATCCTCGCCCTCAAGGTGTGCGACCCCGCGATGGGATCGGGCGCCTTCCTCGTCGCCGCCTGCCGCCACCTCGCCGACGCGCTGGTGAAATCCTGGGAGGCCCACGGCGAGCGCCCGGCCATCCCGCCCGACGAGGACGAGGTGCTCCACGCGCGGCGGCTCGTCGCGCAGCACTGCCTGTACGGCGTCGACCGCAACCCCTTCGCCGTCGACCTCGCGAAGCTCTCGCTCTGGCTCGCCACCATGGCCCGCGAGCACCCCTTCACCTTCCTCGACCCGGTGCTCAAGCACGGCGACTCCCTCGTCGGACTCACCCGCAACCAGATCGAGACCTTCGACTGGAGCACCGACCCGAAGAAGAAGAAGAGCCTCGACCTCGTCCTCTGGGACAAGGTGCGCGAGGCCGAGGGGTTCCGCGCGAAGATTCAAGCGCTCGCCGGGAGCGACGACACCGCGGAGAAGCGAAGACTCCACCTCGACGCCGAAGGCGCGCTCGCCGACGCGCGCATGGTGGGCGACCTCGTGGTGGAGGCGTTCTTCGGCGCGACCAAGGACAAGGAGCGGAAGGCGCGGCTCGGGCAGCGCTACGAGGCCGTGACCGCGTGGCGCAACGGCGCGCTGCAGCGCGAGGCGCTCGACGGGATCGCGCGGGGGATGCGCGAGGGGGAGCGGCCGGTGTGGCCGTTCCACTGGGGGGTGGAGTTCCCCGAGGTGTTCCTGCGGGAGAACCCGGGCTTCGACGCGTTCGTGGGGAACCCGCCCTTCGCGGGGAAGAACACCATCACCGAGGGCAACGCGCCGGGCTACATCGAGTGGCTCCAGGCCGTGCACGAGGAGTCGAACGGGAACGCCGACCTCGTGGCGCACTTCTTCCGCCGGGCCTTCGCGCTACAGCGAAAGGGCGGGACCTTCGGGCTGATCGCGACCAACACCATCGCGCAGGGCGACACCCGCGGGACGGGCCTGCGGTGGATCTGCAACCACGGGGGAACGATCTATGAGGCGCGCAAGCGCGTGAAGTGGCCGCTCAAGGGCGCAGCGGTGATCGTCAGTGTCGTGCACACGATGAAGGGGACGCCACCGTTCGGTCCGATCCTCGACGGGCGTCCGGGTCAGCGCATCACCGCGTTCCTCTTCCCACAGGGGACCAGCGACGATCCAGTGCAGCTGCTCGAAAACGCGGAGAAGTCGTACATCGGCAGCTACGTGCTCGGCATGGGGTTCACGTTCGACGACAGCGGCGCATCGAGCGGCGAGACCACCTCGGTTGCGGAGATGCGTGCACTGATTGTTCGCGACCCACGCAACCAAGAGCGCATTTTTCCGTTCATTGGTGGTGAAGAGATCAACACCAGTCCATCACACGCGCACCATCGGTACGTCATCAATTTCGTTATGATGAGTGAAGAGGAGGCGAGGACTTGGCCGGACCTGATGGCAATTGTTGAAGCGAAAGTTCGCCCAGGTCGTATGCAACTGGGGAACTCATCGAGCGACAAGCCGCGCAAGGAACGCTGGTGGCTCTACGGTCGCTATACGCCCGGCCTGTACCGAACGGTGGACGGCAAGTCGCGGGTGCTCGCGAACTCCCAAGTCAGCGCCCAGTTCTGCTTCGCGTGGCAACCCACCGACCGGGTCTTCGCGCACACGGTCAACGTCTTCGCCGAGGAGCGCGACGGCTTCTTCGCGATCCTCCAGTCGCGCGTGCACGAGTTCTGGGCGCGCTTCTTCGGCTCGTCGATGAAGGACGACCTCCGCTACACCCCCTCGGACTGCTTCGAGACCTTCCCCTTCCCGCGCGGGTGGGAGACGGACGCCGCGCTCGAAGCGATCGGCGCGGAGTACCACCGCTTCCGCGCGGCGCTGATGGTGGAGCACGACGAG
>JBILLV010000030.1:0-48473 GCA_044375895.1 Polyangiales bacterium | reverse complement strand
CCCTCGTCGCGGACCCTCCATGGTTCTCCATGAGCCCGGCTCTGCGGGCGATCCGAAGCTAGCCCAGGCGTGAGCTCCTGCGAACCCTGGGAACTCCCGATGACGCTTCCCCTGTGCTGCCCCCACGCGAACTGACCAGCGTTGCCTGTAAGCCCCATCGGGCAGGCGCGTTCTCCTTGCACCCACGCACGGAGAACCTCGCCATGAACGCTCGCCCCCTCCTCTCCCTCCTCGCCCTCACCGCCACCTTCGCTGCCTGCGCCTCCGCCGGCCGCAGCGGCCCTCCCGCCGTCTACGCCCGCACCGCCACTGGGGGCTACGCGTCGCCCACCAGCGCGCAGGCTCCGCAGGCCTACGGGCGCACCGCTTCGGCCGAAGTGACCACGAGCTCGACGGGCGGCGACTACGACGCCCCCGCGGCCCCGTCGGAGTCCTCGGGGAGCGCCGTCCCCGTGCCCGCCGAGGCGCGCCCCGGCCTGGCCACCGAGTGGGGCGAGACGCGCTACTCGTCGATGTCGTACGCCCCCTTCGTGCGGGCCTCGTCGATGCCCTACGACATGGCGGCGATCCACTACAACGACGCCCGCCTCGCCGCGATGCAGGCGATGATGCACGCCGCGCGGCCCGTCCAGTACCGCGGGATGTACCGCGACGGCGTGCGCGTCTCGCTCCGCGACGAGGGCGGCGGCGCGCTCCCGGGCTACTACAGTGGCGACTCGGTGTACGTGCTGGGCAACGCCGGACAGCGCTACACCATCCTCATCGAGAACATGACCTCCGCCCGCTTCGAAACCGTGGTGTCGGTGGACGGGCTCGACGTGATCACCGGGCGCGCGGCCGCCACGGGGAGCCGCGGGTACATCCTCCAGGCGCACGGACGCATCGAGGTGGAGGGCTTCCGCCAGAACCACGACGAGGTGGCGACCTTCCGCTTCGGCAGCGTGGGCGACTCGTACGCGGCCCAGACGGGCGACGCGCGCAACGTGGGGGTGATCGGGGTGGCGCTCTTCGCCGAGCGCGGCGCGACGCTCGACCTGGAGCAGAACGAGCTCCGCCTCCGGGAACAGGCGAACCCCTTCCCGGGCGGCTTCGCGGCGCCGCCGCCGCGTCAGTACTACTGAGCGGGGAGCTTCAGCGGACGGCGGCCATGCAGGTCGCCATCCCCGAGCCGAACGCGCCCACCCACACGGTGTAGCGCCCATCGGCCGGGCACATGAACGTCACCAGCGGGCAGAGGTCGCTCCCGGCGCCGCCGTCCGGACCCATCGTGCACATCGCGGAGTCGGGCGCGTCGTCGTTGCTCGCGATGGCCATCGCGCAGGGCGTGGTCGCGTTGCCCGGGCAGATCTGCATCACCGCGTCGCCGGTGCACGAGCCGAGGCCGCAGCCCTGGTTGCAGCCGACCCTGACCATCTGGCCCGCGGTGCACGTCCGCACCGCGCCCGAGAGCGTGAGGTTGCACGCGCGCGGGACGCCCGACGCGCAGCTCGTGCCGCCATCGCCGGTGCCGCCGTCACCGCCGCACTGGCTCGGCAGATAGGCCCAGTCGGCGCCCATGCAGCCGCCCGTCGTCGAGCCCATCGAGCTGCCCGGCACGCACGAGTTGGTGCGGCGACACCACCCGCAGCCCGGCAGCGGCGCGCAGGCCGCGCAGCCCATCGTGCCCGCGCTGCAGTTGGGGGGAGCCGCGTCGCCGGGCGTCCCGCCGTCACCGCCGCACTGGCTCGGGAGGTAGGCCCAGTCGGCGCCCATGCAGCCCCCCGCCGTCGCCCCCATCGAGTTGCCCGGCACGCAGGAGTTGGTGCGGCGACACCACCCGCAACTGGGGAGCGGCGTACACGCGCCGCAGTTGGCCGACCCCGCGCCGCAGTTGGGACCGTCACCCGTGGGCGCGCGATCGCCGCCCATCGTGGCGTCGTTGCCGCCGCCGCCGGTGTCGTTGCCCACCGTCATGTCGGGCGTCGTGGAGGCGTCGGTGTCACCCCCGCCGCCACCGCCACCACCACCCGCATTGCACGCGCCGAGAAGCGCAGAAACGACGAACACGCTCGCACGAAGCATCCGCATACCCACAGTACCTCCTGCGGTGACACTACCGCAGGACGCGGGATCGTCGGAGGAACAAAATCCGCGTCCCGCTACGCGGCGTCGGCTTCGAGGGCGGCAAAGAGGTCGTCGAGCTCGCGGCGTCCGCGCAGGGCCTCGGTGAGCTCGCCGGCGTCCTTGAGCAGCTCGGCCTCCATCGCGGCGAGCTGCGTGGCGGCGATCTCCAGGCGCCGCTGGATCCCCTTCATCTCGTCTTCGCCCTGCTGCGAGACGCGCTCGAGCTGCTTGCGCATCGCCTCGATCTGAAACTCGAGGTCGCGCACGTCGCGCTCGGCGGTGGCGTGGGCGATCTGCGCGCCGCGGAGTTCCTCGGCGTGCGGGAGGGCGGTCTCCAGGGCGGCGAGGGCCGAGCGGTAGCGCTCCAGCAGCTCGTGCGGCGGGAGCGACGGCGTCGGGCCGAGGGCGGCGATGGAGGCGTGGAGCGCGACGAAGGGCTCGATCATCGGGCGGGCGACGGACTCGAGGGAGGCCACCTGGCCGCGCGTCAGCTCCAGGGCCTCGCGGGTGGCGAAGAGGTCGCCCGAGAGCGCGTCCATCGCGAAGCCGAAGCGCTGCTGGGCGTCGCGGGTGCGGTCGGCCACCGCGTCGGCGCGCATCTGGTCTTGCAGCCACGTGCCGTGGACGTTGGCCATGGCCGTCACCGTCGCGCGCAGGCGGCCGAGGGCGGCGTAGTACCTCGCCTCCGCGCCGCGCGGGAAGGCCCGCATCACCATCGTCCCCAGGAGCTCCGTGCGGCGCCCCCAGCGCTCGACGCCCATCGCCGAGAACATGCCCCCCTGCACGGTCGACTTCGACACCTGGACCGCCCGCGCGATGGGCGTCGGCGCCACGTGGACGCCCGAGCGACGGCGCGGCCGGGGGTTGCGCTGCACCAGCGACGCGAGGGCCCGCTCGACGGCGCGGGCGTCCGCGGGGCGATTCTCCGCGGCCTTCTCCAGGCAGCGGACGATGAGGGCGTCGAGCTCGGGCGGCAGCTCGGGGTTGAGGCTCCGCGGCGAAGGGACAGCGTCGCGCAGGTGGTGGATGAGGTACGCCGTCACGTCCGACGCTTGAAACGGCAGCCGCCCCGTCGCGCAGCGGAACATGATGCAGCCCATCGCGTAGAGGTCGGCCGAGGGCCCTGCTTCTGTCCCCGTGATGCGCTCGGGGGCCATGTACTGGGGCGTCCCGAAGATCTCGCCCGTCCCCGTGAGCCGCGAGTCGAGCATGTAGCGGGCGATGCCGAAGTCGAGGATCTTCATCCGCTCGTCGCCGTCGGGCAGCGTCGCGATGAAGAGGTTGTCGGGCTTCAGGTCGCGGTGAATCACCTGGAAGTCGTGGGCCCGCGCGAGCCCGCCCACCACCTGCGCCATCCGATCGAGGAGCATCGGGAGGGGCATCGGCCCGGGGTTCTTCTTGAGCCACGCCTCCAGCGTCACGCCCTCGAGCAGCTCGGTGATCATGAACGGTGTGCCGTCGTCCATGTCGCCCTGGTCGAAGATCTCGACGATGTTCGGGTGGGCGAGCCGCCGTGTGCTCGTGGCCTCGCGGCGGAAGCGCTCGCGGAGCTTCGCGTCGTTCGCGAGCTCCTTGCGAAACACCTTCACCGCCACGGCGCGCTCGGCGTGGACGGTGCGCGCGCGGTACACCGTCGCCATGCCCCCCGCGCCGAGGATGCTCTCGATGCAGTACTTGCCGCCCACCACCGCGCCGATGAGCGGGTCGGGGATGACGATGAGCGGCGTCCGGCAGACAATGCACCGCTCGCCCTCCGGCGGATACCGGAGGTTGCAGGTGGGGCAGTGCTTCAATCCCGTCGCCACGACGCGATCGAGTGTACCATCGCGTCCCCTTACGACGGAGCCCTAACCTGTGCCGAGCCACACGATCACGGTTGACCAGAAGCACAACGACACCGCCCTCGGGACGCTCGTCCGCGAGGCGCTCACGGCCCCCTGGTCGGAGGCGAAGAAGCTCTGCCACCGCGGCAAGGTGACCATCAACGGCGAGGTGAACACCGAGCCCGGCCACCGCGTGAAGAAGGGCGACGTCGTCGTCATCGACCCGACGGCGCGGGTCACGATGGCGGGTCCGGTCAACGGCCCGGGCTCGGCGCCGGCGCTGTTTCTCGACCGCGGGCGCCTCGTCCACCACGACGCCCAGGTGATCGTGTTCGACAAGCCGCCGGGCATCAACACCGTCCCCTTCGAGGAGGGCGAGAAGGGGGCGCTCGTCGACCGGCTCACCGTGTCGCTCCACCGCTGGGGCCTCGCGCCGACGGGGGCGCCGCTCTTCGTCGTCCACCGCCTCGATCGCGAAACAAGCGGGCTGCTGGTGTTCGGGCGCACCTGGCTCGCGCAGCGCCACCTCGCGGGGCTCTTCCGTCGCCACGACATCGACCGCACCTACGTCGCCCTCGTCTGCGGCCATATGCGCGGCGCCCGCACCATCGACACCGAGCTCGTCGAGAACCGCGGCGACGGCCTCCGCGGCTCGCTCAAGGGCGGCCCCACGCCGCGCGGCAGCCGACGCGCCGTCACCCACATCCGCCCGATCGTCGAGCTGCCGAACGAGGGCGGCGCGACGCTGGTGGAGTGCCGGCTGGAGACGGGGCGGCAGCACCAGATTCGCATCCACCTCGCCGAGGCCGGGCACCCGGTGGTCGGCGAGCGGGTGTACATCCGCGGCTTCGGCGCCCCCGCGCTGGTGGCGCCGCGCGTGATGCTCCACGCGAAGGAGCTGGGCTTCACGCACCCGGCGAAGCCCGAGGACGAGCCCGTGCGCTACGAGGCCGCGCTGCCGGAGGATTTTGTGACGGTGGCGCGACGGCTGGGCTGGGCGGGGTGAGCGTCGCGCGGACGGGCGGGCCTCGGGTGCGCGCCCGACGCGCCGCCTGCCGTGTCACCTGCCGCCGACGCCACGCCCCTCGTCGATCACCTCGCGCCGCGCGACGTCTCCGACGGCACCACCGACCTCGCGCTCCCCGATCGCGTCGAGGTGCCGCTCGTGACCGGCCGTTGCGTCGCGCTCGACCCTTGGTGCCGCTCGTCACTCACGGCCGACGGACGCATGACGGGCGATGTGGTGCTGCTCGAGTCGAACGTCGATCGCGCCTTCGACGGGAACCGCTACGTCTGGGCCTCCGCGGCGACCTCATCGCCGTCGACGCGCGCCCCACGGCGTGCGATCACCGTGGCGCCGCGCCCCTCTCACCCACAGCGCCACACGATGCCTCCGAGTATGCCGAAGACGACGAAGCGCAAGGGCCCCGCCCTCGTTCACACCACCCTCGACGCGCTGCTCGACGCGCACGGGACGCACCGCACCGAGGCCCTCGCCGGGCGCCCCGCGCAGGCCGCGCAGCGCGCGCTCGACCAGATCGCCGACCCCGCCCGCGCGCACCACGACGCGTTTCAAGCCGCCGACACCGCGCGCTTGCTGGCCCGTGACGGGCACGCCGACGCCGCGCGGCGCATCGCCGACGCCGTGCGCGCGCTGCCCGATCCCCCGTGGAGCCCCGGAGACCACATTACCTATTGGAAGGCCGCCCGCGCCGTGTACGCCGCCGCAGTGTACGCCGCGCTCGGCGACGCCCGCGCCGCCCAGGAGGCGCTCGACGAGGCCCTGGCCCTCGCCCCCGCGTGGTCGGCCCCGCCGTCAGGCCCCTACGCGCCCACGCTGCACCACGCGGACGCGGCGGGCCGCGCGGCGCTCACCCTCCTCGACCTCAAGCGCGTCGACGACGCGGCGGCGATCCTCGCGAACCTCCACGCGATGTCGATTCGCGAGGGAATCGCCGACGCGGCGCGGCGCGGCGACGGCGAGCGGCTCGAACAGCTCCGCGTGACCGCGCGTCCGGGACAGCAGTCGTTGGGCGAGCAGGTGGTGGGGGAGCTGCTGGCGCACGGCCACCTCACCCTCTTCGACGCGTGGATGCCCGAGGCGATCGACTCCCCGTACTTCGACCCAATCCATCGGGTGCGCTGCACGCTCGTCCGCGCCGTCGCCGACGGGCCCGCCTCGTTCGATGCAGCCCTCGCCGCGGCGCTGCACGAGCTCGCTTCGCTCACGCCCCCCGACGCCTCGGCGGCGCTCCAGGGCCTCGCCGAAGCGCTCGACGCGCGGCGCGCCCGCGCCACCGCGGGCCTCGACGCGCCGCTCGACCGGCTCACCGAGGGGCTCGCCCGCGAGGCCGCGCGGCTCGGCGAGACGCGCGGGTTCTGGCGCGCGATCCGCGCGCTCCACGAGGCGGGGCGCGACGTGACGCCGTGGCTCGACGCCGCGGCCACGGTCGACGCGCGCTGCGTGGCGGCGACCCTGCTGCTGCCCGCGACGAAGGCCGACGCCGGGGCGGTGCGCGCCTCGCTCGTCGCCTGGACGCTCGCGATCGACCCGACGACCGTCGCCGGGCCGCCCGGCGCGCTCCCGCGTCACGCCCTCATCGCGCTGCTCCGCGCGGGCGAGCTCGAAGCCGGCCGCGCGCACGCCGAGGCCGCGGCGACGGCGCTCCGCTCGCACCCGCAGGAGCTCGGCGAGCTCGCGGCGGCGGCGATGCTGGCGGGCGACCTGCCGCTCGCGTGGGAGCTCGCGTCGCACGCCACGAAGGCTAAGCGGGACGCCACGCTGGCGCACCTGCGCTGGCGCGCCGCGGAGCAGGGCGAAATCGACCTGTACGCCACCGTGTGCGAGGCCCGCGCGCCCGCGGCATCGGAGCGAGCGACGGAGCTCACCGCGCTGATCGAGCGGCGCCGCGCGCTCCGCCCCTGACCGGGGCTCCAGCGCCTCCGAGCGCTCACCCTCATCAGGAGCGTCGCCGCCCTCAGCCCCTCGCCCAGGTCTCTTCGATCCTATGACCGCCTGGCGCCCTCCGAGCGCGCCCAGCGCGCGCCGGTGCCACCTCCCAGGACGAACCGACGCACCACCCTCCGCGTCGCTGCGGTCACCCCCTCGACGCCAAAGCGCTCACAGCTCGAACGGTGTCGGTCGCGGGTCCTCGCGGACGGTGCCCTCGGGGGTGACCCACCACGCACGCTGGTCGTTGGTCCAGACGTACACCACGCGCCGACAGTCGTCGTAGCTCAGCCCCAGGATGTCTGCCGAGAAGGTGTGGATCAGCGTCGCGTCGTCGCCCGGACGCGCCGCGTCGACCCGGTACAGCCGCCGCGCGAAATCCGCGGGGATCGGGCCGACGGGAAGGCCCTCGGGCGCGTTCCGAGGGTCGCCGTCCCGGCAGCCGGCGAGGATGGCGATCGCGCTCTCTGGAACGGGGGTCCACGTCACGCTGGTGCACCCGTTGAAGGCCCTGACCGCGGGCCCGTCGAGGCGACGAGGCGGCGCGTTCGGCGAGACGACGACGAAGCCCATCGCACGCACCGTGTACGGGTAGTCGCCCGGCCCTCACCCCCCTCTCGGGCCCGTGCACATCGCCGAAGCGGTGGACGAGCAGCGGCCGCGGCGTCGCGGGGCGAGGCCCAAGCCAGAGGTCGGTGATCTGGGTCCATTCGCTGCCGAAGCGACGGCCGCGCGGCGGAGGCCGGTCGATCAGCCGCACGGAGGTCGCGCGCAGCGGCGTCGCCCAGCGCCGCGTCAGCGTGAAGCACGTCGTCCCACCGCCCCAAGCAGGGCGGGCCGCGGCGGCGGAGAAGGTCGCGACCACCCGTCCGTTGACCTCGAGCGCCACCTCGCCCTGCGCGACGTGCTCGAAGAAGCCCACCGTCGCCTCGCGGAACTCGATCGGGTGCGTGAACGTCACCGTCGCCGCGTTGTTCGCCTGACCGTGGACCGTCATCACGAACGACTCGCCCCCGCGCACCGTCGCGTTGCTCGGGTCTGCGACCGCAAAGCCTCGGCACACCGCCGCCTCCGGCTCCGCCACCGTGGTGTAGAACTCCCCGACGTGCGCGGCGTTCAGCACCGCGGCGTCGTCAGGCACGACCAGCGCGCGGCGGACGTCCTCCGCCTGAACCGTCGCGTCGGGGGCCCCCTCCGCGTCGGGAGCTTCCGCTGCCGGGAGGGGTGCATCGAGGCGCGTCGACGCGTCCGCGGGGCGGTGCGCCACACGCGACTCCACCCGCAGCGGCACGGGCGGCGCCCCACAACCGAACCACACCGCGAGACCGCCAAGGGAAAGCGCACGCATCCGGGGGGGGAACCTTTCAGGGCTCTGCGAACAGACGTCCTCGTGGCGTCGAGAGCGGGATACGGCCTCCGATTCCTGTCCTGGTCAAGACCGCGCCGCTACCTTGCCGCGCGCGGCGGAGTCGGCGTGACGGCCCCCAGCACGAGTTCTGGGCGCCCGTGGCCGAGGCCATCGTCGCCGCGATCCTCCATGGGCGGCTTCGTCGGCGACACGATGGAGCTGCACAAGTTCTACCTCGACCGCCTCCAGGGGGCGCGCGACGAGCGACCTGACGTGATGCCGGCCCTCGAGGGCGTGATGGCCACGCCGCGGGTGGACTTCGCCGCCGCCCTGCGCGCCGCCGAGCGGTCCGTGCCGGGCCTCCCCGCCGCCGTGAGCACCGCCCGCGCGTGGGCCCGCCGCGCCGTGTCGGCGAGGAGGAGTTCATCATCGCCCCGGGCACGCGCTTCCGGGTGCGCTCGGCGGCGGTGGGCAAGGACCAGCTCTGCACGGTGGTGCTCGACGAGCTCGACGCGCCGCGCCTCGTGGTCTGACGACGGTCAGCCGTCGGCCGCGGTGCCCGCGTGCGCTCGGCCCGTCCGCCCGCGACGCGGCCTTGACAGCGCACCCCACGGGGCGCCTACTTTCCACGAATGTTGGGCAACGGCGAGAGCGTGTCCTGCGCGCCGCGTCCGCGATACGCCTCGATTCAAGGCGTTATCGCGTACACGACGGCGACCCTGTGCGCACTTTGCCTCACCTCATTGTCGGGCTGTGGCGATGAGGTCGCGGTCGTCGGCGCGCCCGCCACACCCCGCGTCGAGCCGCGGCCGGAGGGGCGCTTCGTCATTGGGCGGGCGGCGCTCGGCGTGGACGACCCGCGCCGCGTGGCACGCGTCGTCCTGGGCGACTGTGACGGAGACGGGCTCGTCGATGCCGTGACGCTGGGCCCGGCGACGCGCAGCGTCGTTCATATGGGGCGCGGCGGCGGGCGCTTCGAGGCCGTCGAGAGCGGCCTCCCGGTGCAGGGCTACGAGGCGGGCGCGCTCGTCGACCTCGACGGCGACGGGCGCGACGACCTCGTCGCCGCCGACGACTCGGTGGTCGCCTTCCGCAACCTCGGCGGCTGCCACTTCGGCCCGGCGCAGGAGCTCGCCCCCCGCGCCGAAGGCGCCGTCGTGCAGGTGCTCGCGACGGACGTGAACCTCGACGGCCTCACCGACCTCTCCGTGACGCGCAGGATCTCGGCGAGCGCGCCCCACCGGCTCCTCATCGGGCGCGGCGACGGGGGCTTCGACGAGTTCGCGCCGCCGCCCACGCCGGGCTATCCCGAGCGGCGACAGCAGCGGGAGTTCATCGGCTTCGGGATGTACTATGCGGACGTCGACGGCGACGGCGCGCAAGACCTCTTCGGCCTCCTCGACCAGTCGCAGGGGTGGTTCTCCTGGGGGGAGCGCGGGGGGGAGCTGGGGCAGCGCCGTGACGAGGACATGACGGCGGTCTTCTCCCAGGTCGAACCGATGAGCCTCTCGCCGCTGGACTTCGACCGCGACGGCCGCGTCGACTGGTTCGTCTCCGGCGTGCTGAGCCGCTCGCTCCTCTTGCGGCACCAGGGCGGGCGCAGCCTCCGCAACCAGGCCGAGCGCGCCGGGGTCGGCGGCGTGGGCGACGATTTCGCCTGGGGTTCCTACGCCTTCGACGCCGACCTCGACGGGTGGACCGACCTCCTCGTCCTGCGGGTGGGCGTCGACCAGCCTCACCCCGTGCTCCCCGCGCCGGGCCCCACCGACCTCTTCCTCAACCGCCACGACGGCACCTTCGCCGAGGTGGGCGCTCTGGTGATGGGCCTCCAGCTCCGGTCGAAGCCCCTCGTGTGCGGCCCCTCGTCACCGCGCGGTGAGGTCGTGTGCTTCGCTGTCGACACCGACGGGCCCGTGATGCTGCTCAACAACCTGCGCGCGCGGGGACGCCAGGCGGTGCTGCGTCTCCGCGGGACGGTGAGCGCACCGGACGCGACCGGGGCGCGGGTGACGGTGGAGGGCGCCTCGCCGCCGCAGGTGTTCCTGGTGAGCGGGCAGTGCCCGTACGGCGGCGAGCACGCGCGCGCGCTCCAGGTGCCGCTGGGCGACCGCGAGCTCGCGCGCGTCACCATCGCGTGGCCCAGCGGCCTCGTCCAGCGGGGCGTCGAGCTGCGCGCCGACGTCGTCCACACCGTCGTCGAGCCGCGCGCGCTCACCGTCAACCCGCGCCGCCTCCCCGCCAACGGGAGCGCCACCGCCGAGGTCGTCGTCGACCCTCGCGCCGTGGGGGCCTCCCGCGTCTCCCTCGGCCTCACCGGGGCCGCGCAGTGGGTGGGCGACGCCACCACCGACGCCGAAGGGCGCGTCCACCGAACCCTCCGCGCCCCGGCGACGTCGGGCGAGGCGCGCGTCACGCTCAGCCTCGACGACGTCGCCCTGCGCGTGCAGCCCCGCGTGGTGTTCGCGCGGTGAAGCGCGGCGTATCTCGACAAGGCCGCGCCCCTCATGCGCCCACCGCACGGTCCCCGCGGCGCGTTGTAGGGCATCCGATGGCCCCACCCGTCGAGCACCCCCGCCGCGCCCCGCGATCGTGCGCCTCGAGCGCGGGCGGCTGCGCGACGACGGCGACCGCACGGCGAGGCTCCGACCGCTCGACGACCGGCGTCAGCGGCTCCAGAGGCGCTGCGCGACGTGAGCATGGACGCGCTCGACCACCGTAACCGCCAGGCGCCGATCTACTTCGTCGACCCGCGCGTCCCGATGGCGACGGTGGGGCAGGTGATCCTGCACAGGGCGACCGGCAGCTTCGGGCTGGCGCTGCGCGGGCCGCGCGGGCTCGCGGTGCTCGCGTACGCCACCCGACTGTGCGCGCCGGTGCCGTCGGTGGAGCTCGACGTGCACGCCGCGAGCTTCGTGTTGCGCACGAGCACCGGTCGCGGCGGCTGCACTGGCGGCCCCGACGACGCGCAGGTGACGACGGTCACGTTCGCGCGCACGGGCGTCGACCGCGGCCTCGGCGCCCTCCGTCGCGCGCTGGCCGCCGCCCCGTGGTCGCTCACGGCGCAGCGCGCTACCGACGCGGCCCCGCGGCGCGAGGACGTCGCTGTGCAGGCGAACGAGGACGCGGGGACGACCTCGCCGCGCTCGACGCGCGCCACTGTTCTGGCGGGCACTTCGGGCGCCGACGCGCCGACGTGCGCGGCGCGGTGGGGAGCAGGTGGGTGCTGGGGCTGTGATGGCCGGGGACGTTCCGCGGGACGGGTTCGCAGGTTGCGGTCGGTCGGCGGCGGGGAGGCGTGCGGCGGGAACTTGACGTCTTCGCGCGCTACTTGCTCAATCGCGCGCGATGCTCAAGCGCTTGGAGTTGACCAACGTGGGTCCGTCCGCACACCTCGAGATGGGGCCGCTCGCCGAGCGCTTCAACTTGATCGCTGGCGACAACGGCTTGGGGAAATCCTTCCTGCTTGAGGTCGCCTGGTGGGCGCTTACGCGCACCTGGCACGAGACGCCTGCAGTGCCGTCGGCACCTGCTGCGGAGATCGGCTTCGCGTTCGATGGTGCCAGCAGCCTCCACGAGGCCACCGCCACCTGGAATCCAGCGGCGCAGACCTGGACACGTAGGCAGGGGAAGCCGCCCAACCCGGGCCTCGTGCTGTACCTGCGCGTCGACGGCTCCTTTTCGGTGTGGGATCCGCTCCGCAACTACCGACTCTACACAAACGCCGACGGTAGCCAGAGAGAGACGCCTGCGTCCTACCAGTTCAGCCCGACGCAGGTGTTTCGAGGGCTCAAGCGCGTCGCGCCTGGCCCTGGAGCGGAGGAGGAGGAGCTCTGCTCCGGTCTACTGCGTGAATGGACTGAATGGCAGGGCAGCAAGGAGCCAGAGGAGGCGCGGGCATTCGCCCTCCTGACCCTCCTGCTCCAGCAGATCGGGCCGGAGGGAGAGGCGCTCACCCCTGGCTCTCCCGCCCTGTCTCCGAACCCCAACGAGTCGCGCAAAGTGCCGACGGTGCGGATGCCTTACGGGCAGGACGTGCCCATCGTCTTTGCGCCGGCCGGCGTGCAGCGCATGGCGAAGTTCGCGTACCTCCTCACCTGGGCGTTGATCTGGCACCAGCGGGAGAGCGTGCGTACGCGGCGGGAGATGACGGATCAGGTGATCGTCCTCTTCGACGAGCCCGAGACACACCTCCACCCGCGCTGGCAGCGGACGGTGCTGCCGAGCCTGGAGAAGGCCATCGCGAGCTGGCGCGAGGAGAGCACGCCGCGGGTCCAGTTCCTCGTCGCGACCCACTCACCGCTCGTGCTGGCGTCGATGGAGCCCATCTTCGATACGCAGCGCGACGCGCTCTGGAAGCTCGACCACGTGGACGGCAAGGTCGTCCTCGAACGCGATGCCTGGCATCGCCGCGGCGACGCGTCCGCGTGGCTCACCTCCGACGTCTTTGACCTGGCCGAGCCGGGCTCCCTCCCCGCGCAGCAAGCGATCACGGAGGCGCTCGCTCTTCTGCAGGAGGACGAGCCTGCGTCAGAGCACATCGCGGAGGTCACCGAGAAGCTCGCGGCTGTGCTGGGCGACACCGACCGCTTCTGGCTCCGCTGGTCAGCCTTCGCACGTGAGCAAGGGGTGCGGGTGTGATCCGAGTCGAGGAGGCGCCCGAGCCGACGGAGTTCGACGAGGCTGTTCGCCGTCCCGGCTTGATCGCGGTGGCGGAGATGGCGGGCCTCGCCCCTCCCTTCGTGCGCGGGGACGGAAACCCGTTCAAGAGACGCACGCACAAGGTCACGCAGTCCGATGGCGTCACCGTGGAACTGCCCTGCCAGCGCGAGGACGAGGTGCCGCCCGGGGAACTCCCCACCTACTGGACCGCGGCGCTGCCCGCGATGATGCGGGCGTATCGGGGGATCTGCGCATACTCGTGCTTCCGCATCCACCGCGTCACCGGGGCTGCCTCCGTGGACCATATGGCTCCGAAGTCCCGCGCCTGGGACAAGGTGTACGAGTGGCGCAACTACCGCCTCGCGTGCTCGCGAATGAACGCGCGAAAGGGCGACTTCGACGCTGTGCTTGACCCCTTCGCGATTGAGGACCACTGGTTCGAGTTGGAGCTGGTCGGCTTTCAGGTGAAGCCGGCGCGTCTGCTCGCCGAACCGCTCCGGCACCAAATTCGGGACACCGTCAGACGCCTGCGGCTCAACGACTGGGACTGTTGGAAAGGGCGGGAGCGCGACGCTGAGCGCTACTGGTGCCGGGAGGTCTCGTTGCAGGTTCTGCTGGAGGACTCGCCCTTCGTCGCTCGCGAGCTGCGCCGCCAAGGGCGCCTCAACGCGGGCGACGTCGGGTAGCACTACGACCGCCAAGCGTGCGGCAGCGACGGCCGCGTGTTGATCGCCAGCGTCTTCGCCATCGACTCCAGAGGGTAGGGCATCCGAGGGCCCTCGCATCCCTGCACGGGGCGGAGGCGACCGTCACCCGGGGGTGCCGACGATCACCGGCGCGCTCTCGTTGCCCTCGATCTCGACCACGCGCGTGCCGACGCGGTAGCCGTCGTCGCCCGCGCCCCCTGCGGCCACTCGCGCGAACCCGAAGACGTCCACGACGCCCTCCAGCGGCACGGCCACCGCGAGGGCCGCGTCGGGCGCGCCCGCCACCTGCGCGCAGGTCGCGCGGACGCGGGCGATGACCCCCGAGCCGTCATCGAGGTCGAAGTCGCCGCCGAGCCGCGCGGTCGTGGTGGCGTGCGTGAACGACAGCCCGGACGGCACGGCGTCCATGGTGAACGACTGCCACGCGAGGCAGGTCGCGCCGCTCGGCGCCTGCACCGCCACCCGCACCGTCGCGCGGCCGCGGAGGTGGACCCACGTGCGGTCGCCCACCGCCGCGGTCGCCACGACCGGCGCGGCGAGCTGGCGGCGGAGGTCGGCCTGCGCCTGCGCGAAGAGCTTGCGGGCCGTCGACCGCCGCCACGCAGCGCCACCGAGCACCACAGCAGCGATGGTCGCCGAGATCGCCGCGAGGGCGAGGACGGGGCTCACGACCAGAAGCTGCACGCCGAAGCGCAGCCCGAAGACAGTGGCCGCGCTCGAGAGCCAGGTCAGCGGGCTCTTCGGGTGCATCAGCGTCAGGACCGAGCCGCGGTCGAGCTGGAGGGGCGCTTCGCGGATGATGGGTGGGACGGAGGGGTCAATCATGGGTGAGCTGCTCCGCTGGGATGAGGGCTCCAGCGCCGGTCGTCGTCAAGCGCGGTTTGCGAGTCGTCTGCACGCGGATCCGCCGCGCGCGCCAGTCTTCGCGCGCCGCGGGCGGGGCGTTCCCATGAGGCTGAAGGGCGTATCGCGCTTCGGGGCGCGGCGGCAAGGGGGCGCCCTACGCGGCCAGCGCGGCGCTGCACGCGCACGCCCCGTGGGGCAGCAGCCCGACGTGGAGGGGGTGGCCGAAGACGGCCGGCGCCTGCTGCCGCGAGCGGAAGAGGTCGACGATGAAGTTCATGCGCTGGTCGAGGCGCGTCCAGTCGGTGGCGGCGGAGCCGCGGAGCGTGTGCGGGGTCTTGTCGAGCGCCATCACCCGCACGAGCCGCGCCCGCACGTGCGGGCGGTCGATGTCGAAGCGGCGCAGGTGCTCGGGAAACTCCTCGCCGCCCACGGGGGTCACGTCCTCGGCGAGCGCCAGCGCGTCGTCCCCCACGCGCAGCTCCATGAAGAACAGCGTCCCCACCGAGGCGACGAGGCCCGCGCCGGTGACCCCGCGCACGATCGCCCACGCGCGTCGCGCCGCCGCCGACGCCAACGGCCCGCGGGCCGCCGTCACGAGCGCGGCGCGCAGCGACGACCGCTCCCAGCGCTCGGCGAGGGGACGCGCCTCGGGCAGCGCGAGGGCGCCGGCCACCTCGGGGTCGACCCGCGTCTGCTCGTGGAGCCCGACCATCGCGTTGCCCACGTAGACGAGCTCCGCCCGCGCGTCGGGGTCGCGCTCCCAGGACGCTTCCAGGTAGGACGCGAAGGCCCCGATGAGCAGCTCCTGACCGTCGGGGCTCTCGTCGAGCGAGCGCGGGTCGAAGCCCATCGCGCGGGCCACCAGCGCCTCCACGGCCGCGGGGCCATCGGCCCGCGCCGCCTGCCGCCCCGCCTCCGCCGCCCGGTCGAACATCCACCCGAGGAAGCGTTCGAACACGAACGCGATCTCCATGAAGACGCGCAGGTTGCCGCGCGAGATGACGTCACGGAGCCGCGACGCCGCGCCGAGCGGATCGACGGAGGCCAGCGGAATGTTCTCGAAGCGGATCGAGCGCCCGGCCTGCTCGGAGGCCCACGCGGCGAAGGTGCACCAGGTGGCGTTGCCCGGCCCCGTCACCGCCGTCATCGCGTGCGAGATGCGGTGGTAGGTGGCGGAGATGAGGTAGTTGCGGAGCACGAGGTCGTCGAGGGCCGCGATCTCCGCGAGGCTCATCGCATCGAGGAGCGACTCGATGCGGGCGAGCGTGCGGCACGAGCAGGCGGCGGGGTCGAGGGCGGGAGCGCGCTTCATGGCGGGAGCACCCATCACGCGGCATGCCGAGAAGAAACGCGCGGGTTTCCGGGCGCGGCGGGGCGCCGGCGGGTGGCACGGTGTCAGGCACCACCGGGCTTGTGCCATGGGCAGGCGCGCGGGCGTGCGCGTCGAGACGTCTCACCGACCTGGGCGCATTGGTGCCGGTCGCTTCAGCAACACGACGCGACGTGCACCTTGGCCGGGCACACCCGCGGGGCTTGGGATCGGCACTGTGGGGGTGCCTGACGGTCAGGGCCATCAGATGCCCCATACCCCATTCGTTCCACGCGGGGGTTTAGGGCCAATGCCGGTCAGATAGCGTGGAGCAAGCGTCCTCGGGAGTTCCCAGGGTTCGCAGGAGCTCACGCCTGGGCTAGCTTCGGATCGCCCTCGTCACGGACCCCCACTTGTTCTCCATGAGCCCGGCTCTGCGGGCGATCCGAAGCTAGCCCAGGCGTGAGCTCTTGCGAACCCTGGGAACGCTGTACGTGCGCCAACTGACCGGCATTGGGTCTAGGGCGGGCAACGGAGGGCACTGGCGGCGTTCAGACGGGTGTCGTCGCGCGGCGCACGACCACCGGATGGGCGCTCGTGCCACGGTACACCACCACCGCGCGGACGTGGCGGTAGGGTGCCCGGGTGGGCTCGGACTCGCTGGGGCCCTGACACGTCACCGTATCGCCGTCCTCGATGCGCCCCTCGCCCAGGCGCGACTCCCAGCGCGTGTGGGCCAGGTACACCCCGCCGAAGACCACCGCCAGCGCAGCACCGGCGGCCCAGTGGCCCTGCGAGACCGCAACCACGACGCCCACCCCGCCTCCGAGCGCCTCCCACTTCAACGGCGAGTGTGCCTGCTTCTGGAGCGCCGCGTCGCGAGCCGCGTGGATCTCGTCCGCTTCCTTCTGCAAGCGCGCGAGCACGGCGGCGCGCCCTTCCGTCGCGGCGGTGTCGGCGAGCACCTCGTGGCGACAGCCCGCGCAGGCGCGACGCTCCGGCTGGCGGCGGAGGCAGCGCAGGCAGATGTGTCGCTGGTCGGTGCGCATCCGAGCGGAACCATACTCCGCGCGTCGACCCTGGCGCCCCCTTCGCGTAGGCTCACACTCCGTGCGTTCCAGCATCTTCCTCGGGATCGGCGGCCTCGGCGCCGTGTACGTCGCGGCGGGGCTCCTCCTCTGGTACCGCGTGGTGACCGGCCCCGGCGACGACAACCCCGTGGCGCTGCTCGGCGTGCTCACGGCGACGCTCGGCGCGATCCCCACGTGGGGGCTGGCGCTGTGGCTCCGCCGTCGACCGCTCGACGCGCACCGCGTGTGGCTCACGCTCGCCTCAATCGCGCTCGCCGCCCTCGGGGCGCTCACGCCGTTCTTGCTAGCGCTGCTCGGCGCTGGATAGGCCCGCTGCTCCTGGCCGACCCGCCGGTGGGGTGGTGCGCTTCACTTGCCTCCGCGTGCGTTCCCCGTGCTCTCGCGCCCGTTCAGCACGTCGTTCGGTCCTGTCCACATGCCGCCGAGCGCGTTCGGCGCCCGTCCATGCCCGTTCAGTGCGCCGATGCGTGCGTTCAGCGCGCCGATGCGTGCGTTCAGCGCGCCTCCGCGTGCGTTCAACGCGCCTCCGCATGCGTTCAGCGCGCCGATGCGTGCGTTCTGCACTCCTCCGCGTGCGTTCTGCACTCCTCCGCGTGCGTTCTGCACTCCTCCGCGTGCGTTCTGCACTCCTCCGCGTGCGTTCGGCGCCAACGTCACTCCTGTCGTCGCCCCATCCGTCCCGTCGCAGCCCTCCCTCACGGCCGCGCGCCCGGACACATCCGCACATGGCACGCCCCCTCGCGGCAGAACGCGCCCGCCGGGCACACGCGCCCGCATCGCCCGCAGTTCGACGCGTCGGTGCGCAGGTCGACGCAGCTCCCCTGGCACACGGTCGTCCCCGCCACGCACGTCGCCGCGCAGCGTCCGCTCCCGCACCGCACGCCCATCGGGCACACCGACCCGCACGCCCCGCAGTGGAGCGAGCTGGTGTCGAGCGCGACGCACGTCTCCGTCCCGCAGGTGACGCGCCCCGGGGTGCAGCTCGCGGCGCAGCGCCCGCCCTCGCACACCTCCCCCGCGGCGCAGCGCGTGTCGCAGCTCCCGCAGTGCTCGCGGTCGTTGGAGAGGTTGGCCTGCCGATCGGCGCAGAGCGTGTAGCGCTCGACGAACCCGCAGGCGCCCGCGACGCACGCCTCCCCCTCCGCGCAGGCCCGACCGCACATCCCGCAGTGGCGGGCGTCGGTGGCGAGGGCGGCCTCGCAGCCGTTGTCGGGGCTCCGGTCGCAGTCGGCGCGGCCCTCGTCGCACGCGTCGATCTGGCAGGCGCATCCCACGCAGCGCCCGACGCCGACGCCCGGGAGCGACTCGCACGCCCGACCGCACGCGCCGCAGTGGCAGGCGCTGGTGCGCGTGTCGGTCTCGGCACCGTTGGCGGCGTTGCCGTCGCGTGCGCGTTGGGTGACTGGGGGTGAGGTGCGGGGTTGAGCGGCGCTCACGCTCGTGCCCAGGGCTCGCGGACGCTCGGCCTGGGCTCGCCTCGGATCGCCCGCAGAGCCGGGCTCCCTCATCGTACGCCGTAGGGGGTTCCTTGAACCCGGCTTTGCGGGTGATCCGACGATAGCCCAGGCCGAGCGTCCGCGAGCCCTGGGCACGAGCGTGAGCGCCGCTCACCCCTCATCACCCAGCGCGCACCCGACGGCGCCGCCGCAACACGACCGCGCCGAGCGCCACCCCCACCCCCACCGCCCCTCCCCCACCGCGCCCCGACTCCCCCACCGCGCGCACGTCGCAGCCCATCCCATCCGCCGGCACCACCGCGTCGACCGGCCCTCCGCCATCCGCCACGTCCTCCGCGACCACCGCATCCTCCGCGGCGTCCTCAACCAGGCCCGCGTCCTCACCCACGCTGGCCGCATCCTCCGCTACGCCCACCTCGCGCGCCACCCCCGCATCGCGCACCACCGCCACATCCGGCGACGTCATCCCCGCGTCGCGCGTGCACCCGTCGTCGGCCGTCCCATCGCAGTCCTCGTCGACCCCGTTGCCGCACACCTCCGCGACGGCTCTGCCGGGGACGCACGCCGCCATCCGCCCGCCCGCGCAGGCCACCGTGCGCCGACACGCTCCGACCCCGCAGCTCACCGCGGCGATGCCGTCCTCCACCCGCCCATCGCAGTCGTCGTCGACGCCGTTGCACACCTCGCGCGTCGGCGTGCAGATGCGCCAGAACGCCGCCCCCACCTCGCTGTACACCTGGAGCGTCGCGTCCCGGTAGCGCCCCGCTTGCGCGGTCGATCCGCACGCGCCGTTGTACCGACACGCGAGGATCGCAGCCCACTGCTCCAGGCGCGCGTTGCCGCGAACCACCGGGACGCCGTTCATCCACGCGAGGGCTTGCGCGCGGTTGCTGACGCCCGACACCTCGCGGATCACGATGGCGACGACGAAGTCCACGGCGTGACGGATGTTGCCGTCGAGCGTGAGGATGTCGCGACCGTCGCGCGCCAGGGTCTGCGAGAACGTCCCGCCGTCGAACTGGAACATCCCCAGTCCCCCCTGCTGCGCCGAGCACGGGCCATCCGACGCACCCGCGATCACAGGGCCGCCGCCGCAGCTCGACGAGTTGGGTCCCCGGCACGCCCAGGTGGCCTCCGACCAGCAGTGCGACAGCCCCGTCTCCACCTGCGCGATGCCCGCGAGGAGCGCCCCGTTGGTGAACCCCTCGGCCGCCGCGACGTCGCGGATGCGCTGCAACCTCGGCCGCCGCGCCGCCCCCGTGAGCTCATGAACGGCCGTGTCGATGGTGCCGTCGTCGTCGATGGGCGCGCACGCCGCGAGGGCCACGAGGGTCGCGAGCGAGAGGCTTCGAAGCGTCGTGCGAGCGTGGGTCATGGCGCCTGACTCGGGTTCTGGTGGCGATCGTTCGTCGTGGAATCGATCGTAGGCCCCACGCGTCGACCGTGTCGATGGTCACCCCGGCCCCACCGCGTCGGAGCAACCAGAACGCCCCCTCCGCGCATCTTACAGGCCATGTTCGAAGGCTTCGCCCACGTCTGGACGCCCGTCACCACGGCCGACGCGCTCGGCGACCGTCCCCTCGCCGTCACGGTCGCGGGGGAGAAGCTTGCCCTCTTCCGCGACGGCCGCGGCGGCGTCGGCGCCCTCGTCGACCGTTGCCCCCACCGCGGTGTTGCTCTCTCGCTCGGCACCGTGACCCCTGCGGGTTGCCTCGCGTGCCCCTTCCACGGCTGGGAGTTCGACGCCGCGGGCCAGAACGTCCACGTCCCCTTCACCCCCGACGCAAAGCGCGAGCAGCTCGGCGCCGTGGCCGTTCCCGCGCGCGAACTCGGCGGCCTCCTGTGGGTCTACACCGCCCCCGGCGCCACCGCCCCGACCGAGCCCTCACCGCCCGACTCCCTCACCCGCACCGACCTCGGGCACACGTACACCGTCGCCGAGTGGGCCACCCACTGGACGCGCGCGATGGAGAACATGCTCGACTCGCCCCACGTCCCCTTCGTCCACCGCGCCACCATCGGCCGCGACCAGCGCAAGCGCATGACCCGCGACTCCCGCATGACGATGCGCTGGGAGGCGACGGACTTCGGCGGTCACATCGGGATGACGCTCGACGACCAGCCCGAGGTGATGCTCCTGGAGTTTCACAAGCCCAACCTCATGCTGCTGAAGATCCCGATCCCCGGGCGCCTCTTCCGCATGCACGCCATCTGCGTCCCCGTGGGCCCGCGCGCCACGCGCATGATCGTCGTCGGGGCGCGCGACTTCGCCACCTCATCGCTGCTCAACCCCTTCTTCAAGAAGAGCAACGACAAGATCCTCTTCGAAGACCAGGCCGTGCTCGAGTCGTCCGACCCGCCCGAGGTGCCGCCCGCGGGCGACGAGCGCTCTGTGGCCAGCGACCGACCGACGCTCCAGTTTCGAAAATACTACTTCGACGTGCTGAAGCCGAGCGCCGCCTGACCATCGCTACCGGGGCGTGCAGCGCACGGGGGTCTCACCGTGCCACGAAGCACAGCGCCCGACGAAGCCGCCGTCGGGCGCACCGTCGAGGCGGCAGTAGGCGTTGGGCGGCCCGGCCTCGCAGACGCTGCGGATCCAGAGCCGCTCGACGCACACGCCGCTGCTGTCGACGCGGAGGTCGATGCGCGCGGCGGTGAGCGTGTCGCCGGGGTTGAAGCGAAACAGGGGCGTCGCCTCGGAGTCGTCGTCCGGCCGCGGCGGGTGCGTCACCACGAGCCGGTGTCCGGTCGATCCGCCAGCGTTGCGCATCACCACCGCGTCGGCGCCGCGCGGGCGTGCGCACCCTACGAGCCGCGCGGGCAACGCGGGCACCGCCACCCGGACGCTCGGGTCGTCGAGCGCCACGAACTCCGACGGGGCCGCGTACGACCAGCGGACCTGCGCCGCGTGCCCGCGCAGGTAGCCCACCGCCGTCATCCCTTCGGGGCCGACGGGCAGGTCGCGCACGACGCGGTGGGTCACCTCCCCCGCGCTGTCAAAGCGGGCGACGAGCTCGCGCGCGACGCCGCCTGCATCATCGCTCGCGGTGACGCGAACGACCGCCGTCGTCCCATCCCCCGCGCTCGGCCCGAGGCGCACGGTGGCCGTCGGGTCGAGCGCGCCGAAGGGAGCCCACGCGCGCCACCGCCCGTCGGTGATGACGTGAAGGACATCGTGGCGCTCCCGCTCGCGCGAGTTGATGTCCGTCGTCGCCGTCATGAACGCGATGGGCCCGACCGTCGCGGTGGCCATCCCATACGGGCTCCAATGCCCGCCCACGTCGGCGCGGAGCGAGCGACCGCGGTGCTGCCAGGTGAAGCGCGTGGTCCCGTTGGGGTGCGCGGGGATGACGAAGCGCTGCTCGGGATCCACTTCGGCGAAGAACTCCGTCGGGGCACGCGGAGGTCCGCGCCGGGGCACGAAGGCCCCCTCGACGCAGACCATCGTCGCGGGCGCGGGCGAGTCCTCTCCCTCCACCGACACGGTCTCGTGTTCGAAGGCGATGGGGTCGTCCTGCGGCGGGTCGGCGGCCGTCATCGCGCCCCACCCGTCGATCCGAATCACCTCGTCGAGCACGCAGCCCGCGCCATCACACGCGGCCGTTTGGGCGGGTGACGAAGCGAACGGGGCGGGCACGGGGACGCGCTCCCACCCGGCCCCGCAGCGCGTGGTTCGCCACGTGTCCGCGCCCGTTGCCCCGAGGGCGAGACCCCGGCAGGCGTCTGCGAAGGCGACCCGCGACACCCCCTCGGGGAGCGTCGCGCCGACCGACCCGTCCGCACGCCGCAGACGCCCGGACGACGCGCCGCGCGGGGTGACCACGCCCACCACCGCGCCGTCGTGCGCGAAGGTGAGGGCGCTCGGCCCCGTAACGACGACCGGCGTGAGAACGCCGCGCGCGACGTCGAGCCTCGCCCAGGTGCTCGACGGCTGCTCGCCCCGAACCACGAGGAGCGACGCGCCATGGAGGGCGACCGCCTCCCACGCCTCGCCGTCCTCCCGCGGGTCAGAGAACGTCACGTCGCGCCACACCGGCGACGCCCCTCCGAGGGCGCGGACGACACATCGGCGCGTGCCCGCGACGGCAGCGCATTGGACCACGGCGTCCACGGCGTGCTCGCCGTCGCTCGACAGGACGAGCCCGGCAGGGGCCCCACCCTCGGGCGGCGGAACGCGCGTGAGTCGCCCCTCCGATCCCACGCGGAGCGCGAAGGAGCCAGCGGTGACGAGCACCCCTTCGCCCCAACGCCGCAGCCTCGGGTGCGCGGCGCCCGCGCCCGGGAAGTCCGAGCGCTCGACGAGGCCGAAGGGTGTCTCCTGGCCTTGCGCGTCGACGACGACGATCCCTCCGGGCACGGTGCGAACGTAGCGACCGTCGCGCAGCGAACCGACCTGGGCGTCGTCACGACGGAGCGAGCGGGCGAAGCCGTCGAGCGCGGCAGCGGGCGTCGGGACGAGCGCGACGGCGGACGACGCCGCGACGCGGTGGGGCGCACCGGCCGTCTCGATGACGAGCGAGCTCCCGTCGAAGCGGACGCTGCGGGCCGGCGCGGGGAGCGCCAGTCGCTGCCAGTGGGCGCCGCGGTCGCTCGTTTCGAAGGCGTTGCCGTCGCGGTAGATGGCGACGCCGTGAGCGGGCGACGCGAAGGCCGCGTCGAGCGCGCCGACCTCGCGCGGGGGCACGCGCCACGCGGTGCGACCGTCGGTGAGCCAGAGGTCACCGCCCGCGAGCAGCGCCGCGAGGCCGCGCGACCACGGGTTTGCGCGCAACCCGTCGCCCCGCACGAGCGGGCGCAGGGCCGACAGGTACGTGTCGCTGCCAAACGAGCGACCGTCCTCCGTGACGAACACCCACCCGCCCTCGCTGCGAACGGCCGCCATGAAACGGATCCGCGAGAGTGAGAGGGCGCGGCGTACGTCCCCTTCACGCAGCTCGGCGCGGAGGCCCACGCCGAGCGCCCGCGGCGCGTCGTCGCTGGCGAGGCCCGGCGCCCACTGCGGCGCGCCCCACGGGCCGAGCCACCGCACGGGCGCGGGATCGACGGCCGCCACCTCACGCGGCGCGCGGGCGAAGAGGGCGAGCCCGAGCACCCCGGCGAAGACGCGCCTCACGGGGTCACCTCGCAGCGCACCGCCACCTGGTCGCCGCGCGTACGAACGTCACCGCGCAGCGACGATCCGCTCGGTCGCAGCGCGACGCGGACGGGCTCCGCGAGCGGTGGCCCGTCCCACCAGAGCGAGGCGAGGGCGCGGAGGCACCAGCCGTCACCGCGGCGTTCGAAGGTGACCCGATCGAGGGATCGGGTGGGCGTGAAGCCATCGAGGGACACGGGGAGGCGGGCGATGACCTGGAGGACATCGGTCGCGGCCGCGCCCTCGCCGCAGAGCGCGGGAGCGCGCGGCAGGAGCGGGAGCTCGGGGGGCTCGGCGGCGCCGTCGAGGGCGGTCAGCACGACGCGGCCGCCGGGCGCCACCGTCGCGATGAAGTCGCCGCCTCCGACGCGGGCGACCCCGGACAGAACCAGCGCCTCCGACGCGGCCTCCGCGCGGACGACGACCTCGCCCGCGGGGTTGATCCGCAGCCCGAGCGCGCAACGCACCACCGCGCGGCCGCTGCCCTGGCATTCACCCCCGAGGAGCAACCCACCGTCGGCCGTCGGCAGCGCGGCCAGATTCATGCACGCGGCCACCTCGTCGTCCATGGGGAGATCGATCGACGTGGCGTGTGTGGGGCTCGCCAGCCAACGGAACGCGCCCGCGAGGCATACCAGCGCCCCACGGTCGCTGGCCCCCACGAGGCAGGCGCCGCCCGCCAACGCCGCGCCCTCCCCCGCGTGCGCCATGGCCCAGTCGTAGGCGCGCTCGGCTGTGACGGGCGCGTCGTCGGCGTTCGTGGGGGCGTCGGACGATGGCGGCGTCGCAGCGGCGTCGCGCACACACCGCAAATCCGCGAGCGACCAGGGATCGGTTGGCGGCGGATCGGCGCGGCGCGGCGCGAAGGCCAGGCGCGTGGTGGGCACCGGGCCCTCGTCGAGCGAGAAGGGGCCCGCCGCGCAGCGAGCCGCGTCGCAGGTCAACGCGAGCGGTTCCTCGCGGCCGTCGGGGAAGGCGCCATCGAGCGGGAGCGCGACCGCCTGCCACGACGCGCCCCCGTCGAAGGTGCGCCACACCGCGTCGAGCGAGGGGCCGCGCGCGACGCCGAAGCGCGCGTCCCGGAGGCTGGCCGCGGTGGCGCCGACGGGCAGCGGGAGGCGACGCAGCGGCCCCGTCCCGTCGCCGCGCACGAGGACGCTGCGGTCGCCGTCGCGCAGGGTGCCGTGGAGGACGCCGTCGCGCGAGAACGCGAGGCGCGCGGGAGCACCCCCGCCATCGATGGTGACCGCACGAACCGACCCGGCATCGAGTGGTTGAACGACCCGGCGCGTCTCCCCCACGGGCGGGCTCTCGACCAGCAGCAGCGCGTCGGCGGAGGCGTCCTCGACGCGCCAGCGGGCGTCGGGAGGGAAGGTAAGCGCGCGGCTCTGGCGGCGCGGCACGTCGAGGACGCAGGCATGGGTGTCGGCGCCGACGAAGGTCCCATCGTCGGTGCAACGGCCGGGCGCGACGGCGACCGTCCCTGAGCGCGACACCAGGAGCTGACGGCCTCGCACGTCGGAGGGTCCTGCCCCCGTGACGCGCAGCTCCGACCAGGGGTATCGGGCGACCCCCTGCGGCATGGGAAGCAGGTCGAGGGCGACGCCGTCGTCCGTTCGCCACGCGTGTCGGCACACCACCGCCGCGCCGTCTGCGAAGGGCCCCACCGCACACCCCTCCTCGCTCAACAACACCCGGTGGGTCGCGGGCTCGGGCGCGAACGCGAACACCCGATCGCGCACGGGGCGCCAGGGGTCGGGCGCCTCCGGGCCGCGCCAGGGCTGACCCACGGAGACGCACGTCCCGTCGCCGAGCCGTACCCCGCCCGCACACGCTCCCTGGACGCGGTGCCACGCGAGCGCGATCGACCACGCGCGAGCCTCCTGCACAGGGGGCTCGGGGACGTCACGGTCGGGCACATCCGAGAGCGTCCCGTC
This sequence comes from Polyangiales bacterium, assembly GCA_044375895.1. GTDB lineage: Bacteria > Myxococcota_A > Polyangia > Polyangiales > CAISKJ01. The sequence goes on along the minus strand of JBILLV010000030.1, from coordinate 23,106 downwards.
GCGTGAGAGGGCTCGCTCGCCTTGCGCCGTCGTCACGCGCAGCGTCTGCCCGTCGAACCGCGGCGCGCGGATGGGCTCGCGGAGCGACGGCAACGGCCGCCACGTCGCGCCGCCGTCGTCGGTGACGAGGGCGCCGCCGCCCGGGAGCGCCGCGAGGCCGCGCTGCGCGTCGAGGAAGGTCACCCCGCGGACCAACCGCGGGAGCGTGGTGGGACCCTCGAGCGACGCGCCGTCGGTGAGCCAGAGACGTCGCCCGTCGACGAGGGCCACGCGTCCCTTCGTCCACGGCGTGTAGTCCATGACGTCGGCGCGCCGCGGGAGCTCGCCGAGACGTCGCAGCGGCCCGGTGAACGTTTCGCTCGCGAGCACCATGCCAGCCGCCGACACGAACACCCAGGCCCGCGCGCACTCCGCCGCCACGACGACCTCGTCAAGAATCGCCTCGTCGGACACGCGCGCGGTAGTGCCGATGAGCTCCACCCGTCGGCCGCCCATCACCGCGCGGAGCCCCGCGACGCCCGCTGGACCCGGGGCGCGGGCGAGGGTCGGCGCGCTGGCGGCGAGCGACACGCCGGCCGGCATCGCGGACGCCACGCGTGCGGGAGCCACCCGCGCGGGCGCCACGGAGCGGCAGGCCAGCAGCGCGACGGTGACGGCGACGGTGTGCGGCGAGCGGGTCGACATGCGCGCAGCCTAGCGGAACCGATGCGCGCGAATCGCTTGAATTTCAGGGTGTTGCGACGTCGGTCACCGTCCGGGCGAAGGGCCTTGGGCGGGACGCGTCGGTGTCTGAGACGGGTCCGACTAGCGGCGGGTGAAGTGCGACGCGATCACGCTGGCGACGGAGGCGGTGAGCCGCTTGCCCGTCGGCACGTGGAGAAACTCGTTGGGGCCGTGGGCGTTGCTCCCCGGGCCGAGCACGCCCGTGATGAGAAACTGCGCGTCGGGAAACTTCGCGCCCAGCATCCCCATGAAGGGAATCGTTCCGCCCTCGCCCATCGCCATCCACGGCTTGCCGAAGTACGTCTCCGAGGCCCCCGTGAGCGCGTCGGAGAGCCACGGGGCGAGCGCGGGAGCGTCCCACCCGGGCGACCCCTCCTCGGCGTGAAACTCCACCTCGACACCGTTCGGCGGGTCGCGCTCCAGCGCCTCCTTGAGCGCGCGGCGGGCCCCCGCGGGGTCGATGCGCGCAGGGATGCGCACCGAGAGCTTGAGCTGCGTCTCAGGGCGCAGCACGTTGCCCGCGTTGGTGAGCGGCGGCAGGCCCGCGGCGCCCGTCACCGAGAGCGTCGGACGCCACGTGCGGTTGAGCACCCGCTCGGCCCCGTTGTCCCCCATCGGGTGCGCCCCCTCGACGAAGGGAAACTTCCCGTGCACCCCTTCACCGAGCACCTCCGCCGCCCGCGCGGCCTGCGCCACGCGCGCCGACGGGATCTCCGTGTGGAGCGCCTCCAGGGTGATGCGACCCGTGGCCTCGTTCTCGATGCGCGAGAGGAGCTGACGCGCGATGCGGAACGACGACGGCACGATGCCGCTCGCGTCACCCGAGTGCACGCCCTCGCGGAGCACCTTCACCCGCAGCGTTCCGCCGAGGAGGCCGCGGAGCGAGGTGGTCATCCAGAGCTGGTCGTAGTTGGCGCAGCCCGAGTCGAGGCACACCACCAGCGAGGGCTTGCCGATGCGGCCTGCGAGGTGATCGATGTACGCCGGGAGGTCGAAGCTCCCCGACTCCTCGCAGGCCTCGATGAGCACCACGCAGCGCGCGTGGCGGAGGCCCTGCTGCTGCAACACCTCCAGCGCGGCGAGGGAGGCGAAGGCCGCGTAGCCGTCGTCAGCGCCGCCGCGCCCGTAGAGCCGATCGCCCTCGCGGACAGGCTTCCAGGGGCCGAGGTCGTCGCGCCAGCCGATCATCTCGGGCTGCTTGTCGAGGTGCCCGTAGAGCAGCACGGTGTCGTCGCCCGTGCCCGGGATCTCCATCAGGATCACCGGCGTGCGGGGCTTGCCGCGCTCGTCGGTGAGGCGAACGACCTCCAGCGTGAGGCCGGGGAGCTTGCGCGCCTTGCACCAGTCGGCGATGAGCGAGACCGCGCGCTCCATGTGACCGAGCGCGTGCCACTCGGGCTCGAACGCGGGCGACTTGTTGGGGATGGCGATGTACTCGGTGATCGACGGGAGGATCTCGCGCTCCCAGACGTCTTCACAGTACTTGCGGGCCTGGTCGGGGGAAGGGAGGGTCATGGCGCGCGGACGCTACCGCAGAGCGACCGTCGCCGCGAGCACGAGCTGCGCGCCGAAGTACAGCGGCCACCCCCACAGCTTGTTGTCGAAGCCCGGTGACACAAAACGGTCGCGCGCCACCGAGAGGTCGGAGAGGTAGAAGGCCAGCGCCCCGATGAGAACCGCGAGGCCCCCGTGCGCCACCACCGTGCCCATCGCGCAGGCCACCATCGCGGTGATGACGGCCATGTACGCGCGCACCGGGAGCCGCATCGAGGTCGGCACCTTCGGCAACAGCCAGCGCCCGACGGCGGCGAGCGGGAGCGTGAGGACGACGAAGCCCGCGATGGCCGCCGTCCACGACATCCCGCGGGCGACGAAGGCCGCGGCGTAGGCGAGGTGCGCGAGGAGGAAGGCGCCGAGGCCCGCGAGGAAGGTCTTCTTCGTCTTCGGGATGAGCAGCACGTCGCCCCACCACGACAGGCAGAGCCCGAGGTAGATGAGCACACCGTAGCGCGACTGAAGGGCGCCGTGCTGGAGCGCTGAGATCACGAACCCTGTCGCTGCGAGGGGCTTGAAGACCCACTCGCCCACCTTCGATCCGCGGTGGACGGCGACGAAGAGGGCGGCGAGCGAGAGGACGGTGACCCAGGCGCCGAGGTTCATGGCGGCGCTACGGTGCCACGACGACATGCCGACGGAAAGCGCTCCCGGCGGTGGTACGGTGCGCCCCCAACACCCCCCATGGCCCCTCCTCCCTCCCGCCTCGGCACGCTCCGCGTGGTCACCATCGTCTCCATCCTCGGGTTGATCATCGGATGGTTCGTGCTCCGAACACCCCCGAGCGACCCGCCGCGACCCGCGCCCTCCCACGATGCCTCGTCCGCCGCGGACGCCCGCGCCGAAGCCCCCGCGGCGCCGACGCTGCTGCCCCGCACCCCCGCCACCATCGGCTTGCTCTCGGCCACCGCGACGCCCGATGTTTCGGTCGCGAACGGTCTCTTCGAAGGCCGCGTGGTCTCGCGCGCTTCGGGGCGCGGCTGCGCGGGGGCGACGCTCACCTTCGCCCGTGACCACGCCACCCGCAGCGTCACCGCCGACGCGACGGGCGCCTTCCGGTTTGTGCCTGACGCCGTGGGGACGTGGGGGCTGCTCGCGGTGACCGCCCCCGGGCACCTGACGGTCGGAGGCGAAGGGCGCGGCGCGGTGCTGGCCTACGAGGCGAGCGCTGGCGTGGCGGTGCGGGGCGTGGTGGTTCCGCTCGCGGAGGCCGTCACGTACCAGGGTGTCGTCTTGTCGCCCGAGGGGTCGCCCGTCGTGGGCGCCTCGATTCGCGCCCTCGATGGGAGCGGCACCTGGACCAGCGGCCCCGACGGTTCCTTCGCCTTCAGCGCGGCGGACGACACGATGCTCCAAGCCCGGCACGCGTCGTGGGCGCCGGGCTTCGCGCGCCTCGACCTCACCGCCCAGGCCGCGCGTCGCGTGACGCTCCGCCTGCGCCCGGCGGGCACCGCCACGGAGCTCGACCTCACGGGCGTGGTGACCAGCGCCGAAGGGCTCCCGGTGGACGGCGCCCTGGTCGCGGCGGTGGCGCGCGGCGGCGGACGCGACGAGCCTCCCCTGTGGCGCACGGTGACGGGGACGGACGGGCGCTTCGCGTTCGAAGCCGTCCCCGCCGGGAGCTACCTCGTGCGGGCCACCGACGCGTCGCACGAGCCCGCCGTGGCAGAGGAGGCCACCGCGGGGACGCCCATCCGACTGATGATGCGCCCGGGCCGCACGCTCCAGGGGACGGTCACCGACGGGCGGACGGGGCGGCCGGCGGCGTCGTTCACCGTGGTCGTCGCGCGCGTCGAGGGCATCGAGAACATCGGGGCGCCGACCGTGCTCCCCGTCGTCGACGGGAGCGGACACTTCGCGGTGCACAACCTCGGCGATGGGACCCACCGCGTGCGGGCCGTCGCCGCGGGTCGTTCGCCCTCGGACGAGGTGACCGTTCGGGTGGCGAACGAAAATTCCCCTGTGACGCTCACACTCCCTGCTGGTGCTGTGATTTCTGGGATGGTTCGCGACCGTACGACCAGCCAGCCGATCGCGGACGCGCGGGTGTCGCTGGAGGGCCGCTACACGGTGACTGACCTCCCCGTCGACCTCCTCGCGCGCACCACCACCGACGCGCGCGGACACTTCGAACTCCAGGGCATCCCGCGCGGCCCCCGCGCCGTGGTGGTCGCCGCGCCGGGCTACCACGGGCGCATCCTGTCGGGCATCACCGTGGAGGAGGGCCGGGCCGTCGAGGGCCTCGTCGTCGACCTCGCGGCGGTGGAGGACGGCGGCGTCGCGGCCCTCGAGCTGGTGGGCATCGGCGTGATGCTCTCGGCGCGGGCCGAGGTGATGGTGATCGGGCGCGTGATGCCCGGCGGCGGCGCGGCGGAGGCGGGCCTCCACGACGGCGACGAGGTTCACTCCGTGGACGGCACCCCGGTGGGGACGCTGGGCTTCGAAGGGACCGTCCAGCGCATCCGCGGCCCCGAGGGGAGCACCGTGCGCCTCCAGGTGCGCTCGGGCGGCGGCGAGCTGCGCGAGGTGGTGGTGACGCGGCGACGCATTCGCACGTAGCGCACGGCAGGCGGTCGCGCGAGCCATGGCGACCGCGGCCGCCACGTGAGAACCCGCGAGGTTCTCCGCGATTCATCGCGGCATCGCCCTTGCTGAGCCCCACGGCGTCCCGGAGGAGGACGCCATGTGGACCCGAGCACTCTCCCTCGTCGGCGCGACGCTCGCGCTGAACGCCCTCGCCCCTTCTCTCGCGCACGCACAACCCGCGCGCCCTGACGCACCCGCCGCGCGCACCGAAGGGACGGTGGTGCGCCTCGATCAGGAGCTGCTGGTGGTCGACCTCGGACGCGGTGACAGCGTCGGCGCGGGGAGCTCCTTCGTCGTCTACCGCCCGCTCACCGTGCGCCACCCCGTCACCGGGCGCATGCTCCGCGACCGCTTCCCCATCGGCGTGATCGTGCTCGACCACGCGGGCGACACGCTCTCCGTGGCAAGGCCCCGCGAGCGCCTCTCACGCCCGGCCGTCGTCGGCGACGTGGTGGTCCCCGAGGCGATCGTACGGGCCGCGCCGCCCACCGCCCCGACGCCCGGCGCCCCTCCCCCACCGCCGCCGCGGCTACCGCCTCCGCCACCTCCCGCGCCCGGCGGCGACAGCGAGGAGCACGCGCTCTTCCTGGCCTTCCTCGACACGCTCACGCAGCCGCCGGAGGTGCGGGTCCATCGCTACGAGCGCTACCTCAATGAGCACCCGCGCTCCCGCTTCGCCGCGGCCGTGCGGAGCGAGATCGTCGCGCTGCTCCAGGCGGCGGTGGCGGCTCCCCCCAACAGCGAACATGGTTCGCAGCCGAACCTCTTCGTCGAGGACCGCGCCCCCACCTCGCTCCGCACCGGTGAGCCCGCGGTGATCGCAATTCAGTTCGAGGCCGAATCACCCGTCACCGAAGGGGCCCTCTACTACCGACGCGTCGGCGCGAGCACGTACGACCGTGTGACCGCCCGCGTCGAGGGGGACGGGTACCTGCGCGCGGAGGTGCCGCCCGCGATGGTGAGGCCGGGGGGCTTCGAGTACTTCGTCGAGGTCGCGCTCCCCGAGGGTCGCAGCGCGCCCGTCGTCGCGAGCGCGAGCGCCCCCCGCCGCGTCGAGGTGCTGCCGCCGCCACAAGCCCCGCCTCCCCTCACCGGCCGCACGCGCATCGACCTCCGCGGCGAGTACGCCGACGTCGGGACGCGGATGGTGGGCGGCGTCCAGCGGGTGCAGCGCTTCTTCGTGGTGGAGGGCGACTTCCTCCAGCGCCTCGAGCCCCGGTGGCTCTACGGGTACCGCGTGGGCTTCGGTGTGTACGACGGCGACGCGCTGCCGCTCGCCCAGCTCACCACCATGACCCCGACGGTGCACACGCGGGTGATCTACGGCTACCACGAGCTGGAGTTCGCCCCCTCGGACTTCGTGCACCTCATCACCCGCGTGCAGATCGGCGTGTACCAGTCGGGCCTCGTCCTCGGCGCGCAGGCCCGCGTGCGGATGGGCAACGAGCGGCGCACCAACATCGTGCTCGGCGGCGACCTGCTCGGCGAGGTGGGCCAGCGGGCCTTCTTCACCTTCAACTTCGCGCCCCTCGACCGGCTGCCGATGATGGCCCAGGGGGAGGTGTTCAACCAGTCGGTGGCGGCGGGCGACCCGATGTTCCGCTTCATCGCGCAGGCCGGGTGGCGCTTCGCGCCGTGGCTCACGGTCTCGCTCCGCGGCTCCTACCAGCTTCGCAACATCGAGAACGGCGGCTTCGGCGCCGGGCTCAACACCACCTTCGACTGGTGACCCGAGGAGACCCGCTGCCATGCACCGCACCACCGCCCTCGCCCTCACCGTCGCCCTCGCCCTCGCTCCCCTCACGGCCCGCGCGCAGCAACCGCCGCCGCAGCCGCGCATCGCCCACGTGCCCCCCGGCGTCGCCGACGCGCAGCGCCCGCTCGTCCTGCGCTTCCGCTTCTCCCACGGCGAGCTCATCGCCCGCACGGTGGTGGCGTGGCGGCTGCGGGGTGACGCCGCCTGGCAGACCATCCCCTGCGCCCGCGACGAGAGCGCCTGGCGGGCCGACCTCCCCGCCCCGCCCGCCACCGCGAGCGCCCTGGAGTACCACGTCGACGTCGTCACGGCGGCGGGTCAGACGCGCCACGCCTTCGCCACGCCCGAACGTCCGCACGTGGTCGTCCTCCGCCTCGACGACGACGACGAGCAGGAGCTGCGCGACCTCGCCGCGCGCCGCGGGCTGCGGCTGGAGTTCATGGCCGGCGGGGAGTTCACGGACTTCGGCGCGCGGGCCAACCCGGAGGGACGCACCTGCGGAGCCGCCGCGGGCGCCTCGTGCCCCGACTGGTGGTACTCGTTCTACGGTCAGGTGCGCTACCGCTTCCATCGTCGGGTGCGCTCGGTGGCGGTGCGCGTCGAGCGGCTCGCGGGCGTGACCACGCGGCTGGAGGGCAACGCCAACGTGAGCCGTGACGTCGGGCTCGTGTCGGCCAACACCGAGGTGGAGTTTCGCATCGTGCCGTGGATGACGCTCGCCGTGATGGGCATCCTCGGCGCCAACGAGCAGTCGGTGCAGGGAGGCGGCGGCGTTCGGCTGGAGCTCGGCACCACCTACCCCGCGCGCGTCCAGCTCTCCGTGCAAGGGATCACCAACTACGGCCTCCTCGGCGCCGCGTGGCTGCGCTGGGACACCGCCCCCCACACGCCCCTCGGCGCGGGCGTCGAGATCACCACGCAGCCGGGCGCCAACGCTGATCCGGGCGTGCGGCTCCTCGTCGAGGTGGGGCGCGAGTTTGGCCGACACGTCACGGTCACCGCGCGGGGTGGCTACGGCGCGCGCCGCGAAGACGCCGCGGGCTTCACCGTCGGAGGCAACGTGCAGCTCGCGTTCTGACGTCGTGGCCCTTGCGCGGCGGGGCAGATTGTTCCACCACACGGGCACCGTCATGAAGGCCCGCTGCCTCCTCGCGCTCTGCCTGCTCACACTCGCGACCCCCGCCGACGCCACGCCCTACACCCTCACGCCGACCGATCGGGAGGCCATCACCACGCTCGCCCGGCAGTTCTTCGAAGCCGTGAAGCGCGGCGACCGGGCGATGGAGAACGTCCTCCCCACGCGGGCCGAGCTGCGCGGGATGTTTCCGCCCGCGCAGGGCGTCGAAGGGGTCGTGCGGCGCCACGCCGAGTCGCTCACGCGGGATACGCAAGCGCTTCATGAAGTGCTTCGCGATGCGACCTTCGTCGGCATCACCGACACCTCCTACCGCCGCAACGTGATCGACCTCACCCCCTGCGGCCGCTTCGCCCGCGCCACCACCCGCTGCGGCGACGGCCCGGTGATCGAGTACGAGGTGGGCGGTCAGCGGCGGCGGCTCCGGCTCGACACGCTGGTGCGATTCGGGACGCGGTGGCGCGTGTTCGACGTGCGGCCCTGACCCACGCGGCGCGCGCGAAGTCGGTTCGCCTCGCGGGAGCCTTCGGGTACCCTCCCGCGCCCTATGACCACCGACGCCCTCCGCCCGATTCATGACGTGGCCCGCGACGCGGGCTTCGACGCCGACGACATCACCCCCTGGGGCCGCCACAAGGCCAAGATCTCCCTCGACGCCCTCACGAAGCGCGAAGGGGCGCCGCAGGGGCGGCTCGTGCTGGTGTCCGCGATCAACCCCACCCCCGCGGGCGAGGGCAAGACCACCACCTCCGTCGGCCTCGCGATGGGCCTCGCGAAGCGCGGTCGTCGGGCCATCGCGGCGCTGCGTGAGCCCTCCCTCGGGCCGGTGTTCGGCGTGAAGGGCGGGGGCACCGGCGGCGGGCGCGCGACCCTCGTCCCCGCGGCCGACATCAACCTCCACTTCACGGGCGACATCCACGCGATCACCAGCGCCCACAACCTCCTCGCGGCGATGGTGGACAACGCGCTCTACTTCCGCGACGCCGTCGACCTCGACGTCCGCAGCATCCGCTGGCGGCGGGCCATGGACATGAACGACCGCGCCCTCCGCGGCGTCGTCGTCGGCCTCGGCAAGGGCAACGCGCCCTCCCGCGAGACCTCCTTCGACATCACGGCCGCGAGCGAGGTGATGGCCATCCTCTGCCTCGCCGCTTCGCCCAAAGACCTCGAAGCCCGGCTCGCGCGCATCGTCGTCGGCACCACGCCGCAGGGCAAGCCCGTCACCGCGGGCGACCTCGGCGCGGCCTCGGCGATGACGGCGCTGCTGCTCGACGCGATCCAGCCCAACCTCGTGCAGACCCGCGAGGGGACGCCCGCGATCGTGCACGGCGGGCCCTTCGCCAACATCGCCCACGGGTGCAACTCCGTCCTCGCGACGCGCCTCGCCCTCGCCTACGGGCAGGACGTGGTGACCGAGGCGGGCTTCGGCTTCGACCTCGGGGCCGAGAAGTTTCTCGACATCAAGTGCCGGACGGCGGGCATCTGGCCCCGCGGCGTGGTGCTCGTCGCCACGCACCGCGCGCTGAAGATGCACGGCGGCGTCCCCGTGGCGCGGGCGGCCGACCCGGACGTCGACGCGCTCCGCCGGGGCCTCGACCACCTCTCGCGCCACCTGGAGACGCTGCGCACCTACGGCCTCCCCGCGGTGGTCGCCGTCAACGCCTTCCCGCAGGACACGGCCGACGAGGCCGCGGTGCTCGCGGAGTACGGGCGCTCGCTGGGCGTCTCCGTCGCCCGCTGCGAGGGCTTCGCGCGCGGCGGTGACGGCGCCCTCGAGCTCGCCGACGCCGTCCTCTCGATGCTCGACGCCACCGACGCCGCGCCCCCGACGCCGCGGTACATGTACGAGCTCAGCGACTCGCCCGAGGAGAAGATCCGCAAGATCGCCCGCGGCGTGTACGGCGCCGACCGGGTCGACTTCACGCCCGCGGCCCGCAAAGACCTCGACGCCGCCGTGAAGCTCGGCGCGGCGGAGCTCCCCGTGTGCATGGCGAAGACGCACCTCTCGCTCACCGACGACGCGACGCGGGTGGGGCGGCCGCGCGACTTCACCATCACCGTCCGCGAGGTGCGGCTGAGCGCCGGGGCGGGCTACGTCGTGGCCCTCACCGGCGAGATCATGACGATGCCCGGACTCCCCAAGGAGCCCGCCGCCCGACGCGTCGTGGTGCACCCCGACGGCACCATCACGGGGCTCATGCAGGGCGAGTAGGAGCCCATCAGCGCCGGGCGCAGGGGCCAAACTCCACGCGGTGGAAGGCGACCCCGCGACGCGACACCGTCACCACCCCCACACCCGTTCCATCGAACACCAGCGCCGGCGCCGTGGCCGTGCCGTCGGGCCCCTGAATCTCCGCCCGCGACGCGTCGATGACCCCATCGGCCTGGAGCGAGCGAACCCACGTCCGACTCACCCCGTCACGGTCGACCCGCATCGCGAGGGCGAAGGCCGCGGGGGCGATGGTGGCGAGGGCGGGCTCGCTCGCGTTGAAGCCGTCTTCGCTGATGCGAAGGTCGGGGCCGAGGGGATTGCCGCGCGGGCTCACGTGTCGGTAGTAGAGGTGCGTGGCGCCGTCGCGCAGCTCGCTCCACACCACCCCGAAGGCGTGACCATCCCAGGCGACCGCGTGACGACCGTCGACGTCGACGCCGCCGATGCGGTCGGGGGAGATGTGCCGGAGCACGCCGCGCGGCAGGCCGCCGGGCTCGAGGCGCATGAAGTCCACGGCCTTCACCTCGCCGCGCGCGCTCACGCAGGAGAAGGCCCACTCCTCGCCCGTCCACGCGACCGTGGGGGCGCCGAGCGTGAGGGCCGTGTCGATGAGACGAACGGCTTGACCGCGCGGCGCGTCCCAGCGGTCGAGCGACATGCCGTAGAGGACGTGGCGGCGGCCGTTGTCTTCGCGGGCGATCCAGGCGAGGCCGAAGCCCTGGCCGTTGCTCGCGATGGCCGTGGCGATGTCGTCGCGGGGGCCGCGGGTCATGCGCCAGGGGTTGCTCACCATCGCGCCGCGCACGTCGACGCGCGCTTGATGGATGTCGCCCTCGCCCTCACCCCATGAGGCGTCGAAGAGGACGCTCCAGTTGGCGCCGTTCCAGAGGGCGGTGGGGTAGCCGACGCGGAAGCCCTCTTCGCTCACGCGGATGGGGATGCCCGCCCGCTCGCCCGCCCGGTTGACGCGGACAAACCACACGGAGGTTCCCTCGGTGGAGACCTGCTGCCAGGCGACGCCGTAGTGGGTGCCGTTCCAGGCGATGGAGGCGCGGGTGCAGCCGGGCGTGACGGCGAGGTCGATGGCAGGGGCCGCGCGCTGCGGGCAGAGGCCGCGGGAAGCGGTGGCGTCGGAGGCGACGTCGTCGGTGGAGGCGTCGAGCTCGGGGGCGAGCACGTAGCGACGGCGGGGGGTGCGCACCTCGGGCTGACAGCCCGCGACCGTGAAGGCGGAGAAGAGCGCGGTGAGGGCGAGTCGGGAGCGCAGGGCGGGGGCGGTCAGCGCTGCGAGGTCGCGTTGAGGGGCGTCGGGGCGGTGGGCGCGGCGGCCGTGCGGACGGGCTCGAGGGCGGCGGCGCGCTCGACGCGGGCCCGGAGGTTCTGCGTGATGGTGCGCGTGGCGTCGCGCATCTCGCGGGTGAACACCGACGACGGGAACGGCAGACGCGGCAGCGCCAGCATGCGGAACGTGAGGCGGGTGGCGCTCGGGTCGCCCGGGACGCGCTCGATCACCGTGTGGGTCTCGAAGCGATCCATGTTGCTGTCCACGGCCTGGCCGTCGAGGGTGAAGCGCTCGGGGGTGCGGCGGCTGTCGAGCCGGAGGAGCGCCCAGATGACCCCGAGCGACCCGCCGAGCGGCACCTGCATGTACACGTCCGTCGCCCCGCGGTTGCGCCGCACCACGCGGCTCTCCCGCACGTGGGGCATAAACTCATGATAGTGCGCGTAGTCCGTCATCTGCCGCACCACCAGCTCCATCGGGGCGCGGATCACCAGCTCGGAGCGGCCCATGCGCACGAGCGTCCCGTCGGCGGGCTCGTCGCTCACGGCCACGTCTTCGACCCGGCGCGCGGGGGCGGGCGCGGCGACGGGGACGGCGGCTGCGGTGGCCACCGTGGCGACTCGCGCAGCCACCGGCGTGGCGGCGTCAGGGGTCTGAGCGGCGGCCGTCGCGGAGGCGAGGCCGAGGGCGGCGGTGAGGGAGAGCGCGTGAAGAAGAGGGGAGTGCTTCATGAAGTTTAGTGCTCCGTCCGTGTGCCCGGGACGCGTGAGGAAGCGATCTTGTGCAGCGGGCAGTACCCGCTGTCAATCCGAGCGCACAAGGCGTGCCGACGCTTCCCCGTCGCGGCCACCGCGGAGACTGGTGTAGCGTGCCGGGTCGATGCGCGCGAACCCCTTCCTCACCGACAACTACGCCCCGGTGCGCCGAGAGCTCGACGCCCCTTCGCTCCCGGTCATCGGCGAGATCCCCGCCGACCTGGAGGGACTCTATCTCCGCAACGGCCCCAACCCCCAGTTTGACCCGCCCGGCCCGTACCACTGGTTCGACGGCGACGGGATGCTCCACGGCGTCCGGCTCTCGCGGGGCCGCGCGAGCTACCGCAACCGCTACGTGCGCACCCGCACCTGGGAGTACGAAGCGTCGGAGGGGAAGGCCCTGTGGCCGGGCATGAGCGAGGCGCCGCGCTTCGACCTCCCCGAGGGGATCTTCATCAAGCACACGGCCAACACGGCGCTCGTCCACCACGGGGGGCGACTCCTCGCGCTGATGGAGGCGACCGTCCCCTACGAGCTGCGCGCGGCGACGCTGGAGACGGTGGGGCCCTTCGACTACCAGGGGCTCCTGCGGGCGCCGGTGACCGCGCACCCGAAGGTCGACCCCGCCACGGGGGAGATGGTCTTCTTCGGCTATCAGGTGATGCCGCCCGCGGTGGTGTACAACGTCGCGTCGCCCGCCGGGGAGCTGGTCCACACCGCGGAGATCGAGCTCCGCGCCCCCGTGATGATGCACGATTTCGCCATCACCGAGCGCTTCACGGTGTTTCTGGAGATGCCGCTGGCCTTCGACGCCGAGCGGATGATGGCGGGGCAATTCCCGGTGGTGTACCGCCGCGAGCTCGGGGCGCGCATCGGGGTGCTGCCGCGTCGGGGACAGGCGTCGGACGTGCGCTGGTTCGAGGTGACGCCGGGGGCCCTCTTCCACACCGTCAACGCCTGGGAAGAAGGCGACACGGTGGTGGTGATGGGCTGCCGCGCGGAGAGCTCCGACGTGCTGGCGGCGCACCTCTACGAGCCCGGCGAGGCGCCCCCCACGGACGTCGGGCGGCTCCACCGCTGGCGCCTCGACCTCGCCACGGGGGAGGCCCGCGAGGAGCCCATGGACGACGTCCCGTGCGACTTCCCGCGCATCCACGAGGGCTACACCGGGAGGCCGCACCGCTACGCCTACGTGGGTCGGGTCGGGGCCGCGGGCGACGAGCAGCGCTTCACCGGCGTGATGAAGTACGACCTCCGCTCGGGCAGCGCGGAGACGCTCGCGTGGGGCCGCGGACGGCAGGGCGGCGAGGTGGTGTTCGTGCCCCGGCGCGGCGCGCGCGACGAGGACGACGGGTACCTCCTCGGGTACGTGTGGGATCAGCTCGATCAGCGCAGCGAGCTCTGCATCGTCGACGCCCGCGACCTCTACGCGCGACCCCTCGCGCGGGTGATCCTCCCGCAGCGGGTCCCCTTCGGATTTCATGGCCTCTGGCTCGACGCCGCGCAGCTCCTCTGAGCCTTCGCGCGGGGTGCTGCGGTAGAATCGCGGCATGAGCTCCCCCTGCCCCATCTGTCGGGCCGCAGTGACCGCGCGGCGCCCGGAGAACCCCAGCTTCCCATTCTGTTCACCGCGCTGCCGCACCGTCGACCTCGGTCGCTGGCTGGGCGGCGAGTACCGCATCCCCGTGCGCGACGATGCGCCCTCGGAAGAAGAGCTCGCCGTCGCCGCCGCGGCGCTCCCGCCCGACGCCTGAGCGCGCTGGGACAACCGTTCCTTTCTGCGACACCCGCGCCGCGGATTCCGGTACCGTCACAAACATCCACGCTCCGAGGGTGCAACCCGGCGCCCTCGGCGACCACGCCACACTCTTTCCCTGGAGGTTCTAGATGGGACGCGAGCGCTTCCGCCCTCTCGAACGATCGTCCGCGCTTTCGATTCTCTTCCTCGCGCTTCTCTCGGCCTGTACGGGTCGCCCCATCGTCGGCGGCGGCAACGACCTCGGCCCCGTCCCCGACCTCGAACCCGTCGATGTGGCGCCTGACGCCGCGCCCGACGTCGCCCCCGACGTCGCCCCCGACGCGGTGGAGAAGGAGGCGTCGATCGACGTCGTCGAGGAGGAGGCGGGCCCCGCCTGCGAGATGAGCGAGACGCTCTGCAACAACCGCTGCGTCGACACGCAGAACGACTTCCGCCACTGCGGCGCCTGCGGGATGTTGTGCGACGTGGCGGCGGGCCAGGTGTGCGTGATGGGCATGTGCCAGCGCCTCTGCCCTGGCGGCCAGCGCGAGTGCGGCGGCGCCTGTGTCTCCACCGACACCGACCGCGCCAACTGCGGCGCCTGCGGGATGGCCTGCGCCACCGGCCAGGTGTGCTCGATGGGGATGTGCACCGTGGAGTGCTCGCTGCCCCTCGACCGCTGCGGCGACGGCGACGCCGGGATGCCCCCCTACTGCGCCGACACGCAGAACGACCCGCGCAACTGCGGCGCCTGCGGGCGCATGTGCGGCGCGACCGAGATCTGCCTCGCGGGCACGTGCACCTCGCGCTGCCCGATGGGCCAGACCGACTGCATGGGCGTCTGCGCCAACGTGCAGGACGACGTCTCCAACTGCGGCGCCTGCGGGATGCGCTGCGCCGCGGGCCTCACCTGCCGCATGGGCGCGTGCGTGCCCGACTGCGCGGCGGGCGAGGCGATGTGCGGGACGGCCTGCGTCAACCTCCGCACCGACCTCGCCAACTGCGGCCGCTGCGCCAACGCCTGTCCGACGGGGCAGTTCTGCACCAACGGGGCCTGCAACACGGTGTGCGCGGGCGGCACCACCAACTGCTCCAACGTCTGCCGCGACCTCTCGATCGACCGCGCCAACTGCGGCCGCTGCGGCAACGCCTGCCCGACGGGCCAGCTCTGCGTCGCGGGCGCGTGCACGGTGGTCTGCACGACGGGCCTGACGGCCTGTACGGGCGTGTGCCGCGACCTCCGCACCGACAACGCCAACTGCGGCGCGTGCGGCCGCACCTGCGCCGCGGGCCAGGTGTGCTCGGCCGGGACGTGCATCCTCACCTGCCCGACGGGCACCACCAACTGCTCAGGCACCTGCCGCGCCACGCAGACCGACGAGTCCAACTGCGGCACCTGCGGCAACGTCTGCCCCGCGGGACAGGCCTGCGCGATGGGGCGCTGCACCGCCTGCGTCGGCACCACGCTCTGCAGTACCACCTGCCGCGACCTCCTCAGCGACAACCTCAACTGCGGCGCCTGCGGCAACGTCTGCGCCGCGCCCGCCACCTGCTACACCGGGATCTGCGAACTCCGTTGCCCCACCGGCACCGTGGCCTGCTCGGGCCTCTGCGTCGACCTGCGTAGCAACAACACGCATTGCGGGATGTGCGGGCGCGCCTGCCCCGCGGGCCAGCTCTGCTCGGCGGGCATCTGCATGCCGGGGTGCACCGCGCCGACCACCAACTGCTCGGGCACGTGCCGCGACCTGCGGAACGACCCCAGCAACTGCGGGATGTGCGGTCGCGCGTGCGCCGCGGGCCAGGTGTGCGGCGCCGGCGTGTGCACGACCATCTGCACCTCGGGCACGACGGCGTGCTCGGGCACCTGCGTCAACCTCACCACCGACGTGAACAACTGCGGCATGTGCGGCCGTCGCTGCCCAGGCGGCTGCGCCAGCGGGTCGTGCGCGGTGCCCTCGGAGGTGACGGTGGGCGATGACCACTCGTGCCTCCGCTACTCGGGCGGGCGGGTGTTCTGCTGGGGCTCGGTCGGCTCGGGGGTGCTCACCAGCCCGGCCGGGGGCGGCGCGTTTCACCGCCCGCGGCCCGTCCAGGCCGTCGGGCAGATGGGCTCGCCGGTGGAGGTGTCGCAGCTCGTCTCGGCCTCCAACTCCAACTGCGGCATCCGCACGACCGGCGCGCTGAGCTGCTGGGGCGCCATCGGCAACTATGGCGGCGTCCCGCAGGACGTGTCGGGCGTCACCAGCGCGCGCCACGTCGCGATGACCACCAACAACTACGTCTGCGCCGCGCAGGCCGACGGCCTCGTGAAGTGCTGGAACGGCGTGGGCGCCGCCGCCACCATCGCGGGCCTCACCAACGCCACGCGCGTCGCCGCGGGCGAGAACTTCGGCTGCGCCATCAAGGCCGACCGCTCGCTCTGGTGCTGGGGCGCCAACACCTACGGCCAGCTCGGTGACAACACCACCATGAACCGCGTGGGCGCCGCCGTGATCGCGGGCCTGACGGACGTGGTCGACGTGGTCGCGGGCTGGCACCACGTCTGCGCGAAGCGGGGCAACGGCGACGTGCTCTGCTGGGGCCGCAACACCTACGGGCAGCTCGGCGACGCCGCGACGGTCGACCGTCGGATGCCCGCCGTCGTGCCCGCCTGGCGCGGCGCGACGGAGCTCGCCGCGGGCGCCGTGCTCACGTGCGCGGTGATCAGCGGCGAGGCGCGGTGCGCGGGCTACAACGCCTTCGGGCAGCTCGGCGACGGCACCACGATCAACCGGGCGACGCCGGTGCGCGCGGGGACGTTCTCCACCGCCATCGACGTGGGCGTCTACGCGCACCACGTCTGCGCCATCCTCCGCGACGCGATGATGAACTACACCGTCAAGTGCTGGGGCCGCGACACCGCCGGTCAGCTCGGCATCAGCCACGAGGTGGAGACCTCCCCCCGCGCCGTGGCGGGCCTCACCGACGCGCGCGCCATCAGCGCGGGCGCCACGCACATCTGCGCGCTCCGCGCCACGGGCCGCATCGTCTGCTGGGGCGGCATCAACGCCAACCCCTTCGGGCAGTTCGGCGACGGCACCACCAGCTCCGGGACGGAGATCTACCCCCGCGCGACGCTCACCGAGGTGCCGGGCATCACGACGGCCACGGCGATCACCTCGGGCGGCAACTACACCTGCGCGCTCCTCGCCGACCGCACCGTGCGCTGCTGGGGCTACAACGCCAGCGGCCAGCTCGGCAACGGGACCCGCACCAACAGCTCCGTGCCCGTCACCGTGACGGGCCTCACCAACGTCGCGGAGATCTCCGCGGGCGGCTCCCACGTCTGCGCGCGGCTCACCACGGGCCAGGTGCGGTGCTGGGGCTACAACTTCTTCGGGCAGCTCTGCAACGGCACCGTGCTCGACAGCGCGACCCCCGTGGCCGTCACGGGCCTCAACAACGCGACGCAGATCTCGCTCGGCGCCCTCCACACCTGCGCGCGCCTCGCCACGGGGCGGGTCGCGTGCTGCGGGCGCAACATCGAGTACCAGCTCGGCACCGGCGTGACGACCAACAGCTACGTCCCCGTCGAGCTCACCAACGCCGTCGGCTCGACCCTGATGACGCCGCTCCCGATGACGGACGTGGTGTCGATCTCGTGCCGCTTCGCCTCGACCTGCGCGGCGCGGCGCTCCACCGGGGAGCTCATCGCGTGGGGTCAGTCGGCCGGCACGCGCGCGGTCACCTGGGGCACGGTCGCCGACTGGCGCACCCAGGACTTCCACGACAACACCTGCCAGATCCTCGGCACCAACGTCCACTGCGGCGTCGGCAACGAGTGGGGCCTCGCGGGCAACGGGATGCCCTACATCACCACGTACACGGGCCTCCGCCCCGACACCCAGCGCGCCGCCTCCCTCGTCGTCGGCGGACAGACCTACGCCGCCGTCGAGCGCGTCCGCTCGCTCCAGAACATCTGCGCGATGCGCTCGGGCGGCTCGGTGGACTGCTGGGGCTATGTGGGCGCCGGCTTCCTCAACTACACGGGCCTCAACCACCTCGTGCTCGCGCCCAACCCGGCGAACGTTCCCCTCCCCCTCTGACGCACCTCGCGTCGACCCTCCTGTCTCGATCGCGAGCAACCGCGTTCTGACGCCTCTGCACATCCTGTGACAGATGGCTGGCAGACGGTGGTAGAGTCTCTGCAATCCGAATGACTGGAGCACTCTCCGCCCCGGCTCCTGCCGCCATCGCCTCGCCGCCGCCCGCCCTCTTCCGCCTGTTTTCAGCCAGTTTTCGCGACGTCTGGACATGGCTCGGCGCCCTCGGTGTGCCGCCCCACGAAATGCATGACGCGGTGCTGGAGGTATTTTTGACGGCGCAGCCTGCCGTCGAAGCGCTCCCCCCGCGGGAGCTCTCGCGCCCCGCGCTCTTCGACCTCGCCGTGCAGGTGGCGCGCATTCGGGTGCGCGAGGCGCAGGCGTCCAACGACGCCGACTGCACCGCGCGCGGGCGTCCCATCTCCCTCGAAGCGCTCCTCGCGTCGTCGCCCGAGGCCGAGCGCATCACCTTCCGGCTCTACGAGCTGGGGGGACGCTCGTGCGCGCAGATCGCGAAGCTGATGGCGACCTCGCCCGCCGTGGTGCGGACGCGCCTCGAGTCGGCGCGCGGCCGTTGTGAGTCGCGCGCCGTCGCGACGAAGTCCCCGCGCGACCTGCAGCGCCTGCTCTCGCCGACCGCGACCACCGCCCGGCCGCTGCGCCTCGCGCTCCAGGCCGCCCTCCCCTCGCCCCCCTCCTCCCTCGACGAAGATCAGGTGGCCTTCGAGCTGCTCAACACCCTCGCCGCGCAGCGCGATGGCGCACGCATCTCGCACGTGACGGTGCAGCGCCGACCGGGCTGAGCATGCGGCATTTCGTCGCTCGACAAGGGCGTCGCTGGGGCGATACGAATCGGCGGTGAAGAAGCCCTGGCGCATCGTGGCGTGCGTGGCACTCGCGACGTCGCCCGCGTGGGCTGACGACGAGTCCGACGAGGCGACCGTGCGCGCGCGGGCGCAGGCCCCTTCGGTGACGGTGGTGGGCCACGCGGAGATGGAACGTACCGGCGGACTCTCGCTCGCCGACGCCCTCCGCCCGCAGGCCGACGTCGACCTCCCCGGCGGCGGCGCGGCGGGCTCCGTGGGCCGACTCAGCCTGCGCGGCGGCGCGCCCGAAGAGACGCTGCTCGTGATCGATGGGATGCGCATGAGCTCGCGCGCGACGGCGTCGGCGGTGGCGGGGGCCGACCCCAACCTGGTTCCGCTGTCGCTGCTGCAGCGGGTGACGATTCAACGGGGCCCCACCTCCGCGCTCTGGGGCGCCAACGCCGTCGCGGGGGTCGTCGAGCTCACCACGCGCGAGCCCACCGTGCCGCGCTCGCTGACGGCGTCGCTGCTCTACGGCGCGTACCTCTCCGACGACGACGAACCCACCGCGGACATGGACATGGACATGGACATGGACCGCGACGGCGTCGAGCCCTTCGAGGGCGGCGTGAACCCGTTCTTCGGCGCGCGCGGTCAGGTGGTGGCGGCCCTCCGCGAGCGCGAGCGCTTCTTCGTCGCAGGGCTCACCGCGGGCTACACGCGCGGCTGGTCGACCAACACCCGCGCGCATCTCCTCGACGCGACGGTGAAGGGCGGCCGCGTGTTCGACGGCGGCGGGACGGCGTACGTGTGGATGCGCGCGTTCGACTCGTACACGGGGGCTCCGTCGTGGGGGAGCCTGCTCGCCGCGGACGCCTTCGACGCCGACGATCGCCAGGCGCGGCAGGGCGCGCAGGTGATGGGCGTGGTGCGCCGGGTGGTGGAGACGCGCACCACGCTGGAGGCCGGCGCGTCGTTGAGCGTGTCGCGCGCGACGCTGTACAACCCCGACGCGGACAGCTCGTCGGGGACGTCCGCGGTGGAGTCGCGGCAGGCGGCGATGGAGGTGCAAGGGCGGCTCGCGTGGACGCGCGAGGGCTTCGGCCCGCTGGGTTCGGTGACGGTGGGGGTGGACTTCGGGCACGAGTCGCTCGCGACCGAGACCTTCGGCGCGCCGAGCGCTTCGCGGGGAGCCCTCTTCGTCCGCGACGCGCGCTCGTTCGGCCCGGTGACCCTCGACCTCGCCGCCCGCATCGACGGCGACTCGCAGTACGGGTGGTTCGTGTCGCCGCGCGTGGCGCTGCGGGCCGGTGGAGCGGACTCTGTGCTGCACGGTGAGCTCTCGGGAGGCCGCGGGTTTCGTCCGCCCACCTTCGCCGAGCGGGTGTGGCCGGTGTTCGTGTACGCCACGCCCTCGGGCGGCGCGGTGGGCGAGCGGGGCAACCCCAACGTGGGCGTCGAGCAGGCCTGGGGCGTCGACGGATCGCTGGTCGCAGGCGGCGGCGCGCGGCCGTGGCAGGTGACGGGGCGCGGCTTCGGGCTCTTCACCGACGGGCTCCTGCGCTGGGCCATCGACCGCGACGGCTACTGGACCCCCACCAACGTCGACGGCGCCTGGAGCGCGGGCGGATCGTTGGAGGGGAGCGTGCGCGTGCACCCGCGCGTGACGCTGCTGGGGAGCGGCTTCTGGCAGACAACGCGGGACGGCAACGGGGAGGAGATCGTCGGGCGGCTGCGCTCGAAGGCGACGGCGCGGGTGGTGTGGTTCGCGCGGGCGGGACTGCGCGCGTGGGCCGAGGCGCTGTGGTTCGAGCGCGAGGGGACCGATGCGCGAGGCGAGGCGTGGCGCGGGGTGTTCGTCAACGCGCGGGTGGGGTGGCAGTTCAGCTCGGGGCTCGGGGTGTTCGCGCTCGGCGAGAACCTCCTCGGCACACGCTTCGAATCGGCCCGCGGGCTGCCGACGCCGGGGCGCGTGGTGTGGCTGGGCATCGCCCTCGACGTCGACGAGGACTAAGCCGCGAGCGTCGCGGTGACCCAGCGGGAGAGCTCTTCGGGGCCGGCCGGGGGGCGCGTCCTGCGGGCCGTGGCGAGGGCGCGGGCGAGGCGCTGGGCGTCGTCGAAGCGCTGCGCGGGCTCGCGCGCGAGGCACCGCGCGACGATGGCCGCGAGGTCGATGTCGAGCGCGGAGAGGTCGGGCGGCGCCGCCTCGCGGACGCGCTCCATCGTCTCGAGCGGTGAGCCCGCGTCGTAGGGGCGCGCCCCCGTCAACAGCTCGCAGAGCGTGATGCCGAGCGAGAAGAGATCGCTCCGCGCGGTGAGGGCGGCGCCGGTCACCTGCTCGGGGGACATGTACGCGTACTTGCCCTTGCGCACCGCGCCGCGGGTGATGTCCGCGAGGTGCGTGGCCTTCGCGATGCCAAAGTCGCCGAGCTTCACATCCCCCGAACGCGACAAGAGCACGTTGGCCGGCGACACGTCGCGGTGCACCAACCCCAGCGCCCGGCCCGCTTCGTCGGTGAGGCCGTGGAGGTACACCAGCGCGTGGGCGAGCTCCTCGGCGATGAGCAGCGCGACGGAGACGCTCGGCCGCGAACGGGCGAGGAGAGCCGCGAGGTCGGCGCCGTCGACCCAGTCCATGCGGACGAAGTACACCCCGCCCGCGAGGCCGAGGTCGTGGACGGCGACGAGGTTGCGGTGCTGGAAGGCCGACGCGCGCCGCGCCTCTTCGATGAGCGTCCGCTCGTACTCGCCGTCGCCCTGCAGCTCGGGGAGGAGCGTCTTGAGCGCCACTCGCTTCTCGAAGCCGCTGGCCCCGTGGGCGACGGCGAGGAAGACCTCTGCCATCCCGCCGTGACCGAGGCGGCGGAGGAGGCGGTAGGGGCCGAGCTGACGCGGGAGATCCATCGGGGGCGGAGTACGCTACCATCCCGCGCGCATCGATGACCGCCACGCACGCCACCATCCACACGGAGTCGATCCCGGGCCTCGCGCGCAAGCTCCGGTGCCAGGTGGTGGTGGTCGACGGCCCCGACCGCGGCCGCGGCGCCCCGCTGGAGGACACCCCCGTGGTGGTGGGGACCGACCCCGCGTGCGACCTCTGCCTCACCGACGAGCGGGCGTCGCGGCGCCACCTCCAGGTGTCCATCGAGGACGGGCGCTTCGTCGTCGAAGACCTCCAGAGCACCAACGGGACGCTCTACGAGGGCTCGGCGCTCACCCGGGCGCGCGTCCCCGCGGGGGCGACGCTGAAGGTGGGGCGGAGCTACCTGCGGGTGCAGCCCGTTCCCCAGCGGGTGGAGCTCGCGCCGTCGCGGGCGCGGCGCTTCGGCGAGCTGGTGGGCGACGGGCTGGCGATGCGGGAGGTGTTCGCGGTGCTGGAGCTCGCCGCCCAGAGCGACGTCACCGTGCTGTTGGAGGGCGAAACGGGGACGGGCAAGGAGCTCGCGGCCCGCGCCCTCCACGAGGCGAGCGGGCGGCGGAAGGGTCCGTTCGTGGCGATCGACTGCGGGGCGCTGCCGGAGTCGCTGCTGGAGAGCGAGCTGTTCGGGCACGTGCGCGGGGCCTTCACGGGGGCGTCGGCGCAGCGGGCGGGGGCCTTCGCGCGGGCCCACACGGGGACGCTCTTCCTCGACGAGCTCGGGGCCGTCTCCCCGGCCGTGCAGGCGCGGCTGCTGCGGGCGGTGGAGGAGCGCGCGGTGCGACCCGTCGGCGCCGATCACGAGCGGGCGGTGGACGTTCGGCTGGTGGCGGCGTCGCGGCACGACCTCTCCGCGCAGGTGGCCACCGGGAGCTTCCGGCCCGACCTGTACTACCGCCTGTCGGTGCTGCGGGTGATGCTCCCCGCGTTGCGTCAGCGGCGAGAGGACATCCCCACGCTGGTGGCGGAGCTGCTGCGGCGGCGCGGGGTCGATCCGGGGCGCGTGGAGGGGCCGTCGCTCGACGCGCTGATGGGCCACGGGTGGCCCGGCAACGTGCGGGAGCTGCGCAACGTCGTCGACCGCGCGGTGGCGCTCTCGCCAGGGGCGCAGGGGTTCGCGGCGCTGCGGGTGGCGATCGTGGAGGAGCCGCGGGGGGATGGGGAGCTGGCGGTGCGGAGCGATCTGCCGTGGGCGGAGGCGAGGCAGCGGGTGGTGGAGGCGTTCGAGCGGGCGTATCTGCGGGAGGTGATCGATCGGGCGGGGGGGAATCTGTCGGCGGCGGCAAGGGAGTCGGGGCTCGATCGGAAGCACCTGCGGGCGCTGGCGAGGAAACATGGGATTGCGGGGGGTGAGGGGTGAGTGGCGTGGGGGGAATGCGGGCGGGGGTGGGTTGGAGGGAGGCGCGGAAGGGTTGGAGGGAAGCGCGGAAGGGGCCACCCGTCTAACTTCGCCACCCCGGTGCAGCCGTTCAGGGGTGGCGTCGTGGCTCATGGGGCCCGTCGTCGCGGACGTGGGAGCGGCGGCATGACCTCCAGCAGGTGGGTGAACAGGTCGTC
>JBILLV010000234.1:0-14566 GCA_044375895.1 Polyangiales bacterium | reverse complement strand
CGATTCGAGCCCAGGCGTGAGCTCCTGCGAACCCTGGGAACTTCCGATGACGCTGCCTCAGCGCCGCAGCGGGTCGGCGCCGTCCGCGACCGCGTAGAACACCTCCCCCGTCCGCGGCGACGCCGCCCACAGCGCCCCCTCGTGGGCGACGAGCGCCGCGCTCACCAGCGACGAGGCCGCGTGCGCGAGCGCCGGATGCGGCTCCGTGAGTCGCGTGAAGACATCGCCGCGCTCGTGCCAGAGCGCGCCGCCCGCGAGCAGAAAGAGCCCCGCGTCGGTGACGGCGATCGCCTGCGCGTTGGGCGGAGCGTTCGCGACGACTTCGAAGCCCCGCCCGCCATCGCGCGACGTGTGGAGCCGCGCGCCGCCCGCCCCTTGCGTGATGCAGAGCACCCGGTCGCCGTGGAGCGCGAAGCGCAGGACAAATCCCTCCACGCCCGTCGCCCCGCTCACCGTCGCGCGGCCCAGCGGGTCGTCGATGCGCACGACGCCGTAGCCCATCGGCGACTCGACGCCCGCGAGCAACCCGCCATCGGGCAGCGCGAGGAGGTACGTGAAGCGGTGCACCCCCACAGCCCGCGCCGAAGGCCACACCAGCGCGCGCCGCCAGGGCCTCCCGGGGCCATCGTCGGCGAAGAGGGCCGCGGGCGCAGGGTCGCTGAGGTACGGCACGCGCGCGGGGTCGTAGGCGCCCGTCGAGGCCACCGTGCGACCGTCGCGGAGTCGAGCGACGTCGAACACGTGGTACACGGCGGGGAGGAGTTCGCGGGCGTCGCGGTCGAGCGTTCCGTCGGGGCGGGAGGCGAAGACGTAGCCGTCGACGTCCCAGTCGAACACGAAGCGCCCGAAGGAGAACGGCGCGTCGGCGTCGGGCACCAGCAGCGTGTCGCCGTACGCGTGGACGCGCAGAAACCCCTGGCCCTCCCAACGAAACAGCTCCG
Source organism: Polyangiales bacterium (assembly GCA_044375895.1). Classification (GTDB taxonomy): domain Bacteria; phylum Myxococcota_A; class Polyangia; order Polyangiales; genus CAISKJ01. Next base: position 13,625 of record JBILLV010000234.1, on the reverse strand, counting down.
TCAATCCCCGCTGCGGCGTCCAGCGGAACAGCGCCGCGCCGTCCTCCCCCAGCGCGTCCCGTGAGGCCGCGACGACGAGGCCCGACGGCGTCGACGCGAGGTCGCACACCTGCTGGCACGGCGGGGCCACCTGAAAGCGCTTCGCCCAGCGCATCGCCGGCGCCACGTGGACACCCGGCACCGCGACGGTGGCGCGCGCCAGGTGAGCCCGCCACGCCGGGTCGGGGTGGAGCGACTCGCAGCCGTGCACCCCCACCGCGAGCAACGCGAGCAGCGCGGCGAGCCCGCCGCCGACGAGCAGGCGACGGCGCGTCACGGCCCACCCCAACGGGCGTGGAAGGCGCGGTGGGCGGCCCCGTCGAGCATCGCCGCGTCGTCGCTCGTTTGAACCACCTCCGCCCGATAGCCGCTCGACACGCGGGTCACCTCCACCACCTCACCCTCGACGCGGAAGTGCAAGCGCCACGACTTCTCCGCGATCATGAGACCCCCGTCGCCGTCGTGGAGGATGCGGCGGTAGGGGTGCGGCGCGGGATCGCGGGAGAGCGCCACGGAGGCCACCTCGCCGACGCTCACGCCGAAGCCGTCGCGCAGGAAGGTGCGCTGCGTATCGGCGAGCTCGCTCCAACGGAGGTCATAGCGGGCGGCCGCGCCGTCATGCTCGTCGCGCTCGACGTTTTCGAGCCAGCCGTGGCGGGCCTCGGGGAAGGCGTCGGCGTAGGGGATGTACGGCTTGATGTCGAGGACGGGCGTCCCGTCGAGGAGATCGACGTCGGCGACGCGCAGCGTGCGGCCGCGCACCTCCAGCAGGCGAAGCACGGAGAGGCCGATGGGGTTGGGGCGGTGCGGCGAGCGGGTGGCCAGCACCGAACGCTTCGTGCGCCCCCCCCGCGGCGGGAGGACGCGCGTGCGCCAGTGGACGTTGCGGTGAAACCACACCACGACCCAGATGCGATCGAAGCCCGCGAGGTCGGCGACGGCCTGCTCGAGGTTCATGCCGCCGACGAGTTCGATGACGCCCTCTTCGCCGACCGGGGCGACGCCGGGCTGCCGCGGGGCGCGGTAGCGGTCGGTGTAGGGGGTTCGGATGACCCCGATGGGGGTGACGGTGAGGGGCTCCACGGCGGCGTCGCTGATACCACCGCTGTTACCTTCGCGGGTACCCGTGGCGTAGGAGCGGTGTCCCCTCAACGGGTACACCCCACCACGGCGCTGGAGACGAGACATGATGAAGCACTTCGTGAAGCCCTTGCTGATGTGCCTGCTGGCTGGGTGCACGAGGCCCACCGCGGCGCCGCGCGCGCCCGACCGGCCGCCTCCCGCCGCGACGGTGACGGCCCCGACGTCGACGGCCGTGAACAGCGGGACGCCGCCCGTGGGCGCTCGCCTGACGCTCTCCGACGCGGCGTGGCGCCAGCGGCTGACGCCCGATCAGTACGAGGTGCTCCGCGAGGCCGGGACCGAGCGGGCCTTCACGGGGGCGTACTGGAACCACCACGACCGCGGGCTCTACGTGTGCGCAGCGTGCAACGCGCCGCTATTCTCGTCGGAGACCAAGTTCGACTCGGGGACGGGCTGGCCGAGCTACTACCAGCCGGTGGAGGCGGGGCGCGTCGACGAGCACACCGACCACACGCTGGGGATGGCCCGGACGGAGGTGCGCTGCGCCCGCTGCGGTGGGCACCTCGGGCACGTCTTCGACGACGGACCGCCGCCGACGGGCAAGCGCTACTGCATCAACTCCGTGTCGCTGGCCTTTCAGCCCGCCTCACCCTGACCCGTCCTCCAGCGCCGCGATCCGCGCCCGACACCGCGCGTGGAGCCGTCGGAGCATCATCACGTCGTCGTACACCGGCGCGTTGAGCTCGCCCCCTTCCACCAGCCGCCCGATCTGCGCCTCCAGCGCCGTCATCGTCTCGCGCAGCCGCGGCTCCGTCATCCCGTCGAGGTCGGCGCCCGCTCGTCGTGTGATGTCGATCACGGGGAGGCGCGTCGCCGCGTGGGCGGCCTGCTGCGTGAGCGCCTTGTCGAACATCTGCTGCACCCACGCGACCCGGTCGGTGAGGTAGACGGCGTTCTCGGGCTTGGCGAAGAAGGCGCTCTGCGCGTTGGCCCGCACCTTGTCGTGAAGGGCCCAGGGGAGCACCGCCCGCACGTCCTCGGGGCTCACGGCGGTCTTGCGCCGAAACCACGCCAGAGCCCGCGCGTAGCGCAGCACCGACTGCCACGCGCGGGCGGAGATGCCGTTCTCGGTCTGGGTGCAGAGGTTCTGCTGCTTGTCGAGGGGGCAGTCCTCGTTGCAGACGTGGGCCACACGACGCCCGGTGAGATGGAGCGAGTCCTTGTTCTTGTATTCGAGGCGGGCGGCGGCGCGGCCGCAGAAGTCGAGCTGCCCGCCGAAGAAGCCCATCGCGTCGGAGACCTCGCGCGGCACCTTCACCGCCGCGAGCTCGGCGTCCACTCGCGCGAGCTCGTCGCGCGTCCAGACGAGGTCGCGCGGCACGGTGGTCTCGGGCGAGCCACCGTCCTCCACGCGGGCCACCAGCGTGTCGAGCATCCGGCCGCTGTAGGGGGGACAGCGAACCACGAGGTCGATGCGGTCGCGCAGGGCTTCGATGACTTCGAAGGTCCCTCCACCGAGGTCGTCGTTGGCGGTGAGAAACCACGCCGACGGCCCGGCCTCCACCACCTGCTCGAAGCACTCCGCGTAGCCCTCGGCCATCAGCGAGAGGAGGGCGCTCTGGGTCTTGGTGGGGATACGGTTGTACTCGTCGATCACCTTCACCGCGTGGGTGATCCATCCGCGCCACGAGACCCGCACGTCACCGGTGCGCTCGGCCCGGATGAGCTCGCTGGGCAACGGGGCGCCGAGCAGGTCGGCCACGGTGAGCTGCGGGTGTCCGTGCTGAACCGCCCGCCGCACCTCCTCCGGCGTGTGGCCCGCGAGGAGAGACATCAGCATCGCGACGGAGGTCTTGCCGCGACCGGGGCCTCCCACGATGAGGAGCCGCTGCTTGGTCACCAGCGTGAGCAGCGGGAAGAGGACGAACGAGCACCACGCCTCCCCCTGGTGCGTGGGCACCTTCGTGGATCCCTTCCCGAGGAGCCGCGCCGCGCCGAACTCCACGTCGTCGTAGGGGGTGACGAGGGCGCGGTCGGCGATCCAGCGGTAGGCGCGGCGGAGCTTGTCCACGAGGGCCACGCCAGCGCGGGGCGCGAGGGCGACGGAGCCGTCGGGCTGCACCTGCGCGCGCCCCGCGAGCCAGCGGCGGACGAGCGCGTCAGCGTCCACGGGGAGCGCTCAGCGAACGATGGTCCACGAGCCCTCGATGCGCGACGCCATGAAGGGGAAGGAGAAGCGCCGCACGCCGTCGGTCCCCTGGATGGGCGCCTTGCCTGTCGGATCGGTGACCCGCACGATGCGGCCGCGCAGGTAGGGGACGGCCGCGAGGGCGTTGGGGTCGAAGGGGTCGACCGACCACCACGGCGAGCCGAACCAGCCCTTGTAGATCGACGCCTGCTCCTCGCGGTACTCGTCGTAGTGAACGCCCTTCGCCGCCGACAGCTCCAGCGAGCGGAGCTCGGTGAGCTGGAGGACGGCGTCGAGGTCTTTGCGGGAGAGCGCGCCGTGGACGATCTCGGCGAGCGCCACGAGCTCGAGGGGGTCGCTGTCGCCCGGCGGATGGGTGGGGGTCTCCTGCCAGCACCAGCGACCGAAGGCCTGCTCGGGCTTCACCGTAAACTGCCGCGACCACACGCCCACGAGCGTCCCTGGCGTGACGGGGCACTCGGCCGCCGACCAGGTGTACCAGGCGATGCGCTCGCCCTCATCAAGGGGCCGACCGCGCGTGAGCCGCGTGACCGTGCAGCGAAACTTGTGCTCCTTGCCGACGACCCGCCCCGCGTCGTCGGTCATGGGCGTGAGGTAGACGTCGAGGTGGTTGGATCCCTCGACGATGAAGGGGTTGACGTCGTCGAGCTCGGCGCGGCGGGCGCCTTCCCACTCGGACGCGACGTCGATGCCGTTGAGCGCCACGCGCGCAACCACACCGACACAATCGAACTGGAGGGTGTAGAGCAGCGGCGGCTCCATCGTCCGGGCGTTACGCTCCTGGCGCTCTACTCTTCGTGGGTGCGAGCCCAGTACGAGATGAGCTCGGAGTCATCGATCACGCGCGAGTGGTAGTGGCCCCACACGTCGCTCACGGCCACCATCGCGTCGGGCGAGCACTTCTCGGTGAGGTAGATCGCATAGTAATCGGCGCCCGAGCCGTCATCGACGGGGCCGACGTAGTCGAGCCGCTTGCCCGACACGGGACAGTAGAGCTCGCACTTCGTCCCGATGGAGAGGTCGGTGAAGCCCGCCTTGCGCCGGTCGCCGTGGATGGGCGACAGGTGGACGAGGCCCTCGCGCTCGCCCGCGCGCACCTTCAGCGTCACCGCGGGGTGCCCGTCGAAGGTGACGTCGGAGAGGCCCACCAGCGAGTCGCCCGCGGGGCCGTAGGCCTTCGTCACGACGATGGTGACGCCGTCGGCCGTCGGCATGAGGCTGTCGCGGGGACGCGACGACGAGGTGACCGTGAGATTGTCCTTGTCGATGTGGTCGCCCATCAGCGTGATGAACCTCCGGCGGCAGGTGTGTTGGAAGCGGTGTGAGGGTGCCACCGTCGCGCCCGTCGTGGCAATGGAAACGTCTCCCCGATCGCTCCGTGGTGATGTTCGTCAGCCGCTCAGCGCGGCGCGCGCACGCCTCGGACCGCGCCCGCCAGCGCGGCCTCGAACGACGCGCCCTTCTTCAGGAAGTGGGCCGCGCCGACCTCGCGCATCACCGCCACGTCGTCGGGCCGGGCGCGCTCGCCCACGAGCACGATGGCCGCTCGGTCGAGGGTGTGGGTGCCGCGGAGGGCGAGGGTCACTTCGAGGCCGTTCATCCGTGGGAGGTCGAGGTCGAGCACCAGGAGGTCGGGCGCCCGTCGGGTGGCGGCCTGGAGCGCATCCACGCCGTCGGACACCGACTCGATGTCGGCGTCGGCGGCCACGCGGCGCACCACCAGCTCGGCGAGACGGAGGGCGTGGACGTCCCCGTCGGCGAGGAGCACCCGAAAGCGCTTCGTCCGCGCACGCCGCTGCGGCTCCCCGCGAATCGCGCGGAGGCGCCAGAGGACGGCCTCGATGCGCTGCGGCCGCTCGTCGGGGCTCTTCTGCAGGAGCTCGGCGAGGAGGAGGGCCAGCTCGGCGGGGACGTCCGCGCGGGCGTCGAGCACGTCGGGGGCGGTGTTCACCAGGTGCTGAGAGAGCACATCCATCGGCGAGTCGCCCTCGAAGGGAAGCTCCCCGGTGAGCACCTGGTAGGCCACGATGCCGAGCGCGTACAGGTCGACGAGGTGACCCTCGCCGGTGCTCACGTCGGCGGCGATGGTCTCCGGGGCCATGTAGTACGGCGTCCCCGCGAGGGGAGCGTCGCGGTCGCGCTCGCACTCCGGGGCCACGATGCCGAAATCGACGATCACCACGCGGCCTCTGGGGGCCACGAGGATGTTGTCGGGCTTGAGGTCGCGGTGGGCCACGCCCGTCTCATGGATGGCCGCGAGCGCCTCGGAGACGCCGATGAGAAGGTCGAGGGCCTCCTCCACCGTGAGCGGCGAGTCGCTCTGCTTCCGCTGCGCGAGGAGCGCGCTCAAGGTCACGCCGTAGATGCGCTCCATCACGAGGAAGTGCAGCCCGCCCTCGCGGCTCAGGCAGTGGACGGCGGCCACCCCCGGGTGCCGGCAGGCGGCCAGCGCCCGGGCCTCGAAGGCGAGGACGCCGGGGGCGATCCCGTCGCGCAGCACCTTGATCGCCACCACCCGCGCGAGGGCCACGTCGCGGGCCTCGTACACCTCACCCATGCCGCCGCGCCCGAGGCAGCGCGTGATCTCATAGGCCCCGCCCGCGATGGTGTCGCCGACCTGCCAGCGCGGTCCCACCGTCGAGGCTCGGGGCGCCGCGGCGACCGGATCGGGCAGCAACGGGGTCGGCCGGTCGTCGTCGTCGGAGGGCTCGTCGAAGGGGCGGGTGTCGATGATGCTGGAGGTCATCGCGAACGATCAGCCGCCCGACGCGAGCAGACGCTTCGCCGTGGAGAAGCGTGCGTCCCGCGCCGCGGCCTCCTCCGCCGGGGTGAAGGACTGGTCGGCCTCCAGCCGGAACGACCCCGCGAAGGCATCGGGCGGCGCGCCCCGCCAGTCCGCCGGGGAGAGCATCGAGAAGTAGAGCGCGTCGCTGCCATCGCGGGTGCGGCGGTAGAGGTGGTAGGTCTGCCCGGCCACCTTCTGGAAGCGACACTCGGCGCGGTGCAGCTCGGCGTCGCGGCGCGCCCGCTCGAGCACATCGCGGGCTTGATCCTGCAGCGCGCGAATCTGCTCGGCGATCTGCGAGAGCTTGTCGGTGGCGACGGTCGCGAGGATGGCGTCGGCCTCCTGGATCGCGCGGGCCGTGTCGACGAGGTCGTGCGGCGCCGACATCCGGCTGAGGGGGTAGGGCGACGTGCTCGCGGGGCCGTCGTGCTTGGGTCCGTCGTAGCGGGTCGAGGAGGTCATCTTGGGGCTCGGCGGGTGGGATGCTACCCGAGCCCCAGGCGTGGCGGGAACGTCAACGCGTGTAGGCGCAGCGGAACGTGTACGTGTCGAGTCGGTGGACGGCGCCCGTGACGCCCCATTCGAAGCGGGGTGGGCGGCGGGCGCGGCGGCGGCCGATGCGCGCGTGGCGGCACACGTCGTAGCGCTCGTTCGCCTCGTCGTTGCAAGCGATGCTCGGGCCGCGTTCGAAGACGCTCGCCGGGTAGCGATCGGCCACCCATTCGAAGGGGACGTTCTCGGGGAGCACGAAGGCGGCGTCCATCGCGGCGGCCTGCTCCCACTCGGCGATGCTCGGGAGGCGGCCCCGCAGCCACGTGCAGTACGCCTCGGCTTGTGCCCAGGTGGCGCAGGTGACGGGGTCTTCGTCGCGGTAGGGGGCGTCGCGGCAGCCGCGGGTGTCGATCGCGGTGCAGCTCAGGCCGTGGACGCACTGGTCGTACGCGCCCGCGGTCACCGGCGTCACATCGAGCGCAAAGGGCCACACCTCGGCGGCGGGGACGGCCCTCGGTTGAAGAGGTTCGGGCCAGTGGACGGCGCGTCGATCGGGCTGGCCCACGAGCACGATGCCGCCCGGCACGGGGAGCGCGCCGTCAGGCGGACCGACCCGTCCCGCGTCACCGCCGTCGGAAGGTGCGCCGCCGTCGGTGAGCACCCCCGCGTCATGTAGGACGGAGGGGCGCGGCGGGAGGGGTGGAGACACGACCCCGTGGGCGCGCGTGAGCTCGGCGCGGAGGTCGAGGCCGCGGAGGTAGAAGCCCATGAGCCCTGCGCCGCAGACGGCGCCGAGCACGAACGATCCGAGGCCGGAGCGGAAGGACATCGCGCCCGGCGGAAGCTACCGAATCGAGGCGCCGTGGGGCAAAACTGCGGCAGAGGAAACGACTGCAGCGCGCGAAACAAGAGGCCCCGCACGAGCGCGTTGATCCCCGCCGCGACCCGGGGGTAGAGTCGCCGCCCCCTAGCGAGTGGCGGAGCGCGCGTGATCCCGATCATCCGACTGTTCAATCCGAAGGGACCCGACCGCGTCGCGGTGGTCTCCGTGCAGGCCGCGTGGGCGAAGCCGGGCTTCTTCAACGTCCAGGTGGCCCGCGGCCCGCGGCGCGCGAAGCTCTCCGTCGGCGTCGCCTACGGCCCCTACCCCGAGGGCGAGCTCACCGATCGCCACGCCTCCGTCGTCGACGACCTCCGCGCCGAGGGCTTCGTCCGCGCGGGGCTCACGGCCCTCACGCAGGCCCTCATGGCGGGCAACCCCAAGGTGCGCGCCCACGCCGCCGCCCGCCTCGGCTGGCTCGGCGACCCCGCCGCCGTCGGCCCCCTCCTCATGGCCGCCGAACTCCAGGGGACCGACCTCCCCTCCATCGTCGACGCCCTCGGGCGCCTCGGCGACGCGAAGGCCCTCCCGGTGTGCCGCGCGGAAGCCTCCCGCAAGCTCCTGTCGCGGCGACGCTCGGGCGTCGAGGCGCTGCGCAACCTCGGCGACACGGTGGGCCTCGCCGAGTCCCTCCAGAGCGCCCGCGAGCGACTTCCCGCGGCGGTGGCGACGGCCCTCGCGGCGGCCCAGCCCGACGACGTCTCCGAGGCCGCCGTGCAGTCCGTGGTGGCGCAGTTCAAGGGCATCGACGCGAAGGAGCTCGGGCTCTGCTTCGACACCCTCTACGAGCTGGCAACGCCGCTGTCGGTGGCCTGCGCGCGCCACGGCTTCAGCAACGTCAACCTCGCCGCCCCTCACATCTGGCGCTACGCCAAGAGCGTCTTCAAGCGCTGCCTCCTGCGCGGTGACGCGGCGACCTTCGGCTGGCTCCAGCACCGCATCGACCGCCTTTCGAAGACCTCCCACGGCACCACCGCGGTGGTGAAGAGCGGGCTCGACGGCCAGCAGCGGAGCACGCGCATCTTCCAGCGCTCGACGCAGGCCTTCATGCGGCGCTTCGCGTGGCGCCAGCTCGTCCAGTACGCGCGCCACCAGCCGTCGAAGTACCCCTGGCTCGCGGCCCACGCGCTCGCTTCGTACGCGCCCGAAGACCGCGGCAACCACAAGGGCGCGTACGACACCTGGGCGCGGGCCTACGTCTTCCACCGCGTGCTGCGCGGCGAGTCGAAGCGCTTCGACTTCATGGCGCGGACGCTGTCGTTTCGCACGAAGTACGTCACCAAGGGGCAGGCGCAGATGCCCGAGGGGCGCATCGAGTCCTTCCCCGAGCTGTGGGACGCGGCCCCGAAGGCCTACGTCCCGCTTCTCGCCCGCTCGAAGCTGGTGGAGGTGCTGGAGTTCGCGGTGCAGGGCGTGAAGCGCCACCCCGAGGCCCTCGCCGACGCCTCCCACTCCGACGTGCTGGCGATGCTGAGTGCGCCGCACGACGACGTGGTCGCCATCGCCTCCGCGGAGCTCGAACGGCGCTTCGACCCGGCCCTCCCCGACTGGACGCTCGTCGATGCCCTCCTCGCCGATGGACGGCCGACGGTTCGCTCGCTCGGCCAGCGGTTTCTGGCCACCACCGCCGCCCTCTGGACGGTGGACCTCGACCGGGCGATGCGCTTCCTCGGCGCGGCCGACGCGAGCACGCGCACCGTGGCGGCGGGCCTCGTGGTCGCGAGCCTCGACGAGGCCGATCAGTGGCACCGGCGCGAGCTCGCCGAGCGGCTGCTGGCGGTGCTCCAGACGGCGGAGCCTACGCCCGGCGCGCACGAGGGCTACGCGCGGGTGGCGCGCGACGGGCTGGCGGAGGAGTTCGCCAACATGCTCGGCGTCGACGAGCTCATGGCGATGGTCGCGAAGGGCTCACCCGCGGCGCAGGCCGTCGGCGGGACGGTGCTCGGCCACAAGCCCGAGGCGCTCAAGGCCCTCGGGCTGCCGCGCGTGCTGGCGATGGCGCTGCACGACGTGGCGGCGGTGCGCGAGGCAGCCCACGGGATGATCCGCGGCGCGCTCGACGAGCTGAAGGCCGACCCGTCGATGCTCTTCACGCTCGCCGAGAGCGAGTGGGCCGACACGCGGGAGTTCGCGTTCGACCTCCTGCGCACGAAGGTCGACCTCAAGGCGCTCGGGATCGACGGGTACGTCGGGCTCTGCGACTCCAACCGCCCCGAGGTGCAGAGCTTTGGGCGCGAGGTGGTGCTCCGCGACATCGACCAGTTGGAGATGGGCGAGCTCATCCACCGGCTCTCGCAGCACCCCGCGCCCATCATCCGCCGCTTCGCGCTCGACCTCGTGGTGGGGCACCTGAAGCCCGGCTTCGTGGCCCTCGCGCGGCTGGAGGGCTTCTTCCGCACGTGCCTCTACGACCTCTGGCCCTCGCGGGTGGAGAAGCGCGCGGTGGTCGACTTCCTCCTCGCGCGCGGCCTGGTGGACGAGCGACAGGCCGAGGTCTCCGCGCGCATCCTCGGTGACTTCGTCCGCACCAAGGGGAGGCAGGACTTCGAACGGGCCCTCGACGCGCTCGTCCGCCTGCGGATGGAGCACCCCGAGGTGGAGTCGCGCGTCGTGGTGCAGGGGGTGACGGCGTGATCGTCCAGTTCAAGTACAACGGGCAGAGCGCGATCACGAGCGGGCTCCGCACGACGGACGTACAGCTCGCCACCAACCAGCTCCGCGAGGCGGCCTTCTTCAAGGGGACGCTCGGGTCGCCGCTGCAGTTTCGTGAGGGGCTCGCGGCGCTCTACGACGTGGTGGTCAGCGACTTCAAGTATCACCCGCGCGACCGGCTCGCCTTCAAGGCGTGGATGGAGGAGCAGGACAAGAAGTTCCTCGCGTCGCTGGCGATGAAGGGCGGCGCGGCGCGGCAGCGGATGGTGGAGCTGGAGGCGCGGCGCGACGTGCTCGACGGGCACCGCTTCGAGCGGATGAAGCCCTTCTTCCGCGCGCGCCACGACTACTTCGAGTGGGTGTACACGCACCAGTACGAGCTCAACTACCTCTTCGACCCCGTCATCACGGTGCACCCCGACGAGGTGTTCTTCGAAGCGTTCTCGCGCGACGAGAGCTCGTACGCGCGCCTCGCGGCGAAGTACGACCTCTTCGAGAAGATCGACGCCTTCGAGTGCGGCACCACCAACATCGACTTCAGCGCGAAGCTCCACGGCGAGCTCGACCGCATGCGCACGTACCGCCGCACGCGCTTCGACATCGACCCGTCGGGCTTCACCGTCCATTCCGAGGGCGGGCCTTCGCACAAGGAGAAGAAGATCGACCTGCCCGAGAGCTGGGTGAAGGGCTTCCTCCAGGTGCACGCGACCATGTCGCTGGGGCTCACGCACTTTCGCATGGAGGCCGTCGACCTCTTCAACCTGTGCCGCTTCCTCCGGCGCCACAAGGCCAAGGTGTCGCCGCGGGCGATGCGCTTCGAGCTCACCCCCGGCGCCCCCGTCAAGGTGGTGATGGAGCCGTGGAACCACGTCATCGAGCTCTCCCCCACGGCCATCTATGAAGGCCCGAAGGCGATGACGGTGCGCACCTGGGGCCGCGACCGCCTGCTCACCCTCGCCCGGCTCATCCCTCAGACGCAGAAGGTGGACGTCTTCCTCGCGGGCGAAGGGCTCCCGACGCTCTACGTGGTCGACCTCGGCGAGCTCACCTTCACCCTCGGGCTCTCGGGCTGGACGGACAACGACTGGACGAGCGGGAAGCAGAAGTTCGACCTCCTGGCGCGCCGCCTCCCGGCCACCGCGGCCGAGGTGCTGAGCACCTACGAGGCCCTCAAGAAGACGCGCTACGGCACGGACGTCGGGGTCGCGCAGGAGACCAACCTCGGCGTCGAGAAGACCCGCGGCGCGCTGTCGTACCTCTGCCAGGTGGGCCGCGCGATGTACGACCTCGGGGGCAAGGTGTACCGGCACCGCGAGCTCTTCGCCGAGCCCTTCACCATCAAGGAGGCGCAGGCCGCGGTGAAGCCCCCCTCCCCCGCGTCGCTCACGGTCGAAGAGGCCAAGGCCGAGACGATCTTCAAGGCGGGCGGCGTGATGATCACCGCGCGGCGGCCGGTGCCGACGGGCGGGTACAAGCTGTCTGGGAGCGTGAAGGACGCGAGCGGCCAGCGCGTTCGACCGACCCTCGCGGTGGATGTCGAGGGGCGCATCGTCGAGGCGACTTGCAGTTGCGCGCAGTTCACCAAGTATGGTCTAACCAAAGGCCCCTGCGAGCACATCATGGCGCTTCGCCTGGGCCACATGAGCCGCCTCGAACAGGAAGACGGCGGCTGAGCGACGGAGGTACGAGAGAGAGGGTTTCGAAGCGCAGTGTGTCGCCCGAGGACGGGGCGCGGAAGGTGTGTCGTTCCTGGCAATCTGTGCGGTGTTACGCCGCGCCTGCCGACACGCTCCCCATCCGTCACGGGAGCATTCGTCACCCGCGTACTACGCGGGCGTCGGTACACAGCTGGTTGGGTTCCTCCGGAACCCGTGTACCGTACGCCCGCGTAGTACGCTTGTAGTGGAATGCTCGCGTCCAAAGGTCGTTCGCTGGACCACCATCGTCCGCGCCCCGTCCTCGGGTGACACACCCTTCTGAGTCCTCTCCTTCGCATCCCTCCGTGCTGTGACGGGGAGCGCCCGATGGCCGACGACGAGAAGGCGAAGCTCTACAAGCGTCTGGTTTCAAGCGCGAGCGAGTACCAGGTGCTCGAGCGGATGCGGGTCAACGGCTTCTGGCCCCGCTACAAAGACCTGCCCGCCGACCCGCCCAAGGAGGCCCACGAGCGCGCGCAGATCGAGTCCGAGCTGACGAAGCTCCGCGCGCAGGCCAGCACGGTGCAAGACCCGGCGAAGGCCCTCGCGGAGGAGCGCAAGCGCCGCTGGGAGGCGTCGAAGAAGCGCCGCAAGGAGTCGAAGGCGAAGCGCGCCGCGGAGGCGAAGCAGCGCCGCGACACGTACGCGCAGCACCGCAAGGCGCACGTCGTCCACCTCGGCGAGGGCGTGAGCGCGGGGCTCCAGGGGACGGTCAGCGACGCCGCGAAGCTCACGGCCGCGGGGCTCCCGGTGCTGGCCACGTCGAAGGACGTCGCGATGGTGCTCGGGCTGACGCTGCCGCAGTTGCGCTGGCTGACGTACCACCGCCGCGGCGCGACGCTCGTTCACTACCGGCGCTACGAGATCCCGAAGAAGACGGGCGGCGTGCGGCGCATCTCGGCCCCGAAGCCGCGGCTCGCGGCGGCGCAGCGCTGGGTGTTCAAGAACGTGCTGGAGAAGGTCGCGGTGGCGGCGCCGGCGCACGGTTTTGTGAAGTACCGCTCGCTGGTGACGGGCGCGACGCCGCACGTCGGCAAGGCGGTGGTGATCAACCTCGACCTGAAGGACTTCTTCCCGTCCATCACGTGGCGCCGGGTGAAGGGGCTCTTCGTGAAGATGGGGTACAGCGAGCACGTCGCGACGGTGCTGGCGTTGCTCTGCACCGAGCCCCCGCGCGTCGAGACCACGCTCGATGGGAAGACGTACTACGTGGCGCTCGGCGAGCGGGTGCTGCCGCAGGGGGCGTGCACGAGCCCGGCGATCACCAACGTGATCTGCCGCCGCCTCGACGCGCGGCTCACCGGGCTGGCGAAGCGCTTCGGGTTCACGTACACGCGCTACGCCGACGACCTGAGCTTCTCCAGCGAGAGCGGCCGGGACGTGAACGCGCTCCAGTGGTCGGTGCGCAAGGTGCTCGCGGAGGAGGGCCTCGCGGAGAACACCGCGAAGACCCGCGTGATGCGCGCGTCGCAGCGGCAGGAGGTCACCGGGCTCGTCGTCAACCGCGAGCTCACGGTGACGCGCGAGTACTACAAGACGCTCCGCGCGACGCTGCACAACTGCGCGAAGCACGGCCTGGCGAGCCAGAACCGCGACGGGCACCCCGACTTCGCGCGGCACCTGCGCGGCAAGGTGGAGTTCGTGTGCTCGGTGGACCCGGAGCGCGGGGCGAAGCTCAAGGACGCGCTCGCGGCGGCGCTGGCGAAGGCGTAGCGGACGAGCGGGAGTCCTTTCAACGTCCCAGGGTTCGCCGAGCGCTCACCCTGGGCTCGAACTGGATCGCCCGCA
>JBILLV010000233.1:0-14580 GCA_044375895.1 Polyangiales bacterium | reverse complement strand
GATCGACGCCACGACGAGGAGTCGTCGCTCGTTGGAGGCGCCCCTCCCGTCCGAAGCGCGCGGATGACAGACCGTATCGCGGGAGCGATCGGGCGTATTCGCTCGTCGCTCGCTGGAGGCGCCCCTCCCGTCCGAAGCGCGCGGATGACAGACCGTATCGCGGGAGCGATCGGGCGTATTCGCTCGTGTACCCTCCCGCTCCCCCCGTGCGCCTCCCTCCTCGCCACACCCTCACCCCCTTCGCGTCCTCCCTCGCGCGCGGCGCCACGCTCGGCTCCCTCACGCACTCCGGCCTCCCGCAGAACCCCGAGTGCGCCCACGAGCAATACGCCTCCCTCGACGACGCCACCCTCACGCACCGCGCGGGCTTCACCGCCTCCCCGCCGCTCCCCCTCACCGGCCTTCGCATCCGTTTCCGCCCCGGCTTCGTCCCTCACCACGCCACCCTCGAAACCCGCTCCCCCGACGGAACCCTCCGCCACCACGCCCTCCCCCCCGACGCGCTCGAACACGACCTCCCCCTCGACGGCTCCCCCCTCGACCGCGTCACCGTCGTGCTCCCCCCGGGCGGCGGCTCGACCTCGCACCCCGGCGTGCTCCGCCTCCTCGCGCTCGCCCCCATCCTCGCTCCCTCCGACGCCCCCATCCTCCACGTCGAGCGCACCGCCGGTCGCCTCGAAGCCCCCGCTTCGCCCACGGCCCTCGACACCACTGGCGCCTCCGCCATCGACGCCGGCGACGCCCTCGCGCTCCACCTCACGTGGCTGGCGCCCCACCTGCTCGAACACCTCACCTTCCACCTCTTCCGCGCCGGAACCATCGGCGACCCCGCCCGCTTCGCCGCCTCGCTCCAGGTGCACGTCGACGGCGCGCTCACCGACGTCGTCGCCACCGTCGACGACCGCGACGCGGGCCTCTTCGCGGGCCTGCGCGCGCTGGGCCTCCGCCTCCGTACGCCGCGCATCGCCTCCCACGTCCGCGTCACGCTCCCGCCGCGCCCGTGGCCCTTTCCGCTGCGCGCCGTCACCACCGCCCCCGCGGGCCTCGACCTCGCGCCATCACCGCCCTCGCCCCCCGCACCGCCCGGCGCCTTCCCGCCCCGCCACGCCGCGAGCCTCGGCCTCCCCGACACCGACGCCCGCATCGCCATCGCCCCCGACGGAACCTGGCTCCTCCCCCTCGACGGCGTCCACGACCGCCACCTCGCCCTCTCCTCGGGCACGGCCCTCTTCGAGCGCACCGTCCTCGCGCGCGGCGCGGGCTTGCGTCAGTCCGCGCGCCTCGACGGCGTCCTCGTGCACCACACCTTGCTCGTCGAAGGCGGCGCCTCGCCCTGCCTCCACGCGCACCTCACGTCCACCGACGGTCCGCTCCCACCGCTCGCCCTCGCGGTGCGTGCGGGGCCGCTCCCGTGGCCCGCCACCCTGCATGCGCCCGACGCGCGATCGCTCACGCGTGACGGCCGGCTCCTCCTCACCGCGGACGTCGACCTCACCGTCACCCATCACCGTCACGAATCCGTCCTCCACTTCGGCGGCGCCCGCGCGGCCACGCTGCGCCTCCCGCTCACCGCCGCCACCCCCCACGCGCGCCCCCTCGACGCGATCACCACCGAGGCCGTCACCGCCTTCACCGCCGCCCGTCACGGCGCCTCACCCTTCACGGCCCACGACGCGCCGACGCAGTCGCTCGTCGACACGCTGCTCGACCGCGCGAACCTCTTCGTCCAGTCTCAGCACCGCGTCGCCTACGGGCTCTTCCCCAGCGTGTACACGGGCGACGTCTTCGGCCTCGAAGAGGACTACCTCTTCCGCGCGGTCGCCGTGTGGGGCCTCCCCGAGCGCGCCCTCACGTCACTCCGCGCCACCTACCTCACCGACGAACACCTCGACGCCCGTCACTACCTCCACGACCTCCGCCGCGCCCTCACGCCCTGGCAGACGTCGCGCCTCCTCGACCTCGCGGGCCTCCACTTCCGCGACCTCCGCGCCGACGAGCGCGACCTCCTCGTCGGGTGCGGCGAGCGCATCCTCGCGGCCCGCGCGCTCACCCGCGGCGCCGACGGAAGCCCCGACGCGCGCGGGATTCGGGTGTTTCCCGGGCTCCTCCCTCCGTTTCGTTTTGGCGGCGACCTGGGCTTCCCCACGCAGAGCCTCCACACCGACATCGCGAGCTGCGTGTGCCTCCGCGAGCTCGCCCGCATGACCGGCGACGCCCGCTTCACCACCGCCGAGCGCGACTACCGCGCCGCCATCCTCGCCGCCCTCGACGCCATCAACACCGACGCTCTCCAACCGCTCCACACCGGCGGCGGCGACCCGGGCGAGTACTACGAGCTCATGGTGTGCGGCATCCTCGACCCGCTCGACTTCTTCGCCCCTGACGACCCGCGCCGCTTCCGCTTCGACGCCTCCGTCGAGCGCCGCGCCCTTCTCCACCGCGGCCTCCCGCGCTTCGACGGCTGGGGAACCGGTCGCGGCATCGACGCCCACTACGCCCTCGGCTACGCGCGCAACCTGCTCTATCGCAACGCGCGCGACGCCTTCCGCTCGCTCCTCACGGCCTTCACGACGCTCGCGATGGACCCCGACGTCCACACCTTCGGCGAGGTGACGCCGCTGCACGACGCCCCCGTCTCGTGGCCCGAACCCTTCGTCCCCGGCCGGCGTCTCGCGCAGGCCGACCCCTGCGTGGGCGGCGTCGGCGTCGCCCTCCAGCTCTGGCGCGACGCCCTGGTCACCGAGCTCCCCGACGCCGCCGGACGTCACGGCCGCGACCTCCTCCTCCTCGCCGGGCTCCCCCACGAGGCCTACGCGCAGTCGTTCTCCCTGGAGCGCGCCCCCACCCTCGCGGGCCCTGTCTCCCTCGCACTCTCGCGCGGACGCCTCCACGTCGACGCGCCCGGCGCGACCTCGGTGCGGGTCGTCACCCGCGACGGCGCACGCCTCGCTCACCCGGGCGGACACTTCTCCCTGGAGGTCGTGTGATCACCGGCGTCATCATCCCCGCGGCGGGCCTCGGCACGCGGCTCCGTCCGCTCACCGACACGTGCGCGAAGGAGATGCTCCCCCTCGGCGGCCGCCCGCTGCTCGTCGCGAGCCTCCTCGAAGCCCTCGCGGCCAACGTCTCCCGCGTCGTCGTGGTGGTCTCTCCCGCGAAGCAGTCCCTCCTCCACTGGCTCACCGCGCACACGCCCGCGGGCCTCACCGTCGACGTCGCCGTGCAGCCCGAACCCCGCGGCGTGCTCGACGCCGTCGCCCGCGGCGCAGCGCTCCTCCCCGCGGGACCCTACGCCGTCCTCTACCCCGACTACGTGCACCTCCCCGACCAGACGGGCCTCGCGCAGCTCCTCCGCCACGCCGATCCCACGCGCGGGAGCCTCTTCGCGGTGCACACCCTCGACGACGCGCGAGCCCATCGCTTCGGCGCCACCGCCCGCGTCACCTGCGACGTCTCCCACCGCATCACCGCGGTGGCGGCCACCCCATCACCGCACGGGACGGCGACCCACACGGTGTTCGCGGAGGTGCGGGGCGAGGCTCACCTGCGCGCCCTCGCGGCGGGGCCCCTCGACGACGGGCGCGTCCTCCCGCTGCTCCAGGAGCTCGCCCGCGCCGGCCAGCTCCACGGCCTCCCGCTCACCGGCGAGGTGCTCGACCTCGGGGTCCGCGCCGGGTACGACGACGCCGTCGAACGCTTCACGTCGGGCACGGCGCGGTGGCGCGACGACGCCCGCTTCGGGTAGAAATCGATTCGTATGCGCAACGTCATCCTCCTCACCATCGACGCGTGGCGCTCGGACTTCGTCGACGCGCACGAGGGCGTCGCGCTGATGCCCGCGCTCGCGCCCCACGCCGCGCGCACCGTCCGCTTCGACCGCGCGTACGCCAACGGCCCGTGGACCACCCCCGCGCTCGTCTCGGTGTTCACGGGCGAGAGCGCCGCCCGACACGGCGTCCACTACGAGTGGTCGGCGCCGCGCCCCGACGCGCCCGGCGTGGTGAAGACGTTGCGCGCGAAGGGCTTCCACTGCCCCAACCTCTGCTACCTCAACCGCCTCGACAACTACGACCACCTCGGCTTCGACCGCGCGGAGGCCCCGCAGCCGCCGCACGACTGGCGCGACGCGACGCTCCTCGACGCCATCGCCGCCACGCCCGAGCCCTTCTTCCTGTGGTTCCACTACAAGTACGTGCACCTGCCGTACTGGCCGGAGGCGCGCTACCGGGCGATGTTCGACGTCGTGAGCGTCCCCGCGCACCTCCGCGACTCGGTGGGGACGGGCTTCGTCGTGCCGCGCCACCAGCACCGCCTCGACGCCGCCGACGCCCCCATCGTGCGCCGCATGTACGCTGCTGGCGTCCGTCAGGCGAGCGACTTCGTGGCCCGCGTGTTCGATGCCATCGAGGCCCGCGCCGTCGCCGACCGCACCGCGCTCGTCCTCACCTCCGACCACGGGGAAGAACTCCTCGACCACGGCCACGTCGGCCACGCCTCCACCGCCCATCACGCCCAACTCCACGACGAGGTTCTCCGCATTCCCCTCCTCGTCGTCGACCCGCGCGTCACCGCCCCTCGTCGCGTCGAGACCCGCGTGCAGGGCCTCGACCTCTACCCCACGCTGCACACCCTCGCGGGCCTCGCAGCGCCGTCGTGCGAGGGCGTCGACCTCACGCCCACCGTCCTCGGCGTCGGCGAGCCCGCGGTCGATCCACACCGACCGTTCTACTTCCGCGCGGCGCGCAAGGGCTGCCCCACGCCGCGCGAGCTCGCGTCCCACATCACCGATGGCTACAGCGACGGGCGCGTGAAGGTGATCCGCGAGCGCTGGGACGCCGAGACCACCGCCGCGTACGACCTCGCCGCCGACCCCTTCGAGCGATCACCGCGCGCGACGCTCACCGCCAACGAGCAGGCGACGCTCGACCATCTCGCTGCCCCGTAACGGTCAGCGAACCAACGCAAAAGCGACCGCCGCTCCGACCAGCAGCAGCGAGCCGATGACCGCCGCGATGATGGGGCCCTTCGACGACGGCGGCGCCTGAAGGGGCTTCGCAAAGGCCGGTTGGGGCTGGTGCACCGGCATCGGCATCGGCATCGGAGCCCGCGGCGGCGGCATCCCGTACGCCGGTCCGGCCATCGGCGCGGGCATCGTCGCGAAGTTGTCCGAGGGCCTCGCCCCGGTGTCGATCGCCATCGTCCGCTCGGACGTCGGGATCGGGTTGGCCGACGCGAGGTACGCCTCGACCGCCATATTTCTCCGCGGCTGGAGCGTCTCCATGGTGTCGAGCACCTCGGCGGGGGCGGGCGCCATGTTCGTGCGCGAGCCGGGCTCGTAGGGAACATCATCGTCGTCGTCGTCCCCAACGCCCGTCGGCGCGGTGCTCCCGGTGGTGGTGTTGAGCATCACCACCGAGTCCTTCCAGTCGTCTTCGAGGCGCGTGGTCTGCACCGGGCGCGAGGCGCGGGGCTGGGCCGCCGCGGTGAGCGCGTCGACGTCGAGCGCCATCGTCGACTCCGAGGGCAACGACGGAAGGCCCCCCGTGAGCGCGTCGACGTCGAGCGCCATCGTCGACTCCTGCACCGCACGCTGGCGCGCGAGGGACGCCGCTGCCGACGCCATGCGCGACGGATCCGCGGCCTGCGTCTGCTCGTCCCACTCGTCGTCCTCGGCGGGTCGGGCGCCCGCGACGAGGGGGCCGCGCGCCATCGGGGCCGGCGCCCCCCACGGGCTCGGCGGTGACGGCACTTGCGCGGGCGGAAGGGGGTCCCACGCCGACACCATCGCCTGCTCCATCGTCCGCGGCATCTGGGGCCGCACCGACGCCCACGCGTCGCCCGGAGAGGGGGTCGCGGGAGGCGTCGGCGGGTACGAAGGCGGCGGGTCCCACGCGTTCACCGGGACGGGCGCGCGCATCGCCGGGGCCGACACCGGAGGCATCGTCGCCGGCCGCGAGAACGCCGGCGCAGGCCCCGGCACGGTCGCCGGCGGCAGCACCCCCGCGAGCGGCGGCATCGTCGCCGAGAACGCCGGACCCGCCGGCGGGAGCGGCGCCACGGGCACGAGCATCGGCGCGGGCGTCGGCGCCACCATCGGCCGCGACGGCGCGGGGAGCGGCGCCGCCTGCCACGCCGCGTCCAACGCCACGCGGAGGGCGTTCACGTCGTCCCAACGGGCCACCGGGTCGCGCAGCGTCGCGCGGGCGATCACGTCCCAGATCGCGGCGGCGACGTCGGGGCGCTGCGACCGTCCCGACTGAGGGCCATCGCGGCCCGTGAGCAGGGCCTCGAGCGCGCGCCGCGGATCGCCCACCCCTTGCGGCAGCAGCAGGTCGGCGAGGGTGGCGCCGAGGGCGTACACGTCGCTCGCGATGGTGGGCGACTCGGTCTCACGCGCCAGCTCGGGGGCGCGGAAGGGGCCGAGCGCGTCGGGCGTGACGAAGGGGTGGAGGCCGAAGTCGATCACCTTCAGCGCCTCGCCCTTCACGATGACGCTCGCGGTCTGGAGGCACCCGTGGAGCACCGGCGTCGCCGCCTCGTGGGCCGCGGTCACCGCGCCGAGCACCTTCGAAAACACCTCGCGCACGGTGGCAGCATCGAGCTGCGTCCGCGTCCGACGCGCCTCGCTGAGCGTACGGGCGAGCGAGGTCCCATCGAAGCCGTCGTAGGCCACCCACGCGCGGCCGCTGAAGGTCCCCTGGTTGATCACCGGGAGCACGTGCGCGTGCTTCAACGCGCGCTGTGCGCGCAGCTCCTGCGCCGCGTCCCCCAGACGCTCGGCCCGCTCTGGCGGAAGGAACTTCAGCACCACCGCGCGGTTGCGGAAATTCTTGTCGCGGCACTGCCACACCTCCCCGAGGCCCCACCCGTCGAGCGGTGCGTCGAGCAGGTAGCGCCCCTCGACGGCGGTCTGCGCGGAGAGCGGGGAGGTCATCGCGGCGGGTGCAGCCGTTTATGCACGTTTCCCAAACGCCCCGCAACGAAAGTCCTTCGTGTATAGATGGGAGCCTCCGATGTCTGACACCCGACGCCTGAAGGTCGATTCCGTCTCGCTCCGCGGCTTCCAGGTGCGCGTCACCCCGGCCGCGCGCCGACTCAGCGCCCCGCCGCCCGTGACGCCCGACGGCGAAGGTCGCCTGCGCGTCGGTCGCGGCCCCAGCGCGGGTGTCGCCTCCGCGCCGGGCTGGCTCCGCGTCGACGACCCCACGGTGAGCCGGGCCCACGTCGAGCTCATCGCCGCCTCGGGCGCCGTGTGCGTGCGCGACATGAGCACCAACGGGACGTGGATCAACGGGGTGAAGATCATGGGCTGCCCGGTGGAGGTGTTCGACGACGCCGAGCTGCGCGTGGGCCAGAGCCTGCTCCGCCTCGAGCTCGACCCCGCCGACCGCGCCCTCGCGGTGTCGTCCGCGCGGACCTTCGGCGACCTCCTCGGCGAGAGCGCGCCGATGCGCCGGGTGTTCGACCGGGCCCGCAAGGTCGCCGGCCACGACGTCCCGGTGCTCATCACGGGCGAGACGGGGACGGGCAAGTCGCGCCTCGCGCGCGCCATCCACGGGCACAGCCGACGCGCGGAGGGCGGCTTCAAGGTCATCGACTGTGGCGCGCTCTCGCCCACCCTCCTGGAGAGCGAGCTCTTCGGGCACGTCAAGGGCGCCTTCACCCACGCCACCAGCGACCGCCGCGGCCTCTTCGAAGACGCCGACGGAGGCACCGTCTTCCTCGACGAGGTGGCCGAGCTCTCCGCCGAGGCGCAGACCCGCCTGCTGCGCGTGCTCGACGAGCGCGTCGTGCGGCGCGTGGGCGACAACGTCGACCGCAGCGTCAACGTCCGCGTCGTCGCCGCCACCCACCAGAACCTCGCCGCCCGCGTCAACGAGGGGCGCTTCCGCCTCGACCTCTACGAGCGCCTCGCCGGGGTCACCGTGGAGATCCCCGCGCTCCGCGAGCGCCGCGACGACATCCCGCCGCTCGCCGAGGCGCTGCTCACGCGCATCCGCGCCCGGGGTGACGTGCAGGTGCCCGCGGACTTCAGCCTGCCCGACTTCACCGCGAAGGACTTCGAAACCCGCCTCTGGGCGGGCAACGTCCGCGAGCTCCAGCACTACCTCGAGTCGCTCATCATCACCGACGAGCCGCCGCCCGAGCGCCCGAGCCAGGTCCCGCTCCCCCCGGACGCCTCCCTCGCCTACCGCGACCTCCTCGACCTGCCCCACGACGAGGCCCTCAACGATCTCCGCCTGCGCTTCAACCATGTGTACCTCCGCCGCGTGCTCCGGCTCGCGAAGGGGCGGGTGAAGGACGCCGCCGCGCGGGCGGGCCTCCACCGCGTCACCTTCGCGCGCCTGCGCGACGAGTGCGGCCTCGCGCGCGGCAACGCCCCCGACGACGACGAGTAGCGCGTTCCCCCTTGCGCGCACCGGGGCCGCTGTCGTCCCATCGACGCGCGGAGCGACCCGTTGACCGACCCCCCACCGACGTCCCCCACGGCCTTCGGCCCCTACCGTGTCATCGGGCACGTGGGCAAGGGCGGCATGGGCGTTGTGTACCGCTGCCGCCACGCGGTCACCGACCTCGAAGTCGCCGTCAAGACCGTCCCCCCCGACGACCCCGCCGACGTCGCCAGCATCCGCCGCGAGATCCACGCCCTCACCCAGCTCTCGCACCCCAACATCGTCCGCGTGCTCGACCAGGGCGTCGCCGACGCCTTCCCCTGGTACGCGATGGAGCTCGTCCCCGGCCGCACGCTCCGCGCCGCCCTCGAAGCCGACCGCGACCTGCGCGCCAGCCTCCGCGCCCTCGTCGACGTGTGCCAGGGCCTCGCGTACATGCACGGCCACGGCGTCGTCCACCGCGACCTCAAGCCCGAGAACATCCTCGTTCGCCCCGACGGCAGCGCGGTCATCGTCGATTTCGGCATCGCCTCGGCCTTCGCCGCCGACCACGGCCGCGAGGCCCTCGCCTCCCTCGTCCGCAGCGCCGGCACCGCCCTGTACATGTCCCCCGAGCAGGTGCTCGGCCAGGTGGTCGACCCCAGAGCCGACCTCTACTCCCTCGGGTGCATTCTCTACGAGTGCCTCACGGGCCGTCCCCCCTTCCACACGGGCGACGTCCTCGCCATCGCGTGGCGCCAGGTCAACGACCCGCCGCCCCCGCCCTCGTCCCTCACCCCGAACGTCCCTCCGACCCTCGAAGACCTCTGCCTCCGCCTGCTCCAGAAGCGCCCGCCCGATCGCCCGGGCTACGCGGACACGGTCGTCGCCGCGCTCGCCCGCCACCTCGACCTCCCCACCGCGACGCGCCCCACCGCGCCCGCGTTTCTCTACCGCCCGCAGCTCTTCGGGCGTCGGGGGCCGCTGGGTCGCGCGGCCGAGCGGGTGCGGGAGGCCAGGGCCGGTCACGGCGGCATCGTGCTGGTCACCGGCGAGAGCGGCGTGGGCAAGACGCGCCTCGTCGTGGAGGCCGCCGCCGCCGCCAGCGCGCACAGCGTCCAGGTGCTCAGCGGCGCGTGCATGGGCGTCGACGCGCGCCGCGAGGCCGACGTGCGGGCGGCGCCATTCCACCCGCTCGCGGCCCTCTTCACCTCCCTCGCGGACGTGTGCCGGGCCGACGCCGCGATGACCGAGCGGCTCCTCGGCGCGCGGGGCCGCGTGCTTGCGGAGTACGCCCCCGAGCTCGCCGACACCGTCACCCGCGCCGAGCTCCCGGCCCTCCCCACGCTCTCGCCCCGCGCCGCCCGCGACCGCGCGCTCGACGCCGTGCGCGACACGGTGCTCGCCCTCGCCGCCGTCGACCCGCTCCTCCTCGTGCTCGACGACCTCCAGTGGGCCGACGAGCTCACGATGGAGTTTCTCGCGCGCCTCGCCGACGCCGAGCTGGAGGGCCACCGCCTCCTCGTGCTGGGCACCTGGCGCAGCGAGGAGACCACCCCCGCGCTCGAGGCCCTCGCGTCGCAGCCCACGGTGGAGACGCTCCGCCTCACGCGCCTCGACCGCCGCGCCGTCCGCGACATGGTGCGCGACATGCTCGCCATCGACGAGGTGCCCGACGCGCTGGCATCGTTCGTCTACGAACAATCCGACGGCAACCCCTTCTTCGTCGCCGAGTACCTCCGCTCCGCCGCCGCGGAGGCCGTGCTCACGCGCGACGAGGAGGGTCGGTGGCGCCTCCAGCTCCCCGCCGACGCGGGCGACGAGAGCGCCGACGGCGCGCTCGGATCGGTGCCCCAGCCGCGCTCCATCGGCGAGCTCCTTCAGCGCCGGGTCACCGGGCTCGGCGACGACGCGGCGCGGGCGCTGCGTTTCGCCGCGGTGCTGGGGCGCGAGTTCGACGGCGAGGCCCTCGCCGCCACCGCCGACCTCGACGAGGCCCAGTGCCTCGATGCCCTCCACGAGCTCCACGCCCGCGAGATCGTCGAGGAGGGTCGCGGCGACCGCCTTCGCTTCATCCACGACCGCCTCCGCGAGGCCGCCTACGCGTCCATTCCCCGCGACGAGCTCCCCGCGCTGCACCGCCGCGCCGCCGACGAGCTCGAGCGCCGCGGCGTCGCCCCGCCCGACGCCGGCGCCGTCGCGTGGCACTTCGCGCGCGCCGGCGACCACCCCCGCGCGGGGCGGTACTTCACCCTGGCCGGCGACCACGCCCGCGCCGCCTGGGCCGCCCGCGAGGCCATCGAGCACTACCAGAACGCCATCGAGCACCTCGCGGCGACGAGCGCGGCGGGCGACGACGCCCCGCGGCTGCGCGAGCGCGTCGCCGACCTCGACGAGCTCCTCGCCCGCGACGAGCAGGCGCGCGCGGGCTTCGAACGCTGCCTCACGGAGGTGGACGCGCGCCGCACCGCGTGGCGCGCGCGGCTCCACCGCAAGCGGGCCAAGACGTACGAGACGCAGCACAACCACGTCGAGGCGCAGCGCGCGTACGACGACGCGATGGCTGCGCTGGGGGACGCGCCCCCCGCAGTCGGCGAGGTTGGGGGCGGCCCCGACCACCCGGCGGGCGCCGCGGCGTGGTGGAGCGAGTGGGTGCAGGTGCAGATCGAGCGCGTGTGGGTGCACTACTGGCGCGCGCAGCCGACGGAGATGCGCGCGCTCATCGAGCGGGTGGCGCCGGTGGTGGAGGCGCGCGGGACGGCGGCGCAGCGGTCGCGGTTCTACCAGGCGATCGTGCACAGCGACCTACGACAGAACCGCTTCCGCATCGACGCTCGGCTCGTCACGCATTCGAAACGGATGGTGACCGCCGCGTTGGAGACCGGCGACCCGACGACCATCGCCTATGCGCGCCTCGGGGATGGCATGGTGGCCCTCTTCGACGGTCGCATCGGGGAGGCGCGCGACCAGCTCGCGACCGCCTGCGAAGCCACGCAGCTCACGGGAGACCTCACGACACGACTGCGGGCTCTCACGTATCTCATGGTGGCTGCACGCGTCGAGGGCGACGACCCGGAGGCGTCCGCAGTGGCGGCGCGCGTGCTCGCGCTCGCGACGCAGCTAAGGATGGACGACTACCGCGGCGCGGCCCGCGCGACCCTCGGGTGGGTCGCGTGGCGCGCCGGCGACCGCGAACGCGCTGAGGAGGAGACGCGCGGCGCGCTCAGCCTCTGGGCCGCGCTCTCTGCGAAGTACGCTTACCCGCTGGGCTGGCTCGCGCGCCTCGTGGACGCCGCGATGCGGCACGAGCTGGGCGACGACGACGCCGCCACCGAAGCCCTCGCCGCGGTGCTCGATCCGACGCAGGTGCGCCTCCCCGAACCCTTGGAGAGTGTCACGTTCGCCGCGTTGAACGCGGCGCCGACCGAGCGCGCGGCGGCGCTGAGAAAAGTAGTTTCTTCGGCCCGGGAGGTGGGATATCTCTAGTCGCGTCGGATCGGGAGAAGCCGAGCCTAAGGAAGAATGAGGGGTCCATGGGAGACATCGACGGAGACCTCGGGGGTTACCCGCACGGCACCACGCGGGAGGGATACACGCTGCTGGTGCAGAGCTTCGAACTGAAGCTTGAGCTGCTGTGGGACTACAACATGTTCATGGCACTGCGCTTCTGCCCGGCCATGATGGAGCGTGGGTTTCACCTGCTGGTCGCGGGGACGCAGCTTACGGGGCGCCCTGGACGGGTGGTTCACGTCTGGCGGCGTGACATGAAGGCGGCGCAACAGGGGACTTCCCGCCGCGCCAGCTCTCTCCTCGACGCGTTCTCTCGGTACGTCGACCGCCAGCAGGTGACCGTGCTGACGCCGACGGCGTACGACACCGATCGCTGGCTCGCGGGTGTCTCCCCGCCGCCGACTCCCTCGGCGCCGCCCCAGACGCCTGTGGGTGGCGCGGACGGACGCGGCTCGCGGGTGTATCTCATCGACTCGATCGAGGTGCAGCCGGCCAAGATGTCGGCCTTCGTGGCGGGCAAGCGGGACGTGATGGTGCCGCTGATCGCCACTGGAGGCTCTGCGCCCTGGACGCTGCTGGCGAGCGGGTGGACCCGCGGCGCTGGATCTCCCGAGGCGGTCAACGTGTGGGAGCTCCCCGAGAGTGACGCCCTCCTCCGCACCATGCGCCGCGTGAGCGAGAACATCGCGTACCAGAACTTCGTTCGGGAGTGCGTGCACAAGGAGGAGCAGAATCTCCTCTGCCCCATCGACTTCTACGAACCACGACCCGTCCGCGTCGACCGTGGCGAGAGCTACACCGTCGCGTACCGCACCTGATCGATGCCACCCAGGAGAAGCCATGTCTGACAAACCCAACAAGCTCCACCTCCGCCTCCCCGCCTCCGGCGGCTCTACCGTCTGGGAGGTCGACCTCACGGACGACGCGGCGAAGCCGCTACAGGTGGCCAGCGAGTCCTTCCCCGACGGGGTCACGCTGGGCGACTCGAACAAGCCGGACGTGCCGTACCGCCTCGACCTCTCGGAGCTCGCGCGCACGATGGAGTCGTGGGTCGAGCGACGTCGGCAGTCGATGGGGAGCGATGGCGACACCAGTGCCGACACCAGCGGCTCGCCCGAGGGCGTTGGCATCCAGGCCGGGCCCCACGACGTGGTCCTGCCCGTCATGCGGCAGGAAGCTGACGGGAAGCACCTCCGCTTCCGTCTCGTGCGCAACGAGGTGACCTACGGTGCCGACAAGGCGCTCGCCGCGGTGACCCCGAGCGAGGTCGTGACGGTCGATTACGCGCCCACCCGTGCGGCGATGCGCGCGCTCCTGCGGTCGGGAACGATCCTGATGTTCCTCCAGCAGACGACCTTCCCGATCGGGTTTACCTGCTACCTGCTCAACCTCCTCGCCCTCGACACCGACCCCGACGCCGACCCCGACCGCCTGCTCTGACGCCCGCCCCGATGGTTCGCTGACCGGTGCCTGGTAGGTCCCTCTCACGCCCCTTGGAAAGGCTCACGAGGAACGACCCCATGCGCTCCCACGAACCCCTCCTCATGCTCTCCTCGGACGACGGGGACACCCTGTGGAAGTTCGACCTCCCCCAGCTCGCCCGCAGCGTGCAGAAGTGGGTCGACGCGCCCCGCTCCACCGCGCGCCTCGCCCTCGACGGCGTGGACCCCGACGCGCAGACCTGACACCCTCCCGGCTCACCTCCCCGTGCAGAAATCCTGGCGCCGCGGCACCCACCGCGCCCTCTCCCCCGCTGACACCTACGCCCGCGCCCGCGCGCACTTCCGCGCGGCGGGCATCACGCGCGTCGCCGACGTCACCGGCCTCGACACGCTCGGCGTCCCGGTCGCGATGGCCTACCGCCCCAACGCGCGCAACCTCGCCGTCTCCCCCGGCAAGGGGCTCGACCGCGACGCCGCTTTTGCCTCCGCCGCGATGGAGTCCCTGGAGTGCTGGCACGCCGAGCGCCCGCTCCTCCCGCTGCTCCGCGCGTCGCACCGCGAGCTCGTCGCCCGCCACCGCGCCATCGACGTCGCCCGCCTCCCCCGCGTCGCCGTGCGCCCCTGGTCGTCCGAGCGCGCGCTGCTGTGGACGGAGGCCAACGAGCTGCTCTCGGGCGCGTCGGTGTGGGTCCCCTTCGAAGTGGTCCACCTCGATTTCACCCTGCCGCTCCCGGCGTCGAGCGGCGCGTTGATGCCGGGCTCCAACGGCCTCGCCTCGGGCAACGACCCCGCCGAGGCCCTCACCCACGCCCTCTGCGAGCTCATCGAGCGCGACGCCAGCGCCCTCTGGCACTGCCACGACGACGACGCCCGCGACCGCACCCGCCTCGACCTCGCCGCGGTCACCGACGAAGCGTGTCAGCAGCTCCTCCAGCGCCTCGACGACGCCGGCGTGGCCGTCGCCGCGTGGGACCTCACCTCCGACGTCGGCATCCCCGCGTTTCGCTGCGAGCTCGTCGAGCGCTCGCCCGCCGCCGGTCAGCCCTTTCTCCCCGGCGTCGGCGCGGGGTGCCACCTGTCGGCCACCGTGGCCCTCGCCCGCGCCATCACCGAGGCCGCCCAGACGCGCCTCACGCTCGTCTCGGGCGCCCGCGACGACCTCCGCCGCGACGACTACGACGCCGCCCGCGACCCCGCCGCCCTCGCCCGCATGCAGTCCCGCATGAACGCCCCGGGTCCCCTCCGCCCCTTCAGCG
>JBILLV010000586.1:0-3598 GCA_044375895.1 Polyangiales bacterium | reverse complement strand
GGTGCGCCCGCCGTCGGCCCGCTCGGGGACGCCGCCCCAGATGACCCACGCGCCGACGTCGCGCGAGAGGTCGCGGGCGAAGCGTCCGATGGGGCCGTCGGGTTCGGCGCCCGGGTCGAAGCCCTCGGCGAGCGACGCCTTGCGCTCCTCCGGGCCGAGCCACGCGACGTTCTCGGGGAGCACCACGAGGCGAGCGCCGCGCGCCGTCGCCCGACGCACGAGGGCCGCCGCGCGATCGAGGTTCTTCGTCACGTCGTCGCCCGAGGTCATCTGCACCGCGGCGACCACCGTCCCGTCATCCATCGCTCGTCTCCACCGTGAAGCGCGTCGTCCCCGCGCGGAGCGACGCGCGCACCGCGGGAAGCTCGCGCCCCGTGAGGATCGCCACCACCACCGCCACCCACGGGCGCGGGAGGTTCTGCGCGCGCTGGGTCCCGTTGTTCATCACCGCGGCCACGCCCCCGCCGCGCACCGTCACCGCTGTCACGCCGTGCGCGACGAGTCGGTCGAGGGAGGGGACCCACGGGTGCGTCGCGCGCCGCCACTCCAGGTCGGCCCCGGCGCGCAGCGCGTGCGGCATGGGCTCACGAACGAAGGTGGGCGCGTCGGTCTCGATCGTCGGCGGCGCCCCGTCGTCACGCCGACGCTTGCGAAACGGCAGGATCGGAGCGGCGACCTCGACGGCCATCCCGTCGAGCGCGAGCGCGCGCAACCTCTCCATCGTATCCGTCGGCACGGCGGGGACCATAACATCATCTCGCGACTGCGTTGACACCGGATGGCACGGGGCGAGACGATCGCCCCCATGCGTCTCCCGTGGGCCGTGCTCATCCTCGGTGGAATCTCCGTCCAGTGCGCCGACGTCGGGGAGGTGCCGGGGCAGCTCGTGTCAGAGCTCCGCGACCTCGACACCGAGGAGGCCGCTTTTGTCCGCCTGCTCAACAACTACCGCGCGTCGATGGGGCTCCCGGCCCTGACGCCGACGCGGCTGCTCAACCAGGTGGCCTACGACCACTCGCTCGACATGGGGACGCGGCGCTACTTCGACCACAGGAACCTCATGGGGCTCTCGCCCTTCGATCGCATGCGCCTCGCGGGCTACCCCAACGGCCGCGCGGAGAACATCGCTGCGGGCAACGCCGGGGCGATGGCGACCTTCGAACAGTGGCGCACCTCGCCGGGGCACAACCGCAACATGCTCGACACCAGCGCGCGCGCCATCGGCATCGGCCGCGCGTACGTCGCCGGCAGCCCCTATCGCTACTACTGGACCAATGTGTTCGGCACCGTCGTCGACGCCAGCGCCACGGGCGGCACGACCCCCGGCCCGACGCCGCCACCTCCGCCTCCTCCCACGAGCACCACACCGTGCGTGACGGGGCTCTCCGGCAACGGCGCCAACGGCGGGAGCGGCGCGCGCTGTCTCTCCACCTATCGGGTCAACGTCCAGGCGGGGCGCACCTACGTGTTCTCCACCTGCGGTCGCTCGACGGGCGACACGTGGCTCGTCGTCTCGGGCGCGTGCGCGTGCAGCAACGACGACTTCTGCGACGTGGGCTCGCAGTGCACCTGCACCGCCACCGCCACGGGCGTCGCGACCCTCTGCGCGTCGACCTACAACAACCAATCCGCCGTGTGGAACTACTCCGTCACCAGCACCAACGGCGGAAGCTGCACCAACGCTGCGACCTCGCCGCCTCCGCCTCCGCCTCCGCCCGCACCGCCTCCGCCTCCTCCGCCTCCTCCGCCTCCTCCGCCTCCTCCGCCTCCTCCGCCCCCTGCCGATGCGGGTGCTTCGGGTCTCGCCTTTGGTGATCCCTGCACCGCGAGCGCACAGTGTGTCGACCGGCTCTGCATCCGCCTCAACGCCACGCGCCAGATGTGCTCGCGCACCTGCGCAGACGACTGCGGGTGTCCGAGCGATCACCGCTGTCAGCCCACGGCGACGCCCGGCTTCAACGTCTGCGTGCCCGGCGTGAGCGCCTGTGCGGGCGACGCGGGCGCAGAGGGTGACGGCTCGGTGCCGCCGCTCCCGGTGCCGCCGCGCGACTTCGGGGACGGCGGCGAGATCCCGGAGTCGCAGGTGACGGTCGGCGGAGGCTGCGCGACCACGCCGACGCGAACGCCGCGTGCGGTGAGCCTCGCCGCGCTCGCCGCGACGCTGGGCCTGCTCGGACGACGCCGCCGCGCGCGCTAGCAAGTATTTTTTCAGCGCGCGGGCGCGTTCGGCGCTTGAAGTGATTCCGCGCGTGATCGTACGACGAAGTCGCGTCTCTCGACGCGAAGGAGCGGCATTTCACATGGGTTCATTCGTCCGTGGTCTGTCGGTGGTTTGTATGGCGGCGAGCATGTTCGGGTGCGCGCATGCGGGGCAGCTCGCGGGGGCGCTCGGCGGGTTGCAGGGGGGCGGCGCGGGCGGCCCGGCGGCGGTGCGCCCCAACCCGCCGCGGCTGACCTCGTCCAACGTGCGCCTGGCCCGCGCGCCCACCAACCAGCAGCTCGCGGCCTACTACTGCTCCCAGCTCGTCAACGTGCCGGCCATCATTTCTCCGTGCCGCGCCTTCGGCAACATCCCCACGCGCGCCGACATCCAGTTCAACTTCGCGGTCGAACTCACGCTCGAGAACCAGAACACCATCCCCCTCCCGGTGGCCGAGGCCCTCATGGCCTTCACCGCCTACCCCGCGGCCACGGGCCAGCAGAACCTCGGCGCCCTCTGCGTCAACATCGACCGCGAAGGGGCGGTGCCGCAGGCCAACCCCAACGGGTGCCGCGAGGGCTCCGGCGACATCCGCACGGTCGCCGACTTCGGCCGCGCCGCCGTCAACTTCCTCTTCGCCGTCGCCACCGGGCAGGAAGATCCCGCGAACGTTCGGGTGCGTACCATTCCGCACGGCGGCAACATCCAGGTGACCATCAACCTCGGGCTCGACCCCGAGGTGACGCTCAACCTCGTTCGCACGATGTCCGAGCAGAACATCAACGGCATCCAGCGCGGCCAGCTCCCGCGCTTCACCATCCCCTACCGCTTCGAGGGCACCGTGTGGGTCAACGTCGAGCGCTTCGGTCGCTTCGCCGTCGCCATCCCGCAGGTGACCGGCGAGTTCAACCTCCAGTAGCCCCCGCTCGCGGGTGACGTCGCGGCGCGACCGCGGTACACCCTCCCGCTGTGAGCCCTCCCGAGACGCTCCCGGTGACCCGTGGCGCCGCCGCGACGTCGACCACGCCGGAGTCGTACCTCGGCCGCGTCGTCGCCGGCCGCTACGCCCTGGAGCGCCTCCTCGGACGCGGCGGCATGGGCCTCGTCTTCGAAGCGCGCCACGTCGCCGTCGGTCGCCGCGTCGCCGTCAAGATCCTCCGCCCCGAGTACGCCCGCAGCGACGAGGCCGTGGCCCGCTTCCACCGCGAGGCCAAGGCCGCGGCGTCGGTGGGGAGCCCGCACATCGTCGAGGTGATCGACTTCGGGTACAGCGAAGACGGCGGCGCCTACCTCGCGATGGAGCTGCTCGAAGGCGAAGACCTCGCCGCGCTGCTCCGTCGCAAGGGGGCGCTGGAGCCCTCGCGCGCGGTGGCGATCGTCCGCCAGGTGGCGGAGGCC
>JBILLV010000232.1:0-14603 GCA_044375895.1 Polyangiales bacterium | reverse complement strand
CTCTCATTCGCTCACCGCGCTCGCCGTCTCGTGCAACGGGGGGACGGTCTTCGTGGGCGGCTTCAACCCCTACGTTGCCCTCCTCGCGCCCGACGGGAGCGTCCGCGCCACGCTGCCCGTCGAGGGCGGCATGTACCTCAACAGCGGCACCTTCTCGCCCGACGGCGCGACGCTGGCCACCACCGACGCGCACGCGCAGGTCGCGCTCTGGTCGGTCGCCGACGCGCGGCTGATCCGCACGTTCGGGCGCGCCGACCTCCAGCCGAACGATGTGGCCTTCACCCCCGACGGACGCCTCCTCGTGGTGGGCACGTGCAGCGGTCAGCTCATCGTCTTCGACGTGGCGAGCGGCGAGGCGGTCGTGCGGTGGAAGGCCCACAAAGCCTCCGTCCACCGGGTCGCCGTCACCGCCGACGGCCTCCACCTCGTCACCGCCAGCGAAGACGGCAACCTCTCCCTCTGGCGCCTCGCCGACGGTGAACGCCTCGCCACCGGCGGCGGCGGGTACGGCGTCCCCTCCCTTGCGCTCAGCCCCGACGGCGCGACGGTCGCCAGCAGCGTCGGGCCGCGCGTGGCGTTGCTCGACCTCGCCACCCTCACCGAGCGCTTCCCCCGCCACGGCCACACGTGCGCGATCCAGTGCCTCGCCGTGGCGCGCGACGACGCCGCGGCGGTCACCATCACCGCACCGGGCGAGGCGTGCTGGTGGTCGCTCGACGACGGCCGCCCGCTCGTGACGCTGTCGCTCGACCGCTTCGTCACCGACCTCCGACCGCTGCCCGAGGGCGACTGCTACGCGCTGCAGCCCGACGCCCACGGCACCACGGTGATCGACGTGGCGGCCCGCGCCCTCACGAAGCGCCCCGAGACCTCCGCCGACGTGCACCAGAAGTGGTGGGGACGCGCGGCCGAGGCGGTGCTGTTCGCGGGGCGGCTCACGCTCACCAACGCCCGCGGCGCGCGCAACACGCGCAAGGCCGGCCCCCTTCAGCTCGTGATCACCCCCGACGACCGCCACGCGGTGTACCTCGAGCGCGGCGCCCTCGTCGTCTGGGACCTCGACGCCCACGCCGTCGCCGCGACCGTGAAGGTGCGCTCGGCCATCGGCCTCGCCCTGTCGCCCCGCGGCGACGAGGTGGTCGTGTGGAGTCGAGCGGCTGTACGGCGGATCGGCTTCCCCGACGGCGCCCTGCGCGCGACCTGGAAGGCGCCGAAGGAGGATTGGGTCTCGACCGTGGCGTACGCGCCCGACGGCGCGCGGATGGCCGTCGTCACGTACAACGCAGTGTTTCTGATCGACGTCGCGAGCGGCGCCGAGGTTGCGCGGATGGAGGGCCACGGCGCGCTGGCGACGACGGCGGCCTTCGACCGCGACGGGAGGCGGCTCGTCACCGCGGGCTGGGACACCACCGGGCTCGTGTGGAGCGTCGACGAGGCGATGGCGGGCCACGCGTCGCTCGCCGCACCGAAGGCGAAGCGCACGAAGCCCGCTCGCTGAACGCGCGCCGCGGGGCAACGGGGTCGCGCCTCCTCTACCCCCCGCGGGCGCCGCCTTGCACGCGGGCGAGGTGCTGCCGCAGGTGCGCGTCGATCGCGTCGGCGACAGCGCGGACGCGCGCGAGCCCGCGGAGGTCGCGGTGGTAGACCAGCCACACCTCGCGGGCCGGCACCTCCGTGAGCCTGCGCGCGCACACCAGGTCCGGCGCGTGCGAGGCGAGCGCCTCGGAGAGCACCGCGAGCCCCAGACCCGAGGCCGCCGCGCGGAGCGCCACGTGCGGGCTGTCGACGTACACCGACGGCGTGGCCTGCGCCGCGTGCTGCTCGATCCACGTCGCCTCGGGGCCCCGCGCCATCGAGCGAACGGGCGTGACCACTCGGTGCCCGCGCAGCCCGGGCTCGGTGGCGGGCGGGGCCTTCGCGAGGTAGGCGGCGGCCCCGTAGAGCCCGTAGTGCATCGACCCGAGCCGACGGCGTACGAGGTCGGCCGTGTCGGGGCGCACGAGACGGACGGCGAGGTCGGCCTCTCCCCGCGCGAGGTCGGCCGAGAGGTTGCCGACCAGCAGGTCGACGGAGAGGGCAGGGTGCGCCGCGAGGAGCCCCGTCAACGCGCCCTCGACGAGCTCGACGGCGGTCATCTCGGTCACCGCCACGCGGACGATGCCCGACACCCGCGCGGCTTCGTCGACGCCGCCCCGCTCCACGCGCTCGAGCTGCGCCGCGAGGGGCTCCACGGCCTCGTGGAGGCGCCGCCCCGGACCGGTGAGGGCGTAGCCATCGGCGCCGCGGAGGAAGAGCTTCGCGCCGAAGGCACGCTCCAGCGCGACGAGGCGCCGCGACACGGTCGGCTGTGACACGCGGAGCCCGCGCGCCGCGGCCGTGAGGGTGCGCGCCCGGGCGATGGCGAGGAAGACGCGGAGGTCGTTCCAATCGAGCATGGACGGGGCGGGCGTGTACTACGAAGCTGCATGACCGTCATGCACATTCATGCATGGCGACCGGGGCCGTGGGTGGTGATGATTGTGGTGTCCCCGCCGCACGAACGCGGCGGCGCAAACCCCCCCGGAGTCCAACACCATGCGCACCCGCCCCTTCGCCCTCGTCACCGTCGCCCTCACCGCCCTCCTCACCGCCTGCGGCGCGCCGCAGACGCCTCCGTCCACCGCCCCCCGCGTCGACCTCTCGGGCCGCTGGGGGAGCGCCTGCCTGCCCAACGGCAGCGGGCAGTACATGCAGCTCCGCTTCGTGAACACCGACACCACCTGGACGCTCGACTACGTCACCTACACCGACGCGGCCTGCGCGAGCCCCTTCATCACCGCGCACATCGAGGGACCCTACGAGGTCGCCGGCGCCTCGGCGGTGGCCGGCGCCTCCGAGGGCACCTTCAGCTTCACGCGCAAGACGCTCCGGGCGCACGGCGCCATGGCGGCGGGCTTCCTGTCGAGCGCGCAGGGCTGCGGTCGGCCCATCGCGGCGGACGCTGACGTGGACATCACGGCGGAGGGCTGCGCGGGGCTCGGGCAGCGCCCGGTGAGCGCCTGCGGTCAGGACTACGACCTCGTGTCGGTGCAGGGCGACGCGCTGCGCTTCGGCCAGCGCCCGGCGGACAACGACATGTGCACGCCCGCCCGGCGCCCCACGGCGCTCTCGCCCCTGGCGCTGCAGCGCATGCGCTAGGACACGCTGGCGGAAGTCACCCTGCGGCTCGACGCTGCGCGCTCACCGCAGGGTGACTTCCGTCAGCGCGTACTAAGGCGCTTCGCGGCCTCCGGCGCCACGTTCGTGTGTCACCCGCGCGCCGTTCGACCACCTCGGCGCGCGTCACGTCGCGCGGAGTGGTCAGCCCTGGGGCAGCACCCACCAAAGACGGCTCGCCGCGCGTTGGAGGTCCGATCCAGTTGAAGTACAACCCTGTCGATGCAATCGAAAGCCGCACGACGGGCGCGCGCGTCCGCCGTCGTTCCCCTGGTGCTCGCGGCGTCGTGTCTGGTGCTTCCGATGTCACTGCCGGCCCAGGTGCTCTCCGTCCCCGCGCCGCGGCGACGGGCTCCGCCGAGCGCGTGGCCCGTACTCCCTTGGGGCCGCACGTGTCCATCCTCCGCCGACTCCCTCCCCGGACGGAGCAACTTCCTCAGCATCCGTAAGTTTTCGCCCGTCGAAGGGCTCGAAGGGTGCAGCGCCCGGTGGAACGACGAACTCCACCGGCGCTTCTTCCGCGGGAGCCCGCCGAGCCGACCCGGCGTCGAGTGCCTCGGGACGACCTTCGGGGTCAATCACATGATCGACCTGCGACGCCCGGACGAGATCCTGTCGGACTCGCAGACCGGGGGATTTCGCTCCGAGGAGGAGGTCGTGGCCGACTTCAGCCGCCGGCACCCCGAGCGCCCGATGCACTACTTCAACGTGCGGACGACGCGCGAGACGCCCCAGGAGAACGAGCGTCAGATCACCAACGTCGTGCGCTACGTGCAGCAGGCGCTGAGCGAGGATCCCACCGCGGTCTTCTACCTCCACTGCCGCGCTGGCCGCGACCGCACCGGCGTGATGGTCGCCGCCATCGAGTCGATGGTGGGGGCGTGCCCCTGGCCCGCGGTGCGGCGACAGCTCTTCGCGTTTCGCTTCGCACGGAGCTTCACGCGCCCGCTCCTGCGCCCGCTCCAGCGCGCCATCGGGGTGGAGCCGTAGGCAGGAGTCCCCGCTTCGCCGCGGCGAACCCCGCCCCCCATCACTCCGCGATGAGCTCGAAAGCCGAGAGGTACGCGAACGCGCCTCGCTCGATCGCCACGTCGACGAAGAGGGTGCCCCACGCGTCGGGACGCGCGCCTCGCACCTCGGCGACGTCGTCGTCGTTGGTGGTCGCGCCGCCCCGCCCCGCGCCGGGCCCCGAGGTCTGGAGTGTCACCGTCGCCGTCGCCGCGCCGCGCACGGTGTAGCGCGTGACGCGCACCTCCGAGGCGTCACGCGCGGCGAAGAGACGCAGCGTGTAGGTTCGCGAAGGATCGAGCCCGCGGAGCGAGAGCGCCCCCGGCGCGTCGGCGTCTTGGGTGTAGAAGAAGTCTCCCGTCGCGCTGCCGACGGCGAGCGAGCCGAGGCGCGCGGCCTCGGGCCAGAGGAGCCCGCCGCTCCGTCGCCCGTTCGCGAGAAAACCTCCCGCGATCACGAGGTCGACGCCGGTCGGCGCGCCCGTCGTGGTCACCAGGCTCGCGAGGCGTTCGCCCGCCAGCGCGCCGCCGGGGGCGGCGAGCGTGTGCCAGTTGTTCCATCGCTGGCCCAGGTAGTCGGGCGACGGCGTCGCCTCGCCGTCGTCGGGGTTGCTCGGACCGAGGTCGACCAGCACGCGCGCGCCGACCGGGAGCGCGCGCAAGGGCGCAGACGCGTGCGGCAACGGGCGCGCGACGGACTCCAACGCGGCTCGGATCGGCGCGCTCCAGAGGTCGTAGCCCCGCGCGCTGAGGTGAAGGCCGTCGGAGACGAAGAGCGATGCGTCGGGGGGCGATCCCGTCGCGAGAAAGGGCGTCGCCTCGTCGACGTAGACGAGTCCAGGATCGTCCGCCGCGAGGGCTGCGACCGCGGCGTTGAAGGACCGCGCGGTCGACCATCGAGCCCACCGCGATGGGTTCGGCACCACGCCCACGAAGAGCACGGGGGTGGTCCACCCGAGGCCCTCTCCGAGGCGGTGCCGCAGACACCGAAATCGGTCGAGCGCGATGGCGGGCGCGACGTCGAGCGCGAGGTCGTTGGTGCCCGCGTACACCACGACCGCGCGCGGCGCGTAGCGCACCACGAGCTCTCGCGTGAAGCGCGCGACCTCACCCAGCTGCGCGCCGCCGATGCCGCGCTGAATCGGCGCGTAGTCCGCGAAGTCTCGCGAGAGCCCCTCCCACCGACGGATCGACGAGCTCCCGACGAACACGACCGCTCCGGGGGCCCACGGAGCGAGCGCGCCTTGCGCCGTCCAGCGGGCGATCTGGGCGCCAAAGATCGGCGCGAAACGGTCCACCTCGGCGCAGGGCGCGGGTCCGGCGTCCCACGCCGCCGCGTCTGGTACGGCCGCGTCGAGCGGCGCATCCGGGCGAGCATCGAGCGCGACGTCAGACGGCACCGACACGTCTCCCGCGACCGACGCATCGACGGCGTCGGGCGCGGCGGCGAGGTCATCGGTCTTCGCCGCATCGACCGCGTCGCGCGGGTCGATGAGGGGCGCGTCGAGCGCCGCGACGGGTGCGGCGCGCTCGCAACCGAGTGAGAGCGCGACGACGGTGACGAGCGTGGCGAGGTGCGTCTTCGAGCGCGGGCGCGGAGTCATCGCGCGGCGAGGTTACCCCATCGCCGCGACGGGTCGTCGCCGAAGCGGTGGCGTCGCGCGCGCGGCGCGCGGGCGGCGGGGCAGGGGCTTGACGACGAGGGGCGTTAAGCGCCTTATCCTCACGCGGTGTTCGACGCGTCGCCCACCTGCGCCGAGGCCAACGGGCCCTTCCGCCTGCGCTACCACCGCGAGGAGCGGGCCGTCCTCGCGCGGCCCACGGCGCGGGGCGGGGACGCGGGCGCGCCCTGACGTCATGGCTGACGACCTCGACTCGCTGCTGCGCACGTTCCTACGTCCGGCCCGCCCCCTGGAGGCCGTCGCGCGCGCGGTGGTCGCTGGGCGCAGCGACCCGCACGAGGCCTGGGAGGCGCTCGCCGCGCACGACGTCATCCCCTCGGCCTGGGTGGGTGACGCGAGCGCCCGCGCCTACGCCCGCGCGCCGCGCGCCCCGACCCCGTTCAGCAAGACGATGTCCCCGTGTGACGACGCGCGCTGCGCGCACTGCGCCGAGGCCCGCTGGGTCGACGACGCGCGGGACGCGCCCGGGAGCGTCCTCGCGTGCGCGACCCTCGCGAGCGACCCGGCGGGCGTCGCGACGGCCGAGGCCCTCGCCCGCGAATGCGCCGCGCGCCTCCCGACGCCCGTCGAGGTGACGCGCGTGGTGTGGCGCGTCGGGGCGCGGGGCGCGCTGCTCCCAGGCGCGTCGCTCACCGCGCTCTCCGAGATGGACTCCCTCGTCTGGGAGCACGGGTGCGACGCGGTCGCCGACCCGCTCTCGCTCACCGCGGGCGACCTCGACGCGTTCGAACTGAACGAGGGCCACGCGCGCCGCGCGCTCCTCGCGGCCTCGGTGGGGCGCAGCGCGGCCACCGCCCGCGACACCGCGCTCGCACCCTTCGCGTCCCTCTGCGCGCGCGGCTACCTGCTGCTCGGCGTCCACGGGCGAGCCGCGATCCTCGGCGCGCCCCTCCTCGACCGGACGACGTCGCTCGGCGACGAAGACCCCGCGGTGGAGGCCCGCGCCCACGCCGCCCTGCGCGCGCCGCCCTCGCGCGATTGGGTTCGCATCCGGAGCTGGCGCCTTCGCGGCGACGACGACGGCCCGCTCCTCGACGGCCTCGGCGCGTTCGGCGCAGCGTTCGCCGACGCGATGCCGCGCCCGCTCACCGCGGAGGACGTGCTCGACGAGGCCCGCTTCCTGCGGGCCGCCCCAGCTCGGCTGACGCGCGCCGTCCGCGCGAGGGAGTCGGTCGCCTTCGTGCGCGCGTGGCTCGACGCGCTCGGCGCGGAGCGCGTGCTGGTCGGCGGGCTCCCGCACCGCACGCCCCTCATCGAGCGGCTCACCGGCTGGGACACCTCCTGCGCGAGCGTCACGCTGGCGTTCTCGGCGACGCACGCGTCGGCGCTCTTGCTCAACGAGGACGATTGACGCGGCGCCCTACCGCGTAGGCATCGCCTCGATCCTGCTGCGCACCGGGGCGTGACGCACGCCAGTCCGCGGGGTCGAGCGCGGTCACGGTGCGCGTGGTACGCCCCGCTGCGAAGATCGACGCGCGCTCGGGCACGATCGCCGCCAGAGGTGCGATACCCTCGCGCCATGGTGAAGAAGCGGCCCGCTGCGAAGATCGACGCGCGCCAGGGACCGCGTCTGCCCGCCGAGCTCCCCGAGCGCGCCGCTGAAGATCCCACGCTCGCCGCGAGCCTCTCCCCGAACGGACTCGAACGCTTGCAGTGGTTCGGCTTCCGGCGCGAAGCCGCGCACACCGCGCGGCTCGAAGTGCTCCACGAGATCCTGCGCCGCGAGCGGCTCCCCCGCTACCCGGAGGTCGATCGGCTCGAACAGCGCTTTGGGGGGCTGCTGAAGACGTATCGACACAGCGCCTCGTGGATCTTCTTCGGCGCCTACGGAATGCTCGCGGACCCGGCGCAGTCGGCGGATCACGCGGATGCAGCGGCCGGCTGCGACGCGCTGGAGAGCGGCGACGACTGGCCGCGCGTGCGCTTCGAAGGCGAGGCGCTCGTCCCCGTCGGCGGCCACGTCGACGCCACGTACTATGCCGCGCCCGGGGGCTCTCTCCTCGCGCACGACTGGGTCAACGACACGGTCGAGAAGGCAGCCGACGAGGCGCCCGTCCTGGTGGAGCGCGTGCTGCTCCGACTCATGTTCGCCGAGCGCGCGCGCGGTGCGATCGGCGGCGCGCTCGACGTGCCCGCGCACGCGGCAGTGGCGCTCGCCGCCGCGCTGAACCTCCGCGAGGCGGCCTTTGCGACGGACGCGCTCGAGCGATGGTGGGAGGACGCGCCCGGCCACACGCTGCTCGTCCAGACATCGAAGGGCGACGCGAGGCTCGCCACGAACGATCCCTCCGTGCTTGCGTCGGCCCGCTCGTTTCAAGCCCAGCGTTCGTGCACGTGACGGCTCGATCCGCGGCGCTTCGCCTCGCCGCACGGGCGGATGGGGGCGTTGGCCGAGGGGGGCGTTGCACGCCTCTCCTACGCGTCGGGGCAGCCCGCGGGCATCACCGGTCGCGGGCGCTCGGGCACCCTCGGCGGCGGCGCGGCATCGAGGATGCGAAACTCGACCCGGCGGTTGCGCGCGCGCCCGATCGCCGTGGCGTCCATGTCGCGCGGAGCGTCGACCCCGTAGCCCCGCGCCACCAGCCGCGCGGCCTCGACGCCGCGCTCGACGAGGTAGCTGCGCGCGTTGTCGGCCCTGCGCTGCGCGAGCCTCGATGCCCCTCGCTCGCCCGCGCTCGCGTGGCCGCTCACCTCCAGGCTGCGAATCTCCGGGTGCTCGCGCATCACCGCCCCTACCTCGTCGAGCATGGGCCGCCCCGGAGGCATCACCGTCGCTCCGTTCAGCGGGAAGAGCACCTGCGGGTAGATGCGAATCTCCGCCGCCTCGATCACCACGCGGCGCGGGCACCCGTCGGGGGGGAGGCCGGACTCGTCGGGGCACGCGTCGCACATGTCGACCACGCCGTCGCCGTCGCGGTCGGGCTCGACGCGCGCCCCGGCGTCGACCGCCGCCGCTCGGACGGGCTCGGCGTGCTCCGCGGGCTGCGACGCCATCGTGAGGGGACGACTGCAGGCAAGAACTCCCACGAGCAACATCGCGCGGCGCATGGCGTGACCATCGCGCGAAGTCGCCCCCGTTGTCGAGGCGCGCACGCCGCTACGCACGGCGCCGTCCTGCGCCCCGCCCACGGCCATGACGGGAGTCTCCCTGGCGAACGTTTGCCCGACGCCGCTCAGCGCGACGCGACGCGCTCGTACCCGTCCGCGAGCCCGGGCGCGGATCCCCACCAGGCGCTCCCACGGAAGTATGCGGCGTCGCCTTGTTGGAAGGTGCGGTCGTCACGCCCGGCCTCCAGCACCATCTGCCCACCGGTGGTGTAGAAGAAATGGGTCACCTCGGGGTCGGCCGCGGCATGCTGCTGGGCCTCCTCCAGGGTGATGCCTCGCTCGATGCGCACGAGGCCTCCCCAGGTGGCACCTTCGGCGACGTTCCAGTACGAGGCGACGTCCGGTCGGCGCGTCCACGCCGCCGCGGCGGGCGCGGCGTTGCAGCGAGCGCTGGAGACCCGCGCCGCGAGCGCAGCGTCGGGGGTCGGCGCCTGGGTCAGGTCCCAGTCGTCGCTCCATCGATCGGGCGTGCTGGTGTAGTTCCAGCGGCCGTCGATCTGAATGCTCTGGTCGGCGTCGCGGCTGAAGCGGAACTCCACGGCACCCGAGGGAGGGTTCGAGGCCGCAGCGTCCTGACACCAGGTTCCGCGGACGACATCTCCCTCGATGCGGCCGACGAGCTGGCCGTTGCTGTGATCGTAGGCGCCACGCACCTCGGCGCCGTCAACCTGCAGGTGCATGGTGCCCCAGTTGCCGCGGTACGTGCCCGTGAGCGCTGACGCCGGGATGAGGCCGACCATCAACGGGGTCCGCGACGCGGCCGACCCAGGACCCGTGGCCACCACCGCCCGTTCGCCGTGGCACGCCAACACAAGCAACAGCGAACCCAGCCAGAGACCACACTTGCTCATCGACGCACTGCCTCCGCGGGGTTCACGCACGAAGCCCGCGGCGTGCGAGATAGCGGTTGCGTGGGCCGCGGGTCAAGGGAAAGAGCGGCGGAGCAGGTCCAGACGGCCACCCGACCCGCCCGCCGCGATGGCAACACCGCGCGACGCGCCATGACGACCGACGTGTGAAGCGAACAGCGCATCCCACGCCGGTGCCGCTCAGCGTGGCGACGGCGGGCGGCCCCGGGCGGCCATCGTCTGGTGGATCGCCCCGACGAGGCCGAGCACGCGCGCCGTGTCCGCGGGCGGGCGCTCGTCCACCGCCGGCGACCCGAGGTAGACGTGGTCGAGCCACTCCTGCCGCTCGCGCATGCGCGCCCGCATGATCGCCTCCAGGTCGCCGAGACCCGTGATCCAGTGCGGGGTCAGGAGGAGCGCGAGCGCGCGGCGCCGCGCCGCGGCCGCACGCGGAGGCGGAGGGCGAGCCCGTCGATCACCGGCGGCAGCCACCAGCCGTCGATCACGGGCTCGCGCCGCGGAATGCTGAGCGCCACCGTCGTCTGCGCGTCGGGAGGAGGACAGGGCAATCAACGCCCACTCGACCAACACCCCCACCCGCTTGTACGTGGTGACCGCGACGAGCTGCGCGCCGCGACGCTCGTGAGCCTCTCTCAGGTCACTGCTTCATCGATCCGCGACGGCCCCCGCGATCCACTGGCGCTGCGCATCAAGGTGCCGCCCGGCCCCGTGGACGCGATCCAGCAGCAATGCCCCTTCCAGCCCCGACATGATCACGGCCGCGAGCCTGGCCGGCGGAAGCTTGAGCCCCAGGGCGTCACGGCTTCGCTTCAAGCAGCCCACCAGCCATGCCTCCACCCGCTCGAAGAAGCGGGCGAGGAGGGCGCGGTTCGTTTCGTCGAGCGCCGAGAGCTCGGCGGCGAGCATGCCGCAGAGGCAGACGCGGTCGCCAACCGCCGCTTGCTCGAACAGATCCACGAACGCCATCAGCTCCGCGCGAAGGGGCGCCCCGCGGGCGGAGATCTCGTCGAGGCGCTGGAGGAAATCGCGGCTGTAGCTCTCGATGAGAGAGGCCGTGAGGTCTCGCTTCTCGGGAAAGTAGTAGTGCACGCTCGCCGACTTGACGCCGACCTCCTCGGCGATGGTCCGGAAGCTGAGCTCGCGCAGCCCTGACCGTTGCACATGTTCGCGAGCGACAGCCTCGATCTCGGCGCGCTTGTCCGACACGGGACTATTCTCGCGCAGGGGCGGACGGCGACGCACGCACAAAGCGCAGGTGCCGCCGCTTCATCCAGACGCGGGCGCCTTGCGCTCCTGCGGATGCGGTGAGACGCGCTCCGGGTGGCAGGCGCAGCCACGACATCGTCTCGAGGGTGTCGCCGGTGTCGACGAGGCTGCCGCCCAGTACCAGAAGCTCCGCGCCGTCGGGCATCGCCTCATCGACCGACGCCCGCGGGCTCCATTGCTGGAGCTCGACCGCCTCGCGCGCGTCTTCGAAGAGCATCGCAGCGGCGATGCCCGGGCGGGCCACGTCGCTGACGAGGTCGATCGCGTTCATGTCGACCCGCAGCGACGTGCGGTCGTTGGGGTCGAACTGCCAGAGCTTCACGAAGATGACGCAACCCGGGCTCGATCGCGGCGTGTGGCGCGATGTCGGCGGATTGCGGA
Organism: Polyangiales bacterium; assembly: GCA_044375895.1. Classification (GTDB taxonomy): domain Bacteria; phylum Myxococcota_A; class Polyangia; order Polyangiales; genus CAISKJ01. The sequence goes on along the minus strand of JBILLV010000232.1, from coordinate 3,095 downwards.
GGTAGCTGCCGGCGGGGAAGTCGCCGTGCTCGTCCTGGAAGACGCCATCGAGCACGACGATCTCCTCGCCGCCGCCATGAACATGCGGCGAGAAGGCGCTCCCCGGCGCGTACCGGACGATGCTGGTCGCGCGCGCCACCTCGTCACCGACGCGATCGAGCATCCGCCGCTGCACCCCTGCCATGGGCGAGTCCACCCAGGGCACGCGCGCGCCGTGCACCACGACGCGCCGCTCGAAGTCCGCGTTCACGTCCATGGCGTGGCCTTCAGCTCCGCATGCTCGGTCGTTGCGCCATCCGCTCTCGCCACGCATGCAGGTGCGAGAGATCCCCGGGGACCACGATCTGGGCGAAGCTCGCGAACGCGAGGCCCGCGAAGAGCGTGATGTCCACCATCGAGAAGCTGTGACCCGCCGCGAAGGGTTGACGAGCGAGCACCTCGTCGAAGTACCGCATGCCGGCGAGGGCGACCTCCCGCTGCTTCTCTCCCCACTCCTTGTTCTGGTACGTCTCGAGCGCGCCGAGCCCCGCCGTCGCGTGGTGGAAGTACCCGCCCACCGCGTCGACCACGCCTCGCTCCGCACGGCGTTGCATCATGTGGACGACGGCGCGCTCCTTCGCGCCTCTCCCGGTGAGCGCGACGCCGTCGAAGGCGTGGTCGATGTACTCGGTGATGGCGGTGCACTCGGCGATGCAGGTCCCGTCCTCGAGCTCGAGCACGGGCACCGCGGCAGACGGATTCTTCACGACGAAGTCGGGCGTGCGGTGCGCTCCCCCCATCACGTCGACGGGGACGAACGTCACCCTCTCGGTCACGCCCTTCTCGGCCAGGGCGATCCGTACGCGTTCGGGGTTGGGGAAACCTTTGCAGTCGTAGACCTTCATGACTCTTCTGCCTCTCGATTCTACCTATCAGTAGGTAGGTAAGGCATGGCTAGCACCACCTCCGGGAAAGTGCAAGTACCTCCGAGGGGCAGATCCACGCCTCGATGACGACGAGGAAGGGCGCATCGGCCGCGCCTGACAGACTCGTGGCGAGAGTGGGGTAGATCGGGCGGGCCCAGATCGTGACCCCTGAACCTCAGGCCGTCGGGTGTTGCGTTCGAGCAGCGCTCCCCCTCCGGGCAGCGCCCCAACAGGCGGCGGTCGCCCGCGCCGCACGCAGCGAGCGAGCGGCGCGCGACCCGACAGCGACCCGACAGCGACCCGAGGAGGTGGTGTCCGTGGCAGTCCCTCACGCAGTGCAAGCGAAGCGATGCGGTCGATGTGCTGCGGGAGGCATGCGGGAAGGGGGTGGAGCGGCGGTTGACAGGGCGCGGCGGAGAGGTGTTACGGTCGGCCCGATGCCGCGGCTCCTCTCCGTATCGATCGAACGCTTCCGCGGAATCCGCGAAGGGCAAGTACGGGACCTCGCGGATGTGAACGTCGTCGTCGGGCGCAACAACAGCGGAAAGTCCACGGTGGCGGAGGCGATGTGTCTGCTGGCGCAGCTCTCCAGCGCCAGCAACGACCCGCTCGGACGAGATCGCTCGCTGGCGTGGGCGCAGGTGCGGAAGCGGCCGCACATGAACGCCGAGACCTGGTACCGACGAGACCAGAGCGCGCCCATCCTCATCCGCGCCTCACATGACGCGCCGGGGGCGGAGATGAGGCTCGAGATCGCCGGGCAGAACGGAGGCGGATCGATGAGCCCTGCGCCCATCGACGCGAGCATGCGGGCCTTCGCGCGCGGCGTGACGGTGTTCTTCCCGAGCGACCTGCACACCCCCTTCGAGCAGACGCTATGGGCCGATCTCTTCGCGACCCGGCGCGACAAGACGCTCGTTGCGGCGCTGCGGTCCATCTTCGGCGCCGAGGTCGAGCAGCTCGTGTGGACGCCGAGCAACGAGCTGCTCCTCGCCTACCCCGAGTACGCGGTGAGCCTCGACGCGCATGGAGACGGGACGCGCGCGACGCTCCGCTGCCTGATGGTCCTCGCTGCGCTCTCCGGCGGGATGCTCATCCTCGAGGAGCCCGAGAACCACCATCACCCGGAGTCGCTCCGCCAGTTTGCCCGCGCGGTGTGTGCGATGGCGCGGGCGCAGCAGGTGCAGCTCTGGGTCAATACCCACAGCGTCGAGTGCGTGCGCGCCTTCCTCGACGGCGCGCGCGACGCGGCGAGCGAGGCCGCGCTCTACAGCTTCCGGCTGAACAACGGCGCCCTCGACGCGCGCCGGTTCACCGCGGACACCGTCGACGCGCTCGACGCCACGGGGACCGACCCCCGCTACCTGGACCTGGGCGGACGGGGTGTCGGGGGCGCGGACGGCGCGCCCGAGCGGCGGACGCCGGTCCCCGAGTCGGCCTCGCGAAACCGCTGAAAACATGGGAAATCGCGTCCGCGTCTGGGGCCACAAGCGGGCGCCGGGTCCGGGGGGGGCGCCGGGGAGCGGGTGGACTCGTGGGGCGTCGGCAAGGTCCGCGCGACGGCGACGCATTCGCGAGGCCGCCCTTCACCTCGGGGAGGGGGGCCGCTCCTGGGTGCACGCAACCGGGCGGCTGTGGCCCGCGCTGCAGACGAACGTCGCGCCGCGGCACGTGACCGTCCACGACTCAGCCACCGCGGCCTCGTTGATGGTGCGCTCGAAGCGAGCGACCTGGTAGCGCGAGACGACGACCTCGTCGGGCGGGCACCCGACGTGACCGGCAGCGATGTGCGCGAGCACGGCATGGTGGGTCTGCTCCGGTGGGACGGAGTGCACGACGACAGCCGGCGCCGCGCAGCGGAGCACGGCGCACGACAGCAGGAGCGCGGCGAGGTCGGGGCGTTGCAAGCGCCTCGGGCGGCGGACGGTACGGTCTGTGTGCATGGAGTTGCGCTGGGGATTCGTTGCGGAGCCGCGGGGATCAGGCACCCAACACCCGCCCTCGTCAAGACCGTCGCCCCGCGGATGCGCTCGCTCGGTGGTACCCACACCCCGATGGACGCCAACCCCAATGACGGTCAGTTAGCGCGCGTCCAGCGTTCCCAGGGTTCGCAGGAGCTCACGCCTGGGCTCCAATCGGATCGCCCGCAGAGCCGGGCTCAGGGAGAACCATGGAGGGTCCGCGACGACG
>JBILLV010000029.1:0-48883 GCA_044375895.1 Polyangiales bacterium | reverse complement strand
GCCGACGCCGCACGCTTCCTGGTCGAAGCCGATCGGCTCCGCGCGATCCGCGTCCTCCTCTGGCCCGACGAGTTCCTGGTCGCCATCGATCCGCGCGTGGGCGACGTGGTGAGGCTGGCGATCCACCAGCAGACGCCGTCGCCCGACGCGTACTACGCCTTCCTCGCGCCGGTGGACGTCCCCCACGCCCTCGCGGCGCTGCGTTCGCATGACCCGCGCGCGCTGGCCGACGCGCTCGGCGAGCCCAACGCGACGTCCATGGCCGCGGCCCGCATCGTCGGCAACAAGCAGGTCCCCGGCGCCCCCCGTCCGTGCGGCGCCGACTCGTTGGTGTGCGCGTGGATCGAGTCCGCGCTGCAAGACCCGCGGGTGGCCGCGCGCCCCTGGGCCGAGAGCCGCGTCGCGCAGTTTATCGCCCTCCAACGGGTCGCGAACGAAGACCACCTGCGCAGCGCGCGCGAGTGGCCGCCGGGGGCGTCGTTGTTCACGGGGGGCGCGTTCGTGCAGGCCGTCACCGAGGCCCTCCAGCGCTCGCTCGCCGCCGCGCCCTGAACGCTGCGCCCCTGCGGGCCATCCACGCGCCGACCCGGTGTACAGTCCGCCCCATGCGAGGTGCCCCGTGAGCCTTCCCCCGTCCCTCCTCTCCGCGCTCGAATCGCACCCCTGCTTCAGCGGAACCTTCCGCTACAGCGACACCGTCCAGCTCGTGCTCGACCCGGCGCAGCCGCCGGAGGTCGCATTCACCGTCCAGTGCGACGACTGCCTCCTCTGGCACGCCGGCGCGCTCCGCTCGCTCCTCCCCGCGGGCGTCGACGGCTACGCGCTCGCGCGCCAGGCCACCGCGCACGTCTCCACGGCGCGCGGCTACGACGCGGCCATCGGCGGCTACCACGGCGGCGGCGCGGGCTTCTGGTTGAGCGCGGTGTACCTCGCGTCGATCGACGCCTTCCTCCTCGACGGCCACCGCAGCCGCGCCACCGCGACCGACCTCGACCTGCTCCTGCGATCGTTCACGCACAAGCTCTGGAGCCCCGCCGACCCGGGGATGACCGACCCGGCGCGCTACGTCACGCAGACGATCCACGTGAGCATGGCGCAGGCGAGCGGGCCCTGGTCCACGCTGCAGGACTTCCTCACGTCGCCCGTGGTCCATGCGACCGCCAGCGCGCAGACGCGCACCGTCACGCTCGCGGCCTGGCAGCGCGCGACGGCCCCAGCGGCCGCTCCGCCCGCGGCAACGTCGGCCGCACCGCCCCCCGCGGCGCCGCTGCGCGAGGGCGATCGCTGCCCCACGTGCGGCCACGAGGTGCGCTGGCGCACGCTGCTCACCAGCGACTACCTCGGCTGCATGTGCTGAGTACTGTTCATCTCCTCAACGGCCCAGGGTGAGCGCTCGGCGAACCCTGGGACGTTGAAAGGGGCTGGGGTGAAGGGCCTACGAGACGGGCGGCGCCGACGGGCGCGCGGGCTGCGCGGGCTGCGCGGGCGCGGCGGCCTTCTTCGCGCGGGGCTTCGTGGCGGCGGGGAAGAAGCGCTCGGCGGCGGACTTGCCCACGCGCTCGATGAGCGACCCGTACGCGCGCTCGAACTGCCGCTGCCACGCCTCGGTCGCCTCCGCGAGCCGATCGCCCGCGGCGTCCTCGGCGATGCGCGCGGCGTCGAGCGCCGCGGCGGCGTCGCGGTAGCAGTCGAGGTCTTCGACGACGCCCGGGAGCTCGGTCGTGCGGAGCGCGTCGTCGGCGCCGAGGTGCGCGTCGAGGCGCGACGCGAGCTGCTCGTAGCGAAGCACCTCCTGGTCGAGGGAGGCGTCGGTGTAGTGGGCGATCCCCTCGGGGAAGATGCGCGTGTAGGGGGGCATGGAGACGGCGTCGCGGTGGCGACCCGCGAGGGCGTGGCGGATGTCCTTCGCGCGCGCGTCGAGCGCGTCGTCGCAGGCGTCGCGGTCGGCGAGGGCGTCCTGCACCGGGGAGGCGGCGTCCTCGGCGGCGCGGGACGACTACAGGAGCGCGCGGTTCTGGCGCTCGCAGGCGTCGGCGAGGTCGTCGAGCTTCAGGCGGCGCAGGCGGCGGATGACGTAGCGGCCGTAGCGGATACGGACGAGGGCGGAGGCATTGGTGACGGGGAGCTGCATGGCGGTGGTGGACTCCTGCGGGGTGACAGGGAGGAGAGACACTCTCGTCAACGACCGCCGGGCAGAGATCTTGAGCGGAAACGACCGAAGGGCACCGGACCGGGCCGGAGGACGACACTTCAGCGTGCAGAAGCGCGACAACAGGGGCCGGGGGGGAGCCCTTCGAGATGCCGAAGGAGACGTCCAGCGGCCCCGGTGGTGTCCTTCAGCGCGCAACCATGCACCGCACCGGGCCGGGAAAGTGGTGTGTGGCGCACCGAAGGGGTCAGGGCGGGGGCGGGACGGCGTGCTTCGGCGGTTCAGCGGAGCGCGAGCGCGGTGGTAGGCTCCGACTCCGTGACCCCTCCTCGCACCCCCCCCATGCTCTTCGCCCCCGGCTCATCGAGCACCGCGGCCTACGCACCGGGTCGTGATCAGCGCCTCCCCGCGGTGGACGAGCGCCTCGTGGCGCCCGAGTCGCACGCGGAGATCGTCGACGGGGTGCTCTACCGAACGATGGGGTCCAACCAGCCCCACGGGACGCGCCACTTCACCGCGACGGGCTTGTTCTTCGGGGTGCTGGCCGAGGGCTACGAGGGCGCGGTCGACATGCTCACCCGCGCCGACGACGACACCGACGCCGCGCCCGACATCAGCGTGTTCCCTTCGGGCGAAGACGAGGAGACCGGCGGGCGGAAGCTGGAGGAGATCGCCTTCGAGGTGCTCGACACCGAGCGGATGAGCCACGCCACGAAGAAGGTGGAGAAGCTCGCAGCGCGTGGGGTGCGGCGGCTGTTCGCCATCCGGGTGGCCGAGCGCAAGGTGTACCAGTGGGACCACGCCCACGGCGACTGGACCGAGTTCGCCGACGGGGACCACATCACCGACCGCTGTTTCCGGGTGCCGCTGCCCGTCGCCGCCTTCGTCGATCGGGTGCTCGCCGACGACACCGTCGCCGAAGCGCTCCTCGCCGGCAAGAACCGCGTGCTCACCAAGGCGCTGCAAGACGAGCGCGACGCCGGGCACCGCGCCGGGCGACGCGCCGGGGAACGCGCCGGACGCGACGAGGGCCTCCGGGAAGGCGCGCTGCGCAGCGCCCGCGCGATGCTGCTCGCGCTGCTGGAGTCGCGCGGCCCGCTCACTGCGGCGCAGCGCGGGCGCGTGGCGGCGTGCGACGACGAGGGCGCGCTCACGGCGTGGTTTACGCGCGCGCTCGCGGGGGAGAGCGCCGACGCGCTGCTCGGGGCGTAGCGAAGGCTACCAGGGCGGCGGCACCAAACCGCTTGAGTTTTCGCGAGGTTGCGATAGGGCCCCGCGTGACGCCCGACGACGCCTCTACGCCCCGCGCCGCCCGCGCACGATCGCCTGCGTCTCCAGCGAGAGCGTGCGGACGTACTCCTCCGGTAGCGCCCGCAGCACCTCCAGCGGCAGCGCGCGCACGGCCTCGTCCGGCGCGAGCCCCGCGAGCCGCTGCTCCGGCGCGAGCCCCGCGAGCCGCTGCTCCGGCGCGAGCCCCGCGAGCCGCTGCTCCGGCGCGAGCCCCGCGAGCCGCTGCTCCGGCGTCAGCTCCGCGAGCACCACCTTCGGGTCCATCCGCGGGAGCATCTTCGCGACGTCTCGCTCCCACCGCTTCGCTACCAGATCGACATCTTTTGCCATGGCACCCTCGGGGGAACGGGAGAGCTGCTCGATGCAGCGGTGCATGCGATTGTAGAGAGCCCTCTCGCGCTCGTCCACCGGCCGCAGCGCCATATCCTCGGTGAGGAAGCGCGGCGACAGCACCCGCAACACCTCCTCCCGCGGCGCGTCGCAGGCCACGGACGTCTCCACCACGCGCAGCGCGAAGCGCCCCAGCATTCCCTCGTATACGCCCCGCCGCGCGGTCGCGTCGAGCGTGCCGCCGAGCAGGTGCACCTGCTGCGTAAAGCGCTCGGTGAGGCGCGGTGCCACCACGCGGAGCCCGACCTGCGCTGGATCCTGCACCCCCGCCACCACCATGTACTCCGCCACGTACGCCAACCCCTGGAGCGCATCGACCGCCTCGAGCTCGTCGGTCGCCCCCTTGAAGTGGAACACCATGTGCTCCCGCATCGCGTCGAGCACCGACGCCGCGCGTTCAGGCGGCACCTCCACGCCCCGCTTCGTTGCGCGCCGCACCACCACGATGTCGACCCGGCGCGGCTCCTTCCCCAACTGAAACTCTGCCAGCACCTCCCAGAACCGCAGATCGAGCGTCCCCTCGACCACGACCACGAACATCGGGTGCCACGCCGTTCGAGGTGTCGTCGGAACCCGTCGCTGCCGTCGTCTGCGCCCCATCGCCGAGGGCTATCGCAGCCGATCGTCCCCCGCAACCCATGCCTGGGCGTACCCTGTCACGCGGGGGAGGCGAGGCACCTCCACCACGACACCCCCTTGCGCCCGCCCCCCGCGGCGACATACCCATCGCCTCGCCATGCGCCCCCTCCGCCTCGCCCTGTTCGTCCTCACCGTCGCCTGCAACCGCACCCCCAGCGAGCCCGCGAGCGTCGCCCCCACCACCGCGCTCCCGCCCCCGCCCGCTGCCCCCGCCGCGCCCGGCGCCGCCCCCAATGGCGCGCGCCCCGCCCGCGTCGGCGCGCGCCACGTGCTCGTGATGCACCGCGGCTCCGAGCGCGCCCCCGCGGGCATCACCCGCACCCGCGAGGAGGCCCGCACGCGCGCCGAAGACGTGCTCCGCCGCGCGCGCGCCGGGGAGGACTTCGCCCAGCTCGCCCGCACCTACTCCGACGAGCCCGGCGCGGCGACCTCCGGCGGCGACCTCGGCGAGTTCGGCCCCGGTCAGATGGTGCCTCCCTTCGAGCGGGCGGCCTTCGCCCTCGAGGTCGGCGCCACGTCCGACATCGTCGAGACCGACTTCGGCTATCACGTCATCCGCCGGACGCGCTAGCGATCCGCGCCGCCTCGCGCGCCGCCTCCTCCGCGTAGCCGACGGCCTCGCCGAGCGAGCGCTCGGTCTCCTCGCGGTGCCCGTCGCTCCCGGCGCTCCACGCGCGGTTCAGCAGCCGCTCGGCCGCCGCCGTCGGGCCCATCAGCGCCGCCCAGTCTTCGAAGCCGCGCCGCCGCACCACGTCCTCCTGCGCCGCCGCGATCACCTCGACGCGCGCTTGCAGCAGCGCTTCCACGGCCGCCACCACCTCCGGCAGCGCGTCGGCCTTCGCGCGCGCCGCCAGCGCCCGCACGTCGTCGGGCAGCGCCTTCGACGCGTCGAGGGCCGCGCCCATCGTGCCGCGCGTGGACATCCCCTCCTCGCTGCCCCCGCCCGCGTCGACGCGGCGCTTCCACACGCCCGCGGCGACCAGCACCGCCACGCCCAGCGCCACCAGCGGCCACTGCGGGTGCGGCCAGCGCGCGCCGCCCACCATCGCCGCCGTGAGCCCCGCGTACATCACCCACGGGATCGTCGCCTTCGCGTCCATCTCAGCGCCCTCCCATGGCGACGCGCGCGAGGTCGGCGCCCACGAGCACCACCTGAGCGAGCCCCTCACCGACGAGGAAGCCCGCGGCCAGCGGGATCCCGACGTCCTCGACCCACGCCTTGCCGAGCTTCTTCTCCGTCACCACCGTGAGCACGCACCCGATGGCGTAGGTGAGCGTCACCGACATGGGGAGGTACATCGCGAGCCCGAGCACCACGCCGAGCCCGCCCCCCGCGCCGAGCGTGATCGCGAGCCCCGCGCCCGCGCCCGCCACGTAGCGCAGCCGCGTGGCCTCGGAGATGGCCTGCTGCAGCGCGGTGGCGTCCGAGGGCGGCGCCACGATGTCGATCGCCGCCCGGATGGCCTGCGCCTGCGGGGCCGTCAGCGGGTCGTTGCCGAAGAGGAACTTCTTCGACAGCACCATCAGCGTGAGGAGCGAGATGAGCGGCCCCATCCACGCCACCGCGAGCTGCGTGATCTGCTGCCGCCGGGGAATGGCCCCGACGAGGTGACCCGTCTTGAGGTCTTGCATCATGTCGGAGCCCTGCCCCGTCGCGACGCACACCGCCACGGCCATGAGGACGGCCACCGTGATGCCCCCCGACGAGCGCCCGAGCAGCGTGAGCGTCAGGAGGATGGTGATGAGCGCCATGCCCGACAGCGGCGAGTTGTCCGTCCGCCCCGTCGCGATCGACACGATGATGTTGGCGAGCCACATCCACACCGTCGCCACGAAGGCCGCGAGGAGGATGCGCCCGAGGCCGAGCTCCGGCGCGCCCAGCCACGCCGCCGCCACCAGCGTGAGGAAGCCGCCGACCACGCCCGCGTAGAGGAGCGACGGCGAGAGCTCCTGCGAGGCCCCGGCGCTCCCGCGCTGCTGACGAATCGAGCGGATGGCCGACAGCAGCATCGGCGCCGTGAGGATCACCGACGCGATGGACCCACCGAGGAGCATGCCCACGCCGAGGGGGCGGGTGACGTTGCGGAAGGCCCAGCGCGCGAGGCCCGCCTCCGACGCGTGCGCCGTCGCGCCGCGGACGATGGTGTCGTAGGCCTCCGCGGGCATCCAGTGCTGCGTGACCACCAGCGGCGTGATGATCCAGTGGCCGATGACCGCGCCCACGAGCAGCACGAGCCCCGCGCGGCCCGTGATGTACCCGCCGCCCACCGACGTGAGGCCGCCGTTGATGGCGAGCACCACCGCGAACCACGCCGGGAGGTGCGCGAGGCCGCCCACGTCGAGGTCTTCGAGGGCGGGCCACGGGAGCGACGGGATCACCGACGGGAGCCCCACGAACGACGCGAACACGATCGACGCGATGATGCCGTAGACGAGGTAGCGCGCCCGCTTCTGCCCCGACCCCGACGCCTTCAAGATCGCCGCCGTCGCCACGCCCGACGGGAACACCAGGCGCTCCAGGTCGATCATCTGCTTGCGCGAGGGGATGATGAACAGCACCCCCAGCACCGCCCCCGCGAGCGAGCTCGCCGCGATGGCCCAGAGAAACTGCGTCGGGATCTGCTGCGCCATCCCCGGGTGCAGGCGCAGGTAGTCATCGACGGTCTGGCGCGCCGCCGCGGCCGCCGCGAGCACCTCGGGGCGCGAGCGGGCCGCCTCCGAGCTCGCGAGGTAGAGCACCGGCACCGTGAAGATCACGCCCGCGGACGACACGTTGATCGCCGCCGCCACGGTCTGGTTGATGTTGTTCTCGACGATGCTCCCCTTCTTGAGGAGCCCGCGGAGCACGCCCCAGCCCAGCATGGCGCTCACCATGCTCGCCGGCACCGTGAACCCGAGCTTCAACCCCGCGTACGTGAAGCTCACCGTCATCAGCACGCCCACGAGCACGCCCAGCAGCACGCCCGCGACCGTGACCTCCCGGTAGGGCGCCACGGCCCCCGCACCCTCTCGCTCGCTCATCCGCGCCTCATGGCCACCGTTGCTATCGCCCGGCGGCCCCGCGGCGCAAGCGCCTTCAGCCGAGCGCGCGCAGCGCCGTCAACGCCCGACGGAAGTCCTCCGGCGGCGGCGCTTCGAAGCGCAGCGCCTTGCCCGTCACCGGGTGCTCAAAGCCCAGCACCTCCGCGTGGAGCGCCTGCCGCCCGAGCACCTCCGCCACCGCCCGCACGCGCTCGTCCCGCGGGCGCCTCCCGTACACCGCGTCCGCGAGCAGCGGGCACCCCGCGTCGGCCATGTGCACACGAATCTGGTGGGTCCGCCCCGTCTCCAGCGTGCAGCGTACGTACGCGGCCTTCCCCCCGGCCAGCGGCTCCAGCGTCTTCACGTGCGTCACGGCTCGACGTCCCTCCGTGACGCGCGACGAGAAGCGCAGCCGGTCGGTGGGGTGGCGGTCGTAGAAGGTGTCGAAGGTCACCGCCCCCGGGACGCCCTCGCACAGCGCGACGTAGCTCCGCTCGATGTCGTGCGCGCGAAAGCGGGCCATGAGGGCCTCCCGCGCTACGGGGGTGAGCGCCACGACGAGGAGCCCGGAGGTGTACCGATCGATCCGGTGCACGATGCCTGGTCGGAGCGGGTCGGCCTCGTCGTCGTCCACCTCCGCGTGGTGGAGGACGGCGTTGACGAGCGTCCCCGTGGGGTGCCCCTTCGCCGGGTGGACGACCAGCCCCGCGGGCTTGTCCACCACGAGCAGGTCGCGGTCTTCGTAGACCACCACGAGGGGGATGTCCTCGGCCTTCGCCTCGAGCGGCGCCGGGGCGGGGATCTCCACCTCGATCACGTCCCCCGCCCGCACCTTCTGGCTGGCCTTCGCCGGGGACGATCGCACCACGACTCTGCCCTCGTCGCAGAGGCGCGACACCGCCGAGCGCGACACGCCGTCGGCCTCCAGGCGGGCGGCGATCACCTTGTCGACGCGCTCACCCACGTCCCCCGGGAGGGCTTCGAGCGAGACGCGCCGGGCGCTCACCACACCTTCGACTTGATGTGCTTCTTGGACTTCACGAGGATGTCCACGATCGCGCGGCCGTAGAAGTTCTTGTTGTAGAGCTCGGGCGAGACGCGGGACTTGTAGAGCTGCCGGCCCTCCTCCACCTCGTCGGCGATGGCGTCGAAGAGGTTGTCCTCCTGCAGCCCTTTGGTGATCTTCTCTTCGTTGTAGAGCGACAGGTCGCTGGCGATGGCTCGCGCGAGGCGGCGCGCGGCCTCCTCGGTCTCGATGAGGGGCATAGGGTCCCGACGCTACCACCCGCAGCGCGCGGGCTTCAACGCCGCGCGACATCGTCCCCTCTTGATGGACGCCGCGCTTGACCGCACACTGGACGCGTGCGCCCCTCGCTTCGACTTCTTTCCCCCCTTTTCGCCGTCATGGCCTGCGCCGACGACGTCCCGATCGAGGTCCCCGTCGGGCCCCTCGGGTTCGTCGTCGACGTGTCCCCGATCACGGTCCCCGCCACCTTTCAACAGAACGGGCGCATCGCCCGCGCCGCCTGCTCCGCCACTGTCCGCTGCCCCACCGCCGCCCCCCTCACCCTCCGCTGCGTCGCCGGCGCGTGCGACCCCGACCCCATCCCCATCGACCTCGGCGTCATGGCCGCCATCGACCTCGGCGCGTATTCCTCCGTCCTCGCCGCCGTCAGCAGCAACGTCAGCCAGGTGACGGTCACCCGCGCCGCCTGGCAGGCCGCGGCGATGGGCCTCCGCGTGCCGGTCGGTCCCATCGAGCTTTTCTGGGGCCCGGAGTCCGCCACCGGGATCGCCGCCGATGGCGTCCGCCGCCTCGGCACCGTCCCCGTCCTCGCCTTCGACGCCCAGGGAGCCGCCGCGGGCGACGTCGCCCTGGACGCCGCGGGCAACGCCGCCCTGTCCGATCATTTTCTCCGTGTTTCCAGGCGCTTTCGCCTCTTCGCCCGGGCCCTGGTCGACCTCACCCCCGGGGGCGAGGTGCCCGCCGGGCGCGCCTCGATCCAGCTTCGGCTCACGGTCCGCGCGGAGACGCGCCTTCTCCGCTAAAACCTCACCCGGGCGGCGTCGTTACCTCATCCCGGAAGGTCGCGCGCTTGTGCTATGCACGCGCGGTCGTCGCGCGCGGCGGCATCCCAACGCCCCCCACAAAGGTACCCGAACACCGTGGACGAACAGCCTGACGTCACCCCCTCGGACAGCGGCAACTCGAAGTTCCTGATCCTGGGCCTCCTCCTCCTGCTCGGCGGGGGCGCGGCCATCTGGTTCATGACCCGCCCGCCGCCCCCGGTCGCGCGCCCGACCCCCATCGCCGCCCCGGACGCCGCCACGGCCCCCACTACGCCGCTGGTCGCCGCCCCCATCGAGCTGCCCCCCGAGGAGCCTGACGCCGCGGTGGTGGTCGCCCCCGACGCCTCCGCGCCGCGCGTTCGCTACGTCACCCGCTACGTCGACGCGTGCCCCGGGACGCTCACCGACCCCGCCGGCGTCGACCGCGTCGCCCGCGCCAGCGCCGGGGCCGTCCGCGCGTGCTACGAGCGCGAGCTGCGCAGCAACAACTCCCTCCGCGGCCGCCTCACGGCGCGCCTCTTCATCAACACCTCGGGCCGCATCGACAACGTCCAGGTGTCCACCGCGATGAACAGCCGCGCCCTCGCCGACTGCGTGAAGGGCACGCTCCGCCGCCTCACCGTCCCCCCCTCGCGCGGCGGCTGCGCGACGCGCGACCTCAACTACGATTTCGCCCCGCGCGAGTAGCGTCGGCTACGTCGACCAGCGGATGTCGAGGCGCTTCATCTTCCGCCACAGCGTGGTGGGGGAGAGCCCGAGCGCCTCGGCCGCCCGCTCGCGGTTGCCCTCCACGTCACGCAGCGCCTCCTCGATGGCCGCCCGCTCGGCGGCGTCGACGGAGGAGGCCAGCGTGCGGTCGCCGGGGCGGTCGCGCGGGGCCGCGGGGAGGTCTTGCGGGGCCACGTCTTCGAGCTGGATCACGCCGCTCTGGGAGGCGAGCGCGACGGCCTGCTCGATCATGTTCTCGAGCTCGCGGATGTTGCCCGGGTACTCGTACCCCATGAGGTACTCCATCACGGCGTCGCCGAGGCGCACGCGCACGCCCATCTTGCGGCAGTACTTCGCGAGGAAGTGCTCCACCAGCAGGGGGATGTCCTCGCGGCGGTCGCGCAGCGGCGGGAGCACGAAGCGGGCGACGTTGAGGCGGTAGTAGAGGTCCTGCCGGAAGCGCTTCTCGGCGATGGCCTTGTGGAGGTCCTGGTTGGTGGCGGCCACCACGCGGATGTTCACCTTGAGCGAGCGGTTGTCGCCCACGCGGCGCACCTCGCCCTCCTGCAGCACGCGCAGGAGCTTGGCCTGAAACGCCGGCGTGGTCTCGGCCATCTCGTCGAAGAAGAAGGTGCCCCCGTCGGCCTCCTCGACGAGCCCGCGGCGGTTGCCCACCGCCCCCGTGAAGGCCCCCCGCACGTGCCCGAACAGCTCGCTCTCCAGCAGCGTCTCGGTGACGGCCGCGCAGTTGATCGGGACGAAGGGCTTGTCGGCCCGCTTCGAGTTGGCGTGGATGGCCTTGGCGACGAGCTCCTTGCCGGTGCCCGACTCGCCCGTGATGAGCACCGTCGCGTCGGTGGGGGCAAACTTCGCGACGCGCGTGAGCACCTCGCGGATCGCCGGTGAGCGCCCGATGATGTTCTCGAAGCGGTAGCGGTCGCGAAACTCCGCGGTGAGCAGCGCCACCTGGGCGCCGAGCGAGCGACGCTCCAGGGCCCGCTGCACCTTCACGCGGAGCTCGTCTTCGGAGAAGGGCTTCTGGATGTAGTCGTAGGCCCCGAGGCGCATCGCCTCCACCGCGCTCTCGATCGACCCGAAGGCGGTCATCACGATCACCTCGGTGAGCACGTGCGCTTCCTTGATGCGCCGGAGCACCTCCAGGCCGTCGCGCGCGCCCATGCGCAGGTCGGTGATCACGAGGTCGTACCCGTAGGCGACGGCCATCTCGATGCCCTTGTCGCCGTCGGGCGCCTCGTCCACGTCGTGGTCCTGGGCGCGCAGCATCATCGCGAGCGTCGCCCGCATGTTGCGCTGATCATCGACGACCAGGATCCTCGCCATCCGCAATGCCCTCCGCGACCTGTTTCGATGATGGTGGCGTCAGTTGGAGATGACAAGCCCGAAGGGTCGATAGCGCGTCCGCCCCCGCGCGATGCGCAGCACGAAGGGGGCCGAGCGGGCCACGCCCGTGAAGGCCGTCCCCATGAGCCACGGCTCGCCGTCCGCGCGCGACGTAAACTGCGCCCGCGCCTGGTAGAGCCCGGCCTCGTCGAAGGCCCCCGCGGGGCAGAAGTCCGCGACCACGAGCCGCTGCGACCGCCGCCCGCCCGCCCCCAGCCGCACGAAGAACTCCCGAAACGGGTTCGACTCCCGCGTGAGGAGGTCGCAGCGCACCGCGCGCCCCGACGGGGTCTGGAGTTCGAAGCCGAACATCGTCGTACGGAGCAGCGTCCAGAGCGGGCGCCGGCCCTCGTTGCGCAGCGTCACGGAGGTCACCAGCCCCGCCCCCTGCGCGCTCTGGGCGTCGCGCGCCACCACCCGGAGCTCCGGCTCGGACGCGGCCACGGCGGGCGACGGCGGCGCCGCCATCGCGGGGAGGGTCACGGTCGCCGTGAGGTCGTTGACGGGGTAGGGCATCTCGTCGAACACGAGCGTGCGCGCGCGCCACCGACCGAGGCTCACCCGCGGGCTGGTGAGCGGCGCGAAGCCGTAGTGAGCGACCACCGCGGCCCCCTCCACCACGCCCGCCGGCACGCGGAGCCGACAGGTGTCACGGAGGTCGACGAGCTCGGAGTAGCGCTGGCCGGGCGCGAGGCGCGTGCGGACGGCCCGCTCGGGCGACGCGGGGCGGTCGTCGTGGACGCAGCGAACGGGGCGCGGCGCGCGGCGACGGCGGGCGCCCGGCAGTGGGGCCGGCGGAGGCACCTCGAGCCACACGAGGCGACGGTCGGCGGCGACATCCACGGCGCGGTCGGAGACGTTTCGAATCGACCAGCGCCAGCGCGTCGTACCGGCCACGGGCTCGACGGTGAAGGCGACGGGCGAAGGGCCCACCGGGCGCGGCACGGGCACGGCGAGCGCTGCGCCTGGCGCGACGAGCGCGGCAGCGAGGGCGACGACGGATGACCACGAGGCGCGCGGTGGGGACATCAGAGGGGGCGGTAGCATCTACCGGGCACGGTGACGGCGTCAACGCATCGCGCGCTGCGACGAGAGGAGATGCTCGACCTCGTCCCGGACCGCGCCGTGAAAGATGAGCCGACGGCGGATGAAGGGCGCATTGAGCAGGCGGTTGATGACAAACGAGGCCGACTCCAGCGCGCGCGGCGGTCGGCGCTGGTACACCACCCGCAGCGCCGCGTCGGGCCCCTCCGGCGCCTCGTAGGGAAACACCTCCGCCACGTCGAGGGCGGCGTGGTAGCGCGGGTCGAGGCCCTTCGCCCGCACGAGGTCTTCCAGGGCGACGAGGAGCGACGCGTCCTGGGCGGGGTCGAGCTCGTCGAGGGAGGCCGACTTGAAGAGCTCGCGCGACGCGATGGCGCGGGCGAAGGAGGAGAGCGTGGCGTCGGAGTCCTCGGCCCACGCGTGGATCGTCGCCCAGAGCGTGTGATCGTCGAGGGTGAGGTAGGCCCCGACGGAGACGGGCTCCCCGCGGGCGAAGCAGCGCAGCGCGCGGGGCGTCCCCTCGGGCGTGCGGCCGTCGGCGACGAGGTCGGAGAAGCGCCGGAAGAGCGAGCGCATCACGCACTCCCCCGCCCGCGTCGCCTTGTGGAAGTACACCTGCTGGTACATGAACAGCCGCGCGAGGAAGTAGCCCTCCACCGCGGGGAGGCCCTTCGATCCGTCGACGGCGAGGCGCGGCCCGGCGGGGTCGGGGTCGAGCAGCAGCGAGCGCAGGAGCCAGTCGAGGTCGTAGAGCCCGTAGCGCGTGCCGGTCATGTACGAGTCGCGCAGGAGGTAGTCGCAGCGATCGACGTCGAAGGTGCCCGACACGGCCCGCGCGAGGTAGCGGACGGGGTGGTCGCCGTGGACGAGGCGCTCGACGCGGGCGGGCATCGAGGGGTCGCGCGCGCGCAGGACACGGTTCACCCCCGTGTCGGGGTCGAGCACGATGGCGCTCGTCCAGTCCTCGTGGGCCGGCATCGCCGGAAACACCTCTTCGAAGAGATGGGAGAGCGGCCCGTGCCCGAGGTCGTGCAGGAGGGCCGCGGCGAGGGCGTCTTCGGCGTCCTGCGCGGTGAGCGCGTGGGCGGGGCCGAGGGCGGAGGCCAGCGGGGCCACCCGGTCGAGGAAGCGGCACATCACGTGGGCCGCCCCGACGGCGTGGGCGAAGCGCGAGTGCTCGGCCCCAGGGAAGGCCAGCGACGCCACCCCGAGGGCCGTCACGCGCCGCAGCCGCTGGGCCTCCGGCGTGTCCATCAGGGCGGGAACCACCTGCTCGGTCGGCCGTTCGAAGGCCACCAGCCCGTGCACCGGGTCGCGAAGGATCATGGCCCGGGAGGGAGTGCCCCAGCCCGCGCGGAAACGCAATCCGCGCCGCACGGGGGCCAGTGTTTGATATCGTGCGCGGCGATGGGACGTGCCCCCGCACTGCGGATCGCTGCCCTCGGCGCGGCCCTGTCGTGTCGAGGCGCCACCCCCGACGCGCCCGACGACGCCGAGCCCGAGAGCCCGGTGGTCGCGGTGCGCGACGGCGGGAGCGTCATCAGCGCGCCCCGCCGCCCCGCCGACGGGTGCCCGGCCCGCGAGCCGCGCCCGCGCTGGGGCGCCGGCACCACCCACGGCGCCACCGTCGCAAGCTCGGAGCGCTGGACGCGCGCGGGTTCACCCCACCGCGTCCCCTTCGGCGTCCACCTGCTCGCGGGGGCGAGCGTGCGCATCGACCCCTGCGCCGTCGTGCTCGTCGGAGCCGAGCGCGCGGTGGTGGTGCAGAGCGACGCGCGTCTCATCGCCGACGGGAGCGCGGCCGAGCCCATCACCTTCGACGCCCTCGACGACACCTCCAGCCGCTGGATCGGGCTTGAAATCAGGGCCCGCGCGCTCCCCGACACCCGGCTCACCCACGTGACCATCACCCACGCCGGCGCCGACCCCGCCATCGTCGGTGAGGTCCCCGCGGCCGTTCGCACCCGCGCCACGGGCCTCCAGTTGGATCACGTCTCAATCCGAAACTCTGGAGGATTTGGCCTCGCGGCGATGGACACGGGCACCTTCTCGTCGCGAGCGCGCGGGCTGTCGATCGAAGGTTCGCAGGGTGATGGTGCGATCTACCTCGCGGACGTCAACGCCGTGAAGACGCTTCCAGAAGGGCGTTTTGTGGCAAACGTGTGCAACGACGTGGTGCTCGCCGCGACGCACCGCGTCTTGCGCAACGAAAGTACATTGCGCGCGCTGGGGCCTGGCGTGCGCTACCGATTGCGCCGCGCCGCGCGGTGGATCGTGCAGGGCGTCACGTCGCCGCAGCTCATCGTCGCGCCGGGTGTGACGCTCGCGTTCGAAGAAGACGCGTCGCTCGAGGTGGGCGTCGAACTGCCGGGAGCCCTTGTGGCAGAAGGGGATCCGCGCGTCGGCCCGCCGCGCTTCGTCGCCGCCGAGGCGCCCGCGCGGGCGGCGTCGTGGGGCGCGGTGGTGCTCGGCGCGCAGACCGACGTCACGCGTTCGCGCCTGCGAGACATGGAGATCTGGGGAGCTGGGGGCGCAGTGACCGGGACCTTCGAAACCTGTCCGTCCGACCCGTCGACCGGCGTCGAATCGCGCGGAATGCTCATCCTCGCAGGGCGATCGGCGTCGCTCCCGATCCACGGCGTTCGCTTCGTCGACGGCCCGCGCAACGGTTTCGCGATCCTACGCGCCGACGCGACGCCCTTGTCCGCGGCGGATTTCACACGCTCGTCACAGGGCAACGACCTCACCCGCGCGGGGGTGCGCTGCGCGTCATCGGCGCCCTCTTCGGGCGGGCGGTGCGCGCCAACCCCCGGATGTCTCTAGGGAAATCTGCCCACGCATCGAGGCCTCCAGCGCCTGCGCCGCGCCCAAACGGGGCAGCCGACCTGAGTCAATGATGAACAGCCGTCCAGGTACCTCGGGGGATTTCAGCGCCCCCCCGCGGCGGGAGAAAGGGGTTGGGATTTCAACGACTTGCGTGCCGGACGTTTCTTGTCTGTGCCCCGCGCGCCCGGCGATCGTGTGCAATCGAAGGTGCGTAGGGAGCAACGCACCACCCCGGTGCTTGTTTCGTAGCGATTTCGCCTGGAGCTCCTGGCGATTCTCACAGGGTTACCCACACCTGAACGTACGTACTCCGCTTGAAGAGTCGCGGAAGGTGGGGCACTAACAGGTCCGTCCCGAGGGCAGCGGCGCTGAGAAGGCGTCGGAGGTCCAACGGGTCGGAGGCCGGCGCCCAGAGAGGGGCGACGGCGATGGCCCCTTGGATCCGCGTCGCGTTCTCCCGACCACCTAAAAATAAATCGATGTCAGTTTCTTGGAAGCGCGGACGGAACCAGGCAATAGGGAGAGCACGCCGGAGCAGCGATCAGGCAAAAGGACGGACGGTCACTTAGGCACAGACGACCGTTCTTCCCTCAACAGAGCCGCTGGGCGACTGACGACGGATTGCAGGGTTCACGCAGCAAAGAAGGAATGACGGGTCTTCGAGGACACTTATTGAGGCGTAGGGCCTGAGGGGGCTTTAGGCGCTCAACGGAGATGCTTCATCGGACAACGCCCATCGGTCGCGCGGAGAAGGCGCCGCACGGTCGAGGGCGTTCGAGGGCTGTCACGTCCCTGACGGGGTGACGCGCGACGGGACGGGTGTGCCCGCCGGAGCGTCGCCACGACGGGCGGTGGAATTCGAGACGCGCTCACGGCGACAGGGCGAAGCCGTGGGCCTCTGATTGATTCTGGAGGAGTGGCACGATGATGACGATGGGACCGATCGAGGTGAGCGGACGTGACGTGGCAATCACGGAGGAGGCGCAGATGGGCCTCGCCTACGCGCTCGAGCTGATGCCGGTGGAGGAGCTCGACGACTCCTCGACCCGCAAGCCGCGCGTCCGCGCCCGCACGATCTCGATCAAGCGCCTCAGCAAGCGCGAGCTGGAGCGCGGGCGCATGCTCTACCCCGAGGTGGATTTCGAGCGCCCGAAGACGCGCGCGGAGTGCCTGCACGGCCCCCACGCCGAGCGCCCGTGCCCCTTCGTGAGCTGCAAGCACCACCTCTACCTCGACGTGAACGAGCGCACCGGCTCGATCAAGGTGAACTTCCCGGACGCCGAGGTCTGGGACCTCCCGGAGACCTGCGCCCTCGACATCGCCGACCGTGGCGGCATCACGTTGGAGGAGGTCGGCGAGATCATGAACCTCACCCGCGAGCGCATCCGTCAGCTCGAGACGCGCGGCCTTGCGAAGCTCAAGGCCCTCGGCGAGATGGCCGCGCTCTCCGACTACTGCGACGAGTGAACGCCCGCGGCGCCGGAGCCATTCCGCCGCCCCGCCACCGCCCGCACGCAATCTTCCCATCCCCATAAAATCCCCAGCCGGAGCCTCTCCCATGCCGATTCGTCGTGCGCTCGTCTCGGTGAGCGACAAGCGGGCGCTGATCCCGTTTCTCCAGAGCCTCTCGGCGCGCGGCGTCGAGGTGCTCTCCACCGGCGGCACGGCGAAGGCCGTCCGCGAAGCTGGCATCCCCGTGACCGACGTGAGCGCCTACACGGGCTCTCCCGAAATCATGGACGGGCGCGTGAAGACGCTGCACCCCAAGGTGCACGGCGCGATCCTCATGCGCGAGCGCGACGACGACCGGGAGGCCCTCGCGTCCATCGGCGGCGCCCCGATCGACCTCGTCGTGGTCAACCTCTACCCCTTCGAGGAGACGCTCCGCCGCGCGGGCGCCACGCACGAAGAGCTCGTCGAGAAGGTCGACATCGGCGGCCCCGCCATGGTGCGCGCCGCGGCCAAGAACCACGCGCGCGTCACCGTGGTCGTCGACCCGGCGGACTACGCGCTGGTGCTCGCCGAGTTTGAGCGCGACGGCGACGTGGGCCACGAGCTCCGCGTGGCGCTGGCGGCGAAGGCCTTCGCGCACACCTCGCGGTACGACGGCGCGATCGCGATGTACCTGTCGAGCCTCGACCCCGACGGCTCGCGCGAGCGCTACCCCCGCTCGCTCCACCTCGCCTACGACCGCGCGTACACCCTCCGCTACGGGGAGAACCCGCACCAGACGGGCGCCTTCTACCGCGAGCACGGCGCCCTCGACGGCACGCTCGGGCGCGCGGCCAGCGTCGGCGCGGGCGGCAAGGAGCTCTCGTACAACAACCTCGTCGACGTCGACGCCGCGCTCGAGGCGGCCCGCGAGTTCGAGGGTCCCGCGGCGGTGGTGGTGAAGCACACCAACCCCTGCGGCGTGGCGACGGCGCCTTCGCTCGTGGAGGCGTACCGCGTCGCCCGCGGCGCCGATGAGCTCAGCGCGTTCGGCGGCATCGTCGCGCTCAACCGCGCGGTCGACGCCGACACCGCCGCGGCCCTGGTCGAGACCTTCCTGGAGGTGGTGGTGGCGCCGTCCTTCTCGCCCGACGCCCTCAAGCTCCTGCACGCGAAGAAGAACCTCCGGCTGATCGAGACGGGCTCCTGGCGCTCGAGCGACGAGCCCGGTCGCGTCACCCGTCACGTCTCCGGCGGCCTCCTGGTGCAAGACCGCGACGCCCGCGGGCGCGGCGAGGTCGAGGCCGGTCGCGTGGTGACGAAGCGCGCCCCCACGGAGGCCGAGCGCCACGCCCTCACCTTCGCGTGGTCGGTGGCCAAGCACGTGAAGTCCAACGCGATCGTGCTCGCGACCGGTCAGGGCGACACGTGCCGCACGCTCGGCGTCGGCGCCGGCCAGATGTCGCGCGTGGTGTCCGTCGAGGTCGCAGTGCGCAAGGCGGGCGAGGCCACGCGGGGATCGGTGCTCGCGTCGGACGCGTTCTTCCCCTTCCCTGACGGCGTCGAGCTCGCGGCGCAGCACGGCGTCACCGCGATCGTCCAGCCGGGCGGCAGCGTGAAGGACGCCGACGTGATCGCCGCCGCCGACGCCGCCAACGTCGCCATGATCTTCACCGGCAACCGTCACTTCCGCCACTAAACAAGGCCCACCATGCGCGTCCTCGTCGTCGGCTCTGGCGCGCGGGAGCACGCGCTCTGCGCCCGCATCGCCGCCTCCCCCCTCGTCAGCGCGGTGCTCTGCGCCCCCGGCAACGCTGGGATCGCCGACGCCTTCTCCGTCCGCCCGATCGCGGCCGACGACCTCGACGGCCTCGTCGCGCTGTGCCTCGCCGAGCGCGTCGACCTCGTGGTTCCAGGCCCCGAAGCGCCGCTCGTCGCCGGCCTCGCCGACCGCCTCCTCAACGCGAACATCCCCTGCTTCGGCCCCGTCGCCGCGGCGGCTCGCCTCGAAGGCTCCAAAGGGTTCTCCAAGGACTTCATGGCCCGCCACCAGATCCCCACGGCCGCGTACGCACGCTTCGACGAGCTCGCGCGCGCCGAGGACTACGTGCGCGCGGCGGGGCACCGCGTGGTCGTCAAAGCCGACGGGCTCGCCGCCGGCAAGGGGGTCACGGTCTGCGACGACGTCGACCAGGCCCTCGACGCCCTCGCGCGCACGCTGCGCGACGGCGCCTTCGGCGACGCGGGTCGCTCCGTCGTGGTGGAGGAGCGACTCGAAGGGCCCGAGGTGTCCCTCCATGTGATCTGCGACGGCGAGCGCTACGCGGTGCTCGGCGTCGCGCAAGACCACAAGCGCCTCGGCGACGGCGACACGGGCCCCAACACCGGCGGCATGGGCGCCTACAGCCCCGTCCCCGCGTGGACGCCTGCGCTCGAAGCGCGCGCGATCCGTGAGGTCGTCGAGCCCACGCTGCGCGGGATCGCCCGCGAAGGCTCCCCCTTCCGCGGCGTGCTCTTCGTCGGCCTGATGCTCACGCCCGACGGCCCGCGCGTGCTCGAGTACAACGTCCGCTTCGGCGACCCGGAGTGCGCCGTCCTCCTCGCGCGCATCGACGGAGACATCGTCCCGTGGCTCCTCGGCTGCGCGAAGGGCGCGCTCGACGCGAGCACCGTACGCCACCGCGACGTCGCGGCGGTGGGCGTGGTCATCGCCGCCGAGGGCTACCCCGACGCGCCCAGACGTGGCGCCCGCGTCAGCGGGCTCGACCGCGCCGCACAGACACCCGGTGTCCAGGTTCTGCACGCCGGGACGCGACGCGATGGCACACGCTGGGTCACCGCTGGCGGCCGTGTTCTCCTGCTCGTGGCGGCGGCGCCGACTTTCCGCGAAGCCCGCGCGTCCGCGTACGCCGCGGTCGACGCGGTGGAGCTGCCGGGCGCGCAGGTTCGCCGCGACATTGGGTGGCGCGCCGCGCGAGACCCTTGAACCCGTAGGGAGAGCGGTGCGACACTGCCGCTGGCCATGCAGGTGACCCACCCGTCTACGCGTGTCGGCACGCGGATCGCCGGGAAATATCAGCTCATTCGGATGATCGGCGAGGGCGGCATGGGCGCCGTCTACGAGGCGCGCCACGTCCAGATGGACCGCCGCGTCGCGATCAAGATGCTGCGGGCGGAGTTTGTCCGCGACCGCGGGGCGGTGGAGCGCTTCCTGCGCGAGGCGCGGACGGCGGCGTACATCGAGCACAAGAGCATCGTGCGGGTGCTCGACTTCGGGGAGGCGGAGGACGGCACGCCCTTCATCGTGATGACCTACCTCGACGGTCATCCCCTCTCCGAACAGCTCTACCGCCGAGGGCGCCTCTCCGAGCTCGACGCGGTGCAGGTGCTCGCGCCCATCGCCAGCGCCCTCGAACGCGCGCACAAGGGCGGGGTCATCCACCGCGACCTCAAGCCCGAGAACATCTTCATGGCGCGCGACTCCGACGGACGCGAGCGCCCGGTGCTCCTCGATTTCGGCGTGGCGCGGCTCCGCGGCGAGGCCGACGCGATCCAGTCCGAGCAGGGGGGCGGCCCGATCACGATGCTCGGCACGCCCGCGTACATGGCGCCCGAGCAGATCTCTGGCGCGACGGGCGTCGACGCGCGGACGGACATCTACGGGATGGGCGTCGTGCTCTATGAGCTCCTCACGGGCGTGTCGCCGTTTCAGCGCGAGGACGCGCAGGGCACCATCCACGCGATCCTCACGGAGGGCGTCCGCTCGCCGTCCCGCATCGTCCCCACCATCTCGCCCGCGATGGAGGCGGTGATCCTCTGCGCGATGGCGCGCGACCCGCAGCACCGCTTCGAATCGATGGAGGCGCTCCAACACGCGCTCCAGGACGTGATGCTCGAACCGCAGGGGTCGGCCTTCGTGCTGCGGTACCCCCTCGCCCGCGCCGTGATCCAGTCCCGCGCCCTGGAGCCCGTGGGTGCAGGCGCTCCCATCGCCGCTGGGGCCGAGCACGCCGACAACCGCCAGCGCACGATGATGCTCGTGGTCGGGGCCGACGGGACCGCCAAGGTGTCCGGCGAACCCGCGCCCGCGAAGGCCCGCAGCGGCACCAGCGTCGTCGGGGTGGCCTTCGCCGTGGTGCTCTTCCTGGGCGGCGCGGCGATGCTCGCCTTCGCGCTGCTCAAGGGGTAGGCGGCGCCACCGTCGAGCGGACGAGGCGACCCACCACCGCGTCGGCGAGCGCGCGCGCCTCGGGGGCGTGGCCGTGGACGCCGTTCGCCAGCACCGCGAACACGAGCGCGCGGCTTGGGTCGCGCGTGAGCACGTAGCCCGAGAGCGCGATCACGTCGTCGAGCGTCCCGGTCTTCGCGCGGATCACCCGCCCCGCGCTCACGTCGCGCATCCGCTCGCGCAGCGTGCCGTCGCTCCCCGCCACGGCGAGCTGACTCACGAACTCGTGGCGCGTGCCGGGGTCACGCCACGCCGCGCGCAGAACCTCGGCCACCTGGCGCGCGGAGATACGGTTGGCGTCGTAGAGGCCGGAGCCGTTGCGCACCACGATCCCATCGGCGGAGACGCCCGCGCCGCGCGCCCACGCCACCACGCGCTCGGCGCCCCGCGCGAAGGTGGTGGTCGGGCCGCCCTCCTGCCCCGCGGCGATGGCAAGGAGCAGCATCTCCGCGTAGAAGTTGTTGGAGTCCTTGCCGACTTCATAGAGAAGGGCCGAGAGGGGCAGCGACTCCCGACGCGCGAGCCTCGCCCCGTCGCTCGTGGGCGCAGCCGCGACACGAACGGCCCCGGTCACCCGCACCCCGGCGGCCTCGAGCATCGCCCGGAGGGCACACCCCGCGGCGATGGACGGGCTCTCCAGGCGCCGCGTGTAGGCGGCCAGCGGCGCCCCCGGAGGGACGTTTCCTGTCACATGCAGCCGGACGCGTCCATCCCGCGTCGCGGTCGCGTCAATCGAGAGGCGTGCGGGCTCACCCTCGACGCTGGTGGCCTCCGCGGCGACGACGGCGTAGCCCGGGGGGTCGACCTCCACGACGGCGGGGGTCCCCGTCGCGCCCGGACGGACGCGGATGGTGAGGGCGTTCTCGTCGACGGACACGGCCCCGACAGCCGCGCGATACGCCGCCGTCTCGCGCGGTCGCTGTTCAAACGCGGGGGGGAGATGCTCCGCGCCGAGCCACGTGTCGTCGACCACGAGGTCGCCCTCGACGCGCCGAAGCCCCGCCGCGCGAGCCTGCCGCGCCAGGTCGAGGAGGTCGGACGTGCGGAGTGAAGGGTCGCCGCGCCCTTTGAGGACGAGCTCTCGCGCGACGCCACCGCGCACCTCGCCGTGCAGCGTGGTGACGAAGCGATGTTCGGGGCCGAGGAGCGAGAGCGCCGCCGCCGCCGTCAGGATCTTGGCGTTGGAGGCGGGGTTCAGTGGTAGATCGGGGTCGTGCTGGAAGACGACCTGACCGGTAGCGGCGTCCGCCACGACGACGCCCAGACGCGCGCCCGGGACGCGAAGCCCGACGAGGAGCGGCTCGATGACCGACGCGAGCCCGACGCCCGGCGAGGGAGCGGGCTGCGCGAATCCGTGAGTGTTGAGCAGCAGCGCCACCGCGAGTGCAACCGCGCGCATCGACCAACGCATGGGCGGAGGAGGTACCACATCCACGCGGCCCTGTGCGCTTCGGTGGCCCTGGGTTGCACGCGTCCCGCATCGCCGCGCGACGCGCTCACGCTGCTCAGCCTCGCCGAGCCCGAGCACCTCGACCCGCGCTTCCCCGAAGACGCGCTCGGCGCGTCGCTCGGTCGCCTGGTGTATCGCGGGTTGATGCAGGGCGACCCCCGCACCTTCCTCCCACGCCCCGACCTCGCGGAGGGGATGACATGGCGCGACGCCACGCACCTCCGCGCGACGCTGCGCGCGGATGCGACCTTCCACGACGGCACCGCGGTGCGAGCGAGCGACGTCGTGGCCACGTACCGGAGCCTGCTCGACCCGACGCGCGGCAGTCGACTCCGCTCCACCTACGCCCGCGTGCTGCGCGCGGTGGAGCCCGTCGACGCGCGGACGGTGGAGTTTGAGCTGCTGCGCCCCGACGGCACCTTCGAGAGCCTCCTGCAGCAGCCCATCCTGCCGGCGCGCGACGCTGGTGGGCCCGAGCTGCGCGCCGTCACGGAAGGCGCGTCGCGGTTCGTCGGCGCTGGGCCGCTCCGGGTCCGCTCACTGGCGCGCGCCCGCTGGGAGTTCAGCGCCGCACATCCCTCCGCAGGCGGCCCGAGCCGAGTTCGCGTCATCTCACTCCACGACCCCAACACGCTCGCGCAGCGCATGCTGCATGGAGACGGAGACATCGCGGAGATCAAGCCGGAGCTCTTCGACGTGTTCGAACGCGACGCTCGATTCGAAGTGTCGTCCGCGCCGTCGGCGGGATTTACCTACCTCGGGATCCACTGCGCGACCACGACACTCGCCGACCGCCGCGTCCGCGCGGCCCTCGCGCACGCGATCGACCGCGAGCGTCTTCGCGAGGGCAAGCTGGGTCGCCACGCGGTCCGCGCGACCGGCCCCATCCCTCCCTCTCACTGGGCCTACGCTGGTGACGTCCCGACCTACGCGTTCGACCCGGCGCGCGCCCGCCAGCTCCTCGACGAGGCCGGACTCATCGACCCGCCGGGCCCCGCGCCGCGGGTGCGCTGGGTGATGCGCGTGTCGTCCCAGCGCTTCGCGACCACCGTGGCCCACGCGATGGCCTCGATGCTCGCCGACGTGGGTGTCGAGGTCGACGTGCGGCCGTCGGAGCTCGCGACCCTCTTCTCCGACCTGCGCGGGGGGCGCTTCGACCTCACGTTCCTCACCGTCCCCGACCTCAGCGATCCGTGGGGGCTGGCGTTCTGGTTCGCGTCCACGTCCATCCCGACGACCGCGTCACCCAACGCGGGCGGCAACCGCTGGCGCTTCCGCGACGCGACGCTCGACGAAGCCCTCGAAGCCGGCGCGCGCGCGATCGGTCCCGACGCGCGCCGCCCGCACTACCAGCAGGCCCAGCGCATCCTCGCGCGTGAGTTGCCGGTGATCCCGCTCTGGCACGCGGATGTGGTCTATGCGATGTCGCGGCGCTACGAGGGATTGGAGCCGCGCGGAGACGGGCAGTTGGACTTTCTGCTCCGTCTCCGGCGGCGACCAGGGATGTGAGGGTGAGGGATGGGGAGACTCTGGCGGGTGAGCGGATGACGCTCGTTACTCGCGCACCTGGCGACGGATCTTCGCGAGGGCCTGCTCCTGGAGCTGACGGATGCGCTCGCGCGACAGGTTGTACTTGTCGCCGATCTCCTTGAGCGTGAGCTCCTCCTCGTCATCGAGCCCGAAGCGCCAGCGGATGATCCGCGCCTCGATGGGGCTCAGGGTGTCGAGGAGCCGACGAACCTCGCTCGTCCACGCGCTCGTCGCGACGTGCTCGAAGGGAGACTCCGTCTTGTCGTCCTGGAGGCAGTCGATCAGGCGCTTGCCGTCCTCCTCGTTGACCGGGCGGTCGAGCGAGAAGGGCGTCTCGGCCCAGTCGCGCTGCATGCGGTCGAGCTTCTCCAGCGAGATGCCCGTCTCCGCCGCGAGTTCCTGCACGGTCGGCTCACGGCCCGTACGCGCCGTGAGGGCCTGCACCGTACGCTGGACGCGGTTGTACGTGTCCAGCATGTGCACCGGGATCCGCACCGCACGCCCCTTGTCGGCGAGGCCGCGCGAGATCGCGTGGCGAATCCACCAGCTCGCGTACGTGCTGAAGCGGTACCCGCGGTGGTGGTCGAAGCGCTCCACGGCCTTGATCAGGCCCATGTTGCCCTCCTGGATGATGTCGATCAGAGGCATGCGGCCGCGGTTGTAGCGGCGCGCGATCGACACCACGAGGCGGAGGTTCGCCGCGACGAAGCGGTTCTTCACGCGGTACACCGACTCGCGCGCCGCCCGCGTCGAGGAGAGGTAACGCTTGAAGCCCGCGGAGAGCACCGTGCCCGACTCTTCATCGGCGCCGTTGCCCACCTCGTCGTCCTCCACCTCGCCCGCCACGCGCGAGAGTTCCTCGTCCACCGCCTCGATGAAGTGGCGGTCGGCGTCGAGGGCGCGGAGGGACACAGCGGCCGTCTCGACGAGCGCGTCCCACCGGGTCTGGAGCTTCCGGTCGAACTTCGAACGGTTCTTGCGGAAGTCCGCGAGCACCTGGTGGAAGCCCTCGATTTCGGGCAGCACCACGGGCTCGGCGAGCTGCGAGAGGCTCTCGGCGATCACCCGCTCGATGATCGGAAACGCCGGGGGATACGCCAGGACGGCCTTCCAGCGACCGATCTCCGCGGCGAGGAAACCCTCCGCCGCCCGCACCTCCTCGACCGGATCCATCACGGGGTGCGCGGACATGTCACGGAAGTACCGCGACAGGGCGCCCTCGGCGAGTTCCTCCCCCGCGAGGTTCGCGAGTTCGGTGGCGACTTCCGCGAGCTCAGCTTCCGTGGGCTCCGTGTCGCGTTCTTGTGTAGGGTTGACCGTCGGCGCGTCGGGGGCCGTGACCGCGGAATCGCGCTCCATGACCTCTGCCTCCGACTTGAGCACTGCTGCTTCATTCCTCTTCGCCATGACGACCTTCGCTGCCTTCCCGCGTGAAAACACAGGGCAATTCCTGCGGTCGAGAAACGACCGTTGCCCTCAACACTCACTGCATCCATGGAACGGCGGGATAGTTCCGGAACTGTTGGTTGCAGCGAGCGCGTTTAGAATTTGGTCTGTTCGATCTTGGGGACGCTTGACTTCGCCGGGGGGGTGCTAGGCTGTGACCACCTGTCGGCGGGGAGCTACTTCAGACTCGGTGCTCCCACTTTGACTTCGTCCGAGCATTGGACGCTCGGTGTAGAGAGATACGTTTCAGGAACAACGACTATTCCTCCCGAAAAGTTACACGTCCCTCACCACCTCCTGGAACCTGGCGTCCTCCGTGTCCGCCATCGACTACTCGTGCATTCTTCGGGCCGTATGCTCTCGGCCCCCTGCGTTCCTCTCAAATCCGCACCAGCTTTGGTCTGACGCGCTAGCGGCGCAGAAGTTCTCTGTTGGTGGGGGGCAGCGCACGCCCTGACATTTGCGTCGCGTTGTCTGCCTCGTAGTTCACACCGACAACCTGGGGCTCGGGCGGGTCGTTGTGAAGCCCCCGGCGGACGTACCCTGACCGCCGATGCCCGTATCGGACCGTTGGCATTCCGTTCGCAAACGGCTACACCCGCCCGGTGAACTTCGCGTTCGTCGTCGCACTGCGCCACCTCCGGGCCCGCCGCAAGACCTTCATCTCCGTCATCGGCATCATCGCGATCGTCGGCATCGCGCTCGGGGTCTGGGCGCTGTCGGCGGTGCTCGCGATCACCTCCGGCTTTCAAGACGCATTTCGAGACAAGGTGCTCGGCGTCAACGCGCACGTGCTCGTGCTCAAGTACGGCTGGGACTTCACGGAGTACCGGGAGGTCATGGCCACCGTTCGAGCGACACCAGGGGTCTCCGGGGCCGCGCCCTTCCTCATCAACCCGATGATGATCACCCGCGGCGAACGGATCGCAGGCGTGCTGGTGAAGGGCGTCGACCCGGAGCGCCTGGGGGACGTCCTCGACCTGCCGACCTACCTGCAGTCAGGCACCATCCGCGGGCTGCGCCTCGCCCACAGCAGCGCGCCCGTGAGCCCGCGCGACGACGGCCCAGGTACGCGCGACGCAACGCTCGACGACTACATCACCCGCACCGGCAACGAGCTCGCGGGGGTCCGATCGCCGACGCCACGCGCAGACCCGACGCCTTCGTCCACGACGCCGCCCCCCTCTCCGCCCCCCCCCGAGCCCCCGGCGGAGCCTGCCGCTCGCACAACACCGCTGCTCCCCTCGGGCGCGACGCCCGCGTATGCCGCGCCCCCAGAGGCTCCGACGGGCGGCGATCCGCTCGAAACACTGGCGCAACAGGTCGCGAGCGAGTCGTCGACCCACGCCGTACGCGAAGACCTCCCGGGCGTCATCGTCGGCAAGACCCTCGCCCGTACGCTCTCGCTCCACCTCGGCGATCAGGTGCGCATCATCTCGCCCCTCACGGGAGCGGACGCCGCCCTCGTGCGCAACGGCGCGACCCCGCGGGCGCGTGACTTTCGCGTGGTCGGCGTGTTCGACGCGGGCTTCGACGAGTATGACTCGCGCCTCGTGTACATCGACATCTGGCAGGCGCAGCGCTTCTTCGATCAGGGCGACGCGGTGACCGGCGTCGAGGTGAAGGTGCGCAACATCGAGCGCGCGCGCGCCATCGGCCGGCGGATCGAGCGCACCCTGGGTGGCGGCCCCTACCACACGCTCGACTGGGAGTCGCTCAACCACAACCTCTTCACCGCGCTCGCGCTGCAGAAGCTCGCGCTCTCGTTCGTCATCACGATCATCATCGTGATCGCGGCCTTCAACGTGATCGCGACGCTCGTCATGGTGGTGCTCGACAAGAAGCGCGAGATCGCCATCCTCAAGGCGATGGGGGCGCGCGAGGGGGCGATCCTGCGGATCTTCCTCACGCAGGGCCTCGCCATCGGCGCCCTCGGTACGGCGCTCGGGCTCGCCTGCGGCGCGCTCAACTGCTGGCTCTTGATGCGCTACCGCTTCCCGCTCGACCCGCAGGTGTACCTCATCCGATACGTCCCGGTGCAGCCGAGCGTGGCGGAGTTCGCGTTCACGGGGGTGGTGGCGATGCTGATCGCGCTGGCGGCCTCGGTGGTGCCCGCGGTGTGGGCCGCGCGCATGACGCCCGTCGAGGGCCTGCGCTACGAGTGAGCTACAGGAAGCGTGCGAGGCCCTGGTGCCTCGGCGCGAGGCGGCCGCCGGCGACCACCACCGCGTTCTGATGCGCGGGCGAGAGGGCGCCGACGCCGCCGCGCAGGTCGGCCTCGAAGAAGGTGCGCACGTAGGGGCTCAGCGCGCGGCTGAAGTCCACCGAGGCGTCACGCGGGAGCGCGGTGGGGAGGTTGTCCACCGACATGATCGCCACGCCGGGGCCCTCGACGCCCACCGGCGCCGACCCGGTCGCGGGGTCGTAGACGAAGGCGGGCGCGTCGTTCTCCGTGGCCATCACCGTCCACTCGACGCCGCCTCGGATGTCGCACGCGACGTCGCCGATCACCGGCGGGAGCGTGCCCTGCGCGTGCATCCGCCGCGCGGTGGCGTCGTCGAGGATGCGCGGGAAGCGCTCGTCCCAGTAGAGCCCGTTGATGAGCGCCTTCATGAAGGGCAGGTACATCGCGCAGCGACTGATGTAGAGCTGCGGGTGCGCGAGGTAGTGCTCGAAGTTGAAGCGGCGGTGCTGCCCCGCCCACTCGTAGATCGCCTCGTCTTGGAGGTGCAGCACCCGGAGCGTGCGGTCGCCCGGCGCCTCCACCGGGAGCGCGATGCACTCGTCGAGCGTGCACGGGACGGCGCCGACCATCTCCAGGTACTCGAGCGAGCCCTTCGACACCCGGCCGTTGCCCGTCACCCCCACGACCAGCGGCGCCATCGCGTCGGGCCCCGAGCGACGGAGCTCGTCGAGGGCCGCGCGCGTGTACGACGCCATGTCCGCGAGGTCGGCGTACTCCACCGCGTGCTTGAGGGCCGTGAGGGGGCTGTCGTGGCCGAGCGCCTTCATGCGATGCGCGAGCGTCCAGAGCGTCTCGTGCGCGCCCGCGAGCCCCGCGTAGCGCCCGAAGGCGACCGTGCGCTGGCCCTTGTCGTCGACGATCACCTCGTAGTCCACCAGGCTCGCCCCCTGATCGATGAAGTGCTGCAGGAGCGGCATGTTGTGCGACTGGCCCTTGATCGTGTGGGAGAAGCACATCACCGTGGCGCCGGGCCGCACCTGGTGCTTCTTCACCTCCTTCACGCCCATGAGGAGGCGACAGTCGGTGGCGTCGTCGACGAGCGTCGCGCCGGCGGCGGCGAACTCCTCGTCGCGGAAGGCGCGCGAGGGGGAGCGCTCGACGCGCACCTCGATCCCGTCGCGGACGAGCGCGGCGACGGCGTCAGGGATGAGCGGGACGCGGCGCTCCCAGCGGTTCTTGGTCTCGTGGAGGATGCCGATGGCGTGGCGGAGCTGAGTCATGCCGCGCGGCCTATCGCAGCGCGCCCGACGAGGTCAAGCCGTCAGCGGGCGATCGTGAAGCGACGGGGGGCGGCGGCGTAGAAGGGCCCCGCCCCGGCCGACACCTGGTTGCTCACCAGCGTGGCCGTGTAGAGCGTGAGCTCCGCGGTCCTGGTGCCGATCGTGCTGGTGATGTACGCCCACTCCGCGGCGGTGGGGGTCCACGTCGTCGTCGATTGCTGGCGCCGGAGGATCACCGTGCCACCCGCCGCGATGCGCAGCTCGTAGGCGCGACCCGTGAACGGCGCGCAGTGAGCCTCAGCCTCGGGAAGCAGCGTGACGAAGCGGCGGAGCTCGTCGCCCACGGTCATCGGCCGACGCCGCAGGGCCATCGTCGGAGCCGACCAGGTGAACGTGAAGGGCGTCGCCGCAGGGAGCGCCAGTCCCTCGGTGGGCGCCGTGATCGAGGCGGCACGTGCGTCGCTCGCCGTGGCGCTCCGGCGGATGGTGTCGTCGAGCGCGATGCACGCCTCGTCGGAGAAGCGGTCGCCGCCCGCCATCTCGCATGCCGGCAGGCTCACCTGCTGGCGGTCGGCGCAGGGGCTCGTCGCGGGGACTTCCTCGTGCTCATGGCACCCTGTGAGCCACGCGAGGCACAGCATCGCAAGAGTCGGTCGAGAAGGGTTCATGCGTACAAATATTGCGCGGAGGGGTTGCGGTGGGAAGGGCCGACGCATCACATGCGACAAATGGCGCCCCCCACTTGCGCAGCAGCCGCGCGGGAAACGCAAAGTTGGCATCGAGTTCGGATCTCGTGTCTAATCTCTTTCGTCCGACGCAGCACGGCCGCGCGGCCCTCTGCCCCCCACGCAATTCTGCGTGACGGAGCGAAGAACGCCGCACGAGACGGTGCAGTTGTGTGTACATTCGCAGTGAGAGGTCATGAGCCTGGATCGCGCACGTCTGCTGTTCTATGGAGTCGCGCTGGCGGCGGGGCTCGTGGGTGGCGTGGGCGATGTGTTCATCAATCGCTGGGCGAAGAATATCGCGGGCGTCGGCTCGCTGGCGCTCGGCTTCGCGCTCTGCAACGGCGCGCTCGCGCTCTTCACCTGGCTCCTGCGGCGTGGGTCGCTCGCGAGCACGGTGGTGGTGTTCCTCGTGGCCAACAGCCTCCTGACGCTGGCGGTGAGCCAGGCCGTCCTCGCGGAGCCGGTTTCGCGCATGCGCTGGGCCGGGATTCTGGTGGCGCTGGTTGGTGTCGTGATGGTGGAGCTCGGATGATGGCGCGCACGGAGCACAGGGTCGGGCGGTTCGAGCGCACGCCGGAGGAGGGGTGATGATCCCTGAGTTCCCGCAGTTTACGCCGTTGCGCCTGGGGCATCGGGCGGAGGTAAAGGCGCTCACGCGGCGCTTCCCCCCGTACTCGGATTTCAACTTTACGAGCCTCTACAGCTGGGACACCAACGAGACGATCTGCGTCTCGATGCTCGACGGCAACCTCGTCGTCCGCTTCGTCGACTACACCTCCCAGGAGCCGTTCTACTCCTTCCTCGGCGATCGCAATGTCGACGAGACCGCGCGCCGCGTGCTGGAGCTCGCGCGCGCTGAAGGGCTGCGGCCGGAGCTCAAGCTCATCCCCGAGACGGTGGCCACGCACCTGCACGACCGCTCGCTGCGCGCGACCTACGACGACGACAACCGCGACTACATCCTCTCGGTCGATCGGCTGAAGCGCTACGTCGGCAACAAGCTCGGGCCCAAGCGCAACTTCGTCAACCGATTCAACCGGTCGTACGAGGCCGTCACCGTGCGCGTCACGCTCGCCGACGTGGCCGTGCAGACGCGCAT
The DNA here is from genome assembly GCA_044375895.1 of Polyangiales bacterium. Taxonomy (GTDB): domain Bacteria; phylum Myxococcota_A; class Polyangia; order Polyangiales; genus CAISKJ01. The sequence goes on along the minus strand of JBILLV010000029.1, from coordinate 17,968 downwards.
GCTCGACCTCTACCACCGCTGGCTCCTCCAGAAGGGCGACGACGCGGAGAACCCCGAGAACGAGCTCCTCGCGCTCCACCGCGTGATGTTCGCGGCGCGCTACCTCGAAGACCTCTACGTCATCGCCACCTTCATCGACGACGACCTCGCGGCCTTCGCGATCAATGAGGTGGTGGGTGAGGGCTTCGGGATGATCCACTTCGAGAAGGCCGACTCGTCCTACACCGGCGTGTACGCCCACCTCATGCAGCAGATGGCGTGGGGGATGGAGGCGGTGGGCTGCAAGTTCATCAACTACGAGCAGGACCTCGGGATCTACGGGCTGCGCAAGGGCAAGGCGAGCTACGTCCCCTCGGGCTTCCTGCGGAAGTACGTCGTCGGCGCGCGCACGAGCTCGCTCCGCGCGGCGATGATCAGCGAGCGGCCGATCGTGATGCGCCACCCGGGCGCCGAGCTCGTCGAGGAAGACGCGCCCGAGCCCATGATCGCCGCGGAGTTTCTCGGCGAGGCGACGCGGCAACGGCCCGTGCGCTACAGCATCCCGCCGCTGCCTGGTGGCAAAGGGGTGCAGCTCCCGCCGCTCTTCCGCGCGTGGAACCCCGAGGCCGCGACGCGCGTCACCGCCTTCGCGGGCGACCTCACGGGGCCGCGTGCGGGGACCATTCGCCCGCCCACGCGCACGGCGCCGCTCGGTGGGGTGTTCGAGGAGTCACGGCACTCGAGCCTGCTGCCGCCCGCGCCCAGCGAGGAGCGGCCGCGCATGGCGAAGGCCGGGCCCGTGCTCGAGCTGCCCGCGGAGCCGCCCATGCGGGATCGCACCACGGGGATCCGCCGGTCGTACGCGCTCGCGCCGCCGCCGAACGACCTCCTCACGCTGCTTGACGAGGACGCCGTCCCCGCCGCCGGGGACCGTCACTCGCACGAGCAGGTGAAGGGGGAGTCGTCGCTGCCCCCTGAGCCGCAGGCCCGCGTTAGAAGTTGACGCCGAGCGAGGCGAGGACGGTGCGCCCGTTCTGGGTGATCGTGCGCGGCTGGATGACGGACGAGACGGGCACGTTGTAGCGCCAGTCGAGGGCGTTGTAGAGCCCGAGGGCGTAGCGGAACCCCGCGCGCTGCTCCTGACCGGAGAGCACGAGGTCCCAGATGAGGGCGGGGTCGGTGCGGCGCTGCTCCTCGGCCATCGCGCCGTTGGCGTCGTTGCGATCCCAGCGCGGCCCCTCGAAGGAGAAGCGCGTGGAGATCATGAGGAGGCGGCCGACGATGGGCATCGCGCCGCGCACGGAGGCGAGGTGCTCGGGGGAGTTGGGCACCTCGCGGAGGTTGTCGGCGCCGTTGGCCTCCAGGTACTGCGAGCGCTGGAAGGAGTACGACGCGGCGAACATCCACCCCTGGCGCCACTCGCGTCGGAGCTCGACCTCGCCGCCGACGGTGAGCACGGGCGCGTCGGAGCTGTTCTGGAACTGGGTGACAGTGCTCATCGGGTCCGTCGGGTTGGGGACCGCGGTGGACGAGATGAAGTTGTCGAAGTAGTTGGCGTAGCCCGCGATCGTCCCCGTCCAGGTGCTCGAGAAGCGGTGGCTGAACTCCAGCTCGCCCGACCACATCGTCTCCGGGGTGAGCCCGTTCGACGCGATGCTCGACGTGCCGCCGTCGTTGTAGAACTGCTCGTACACGCCCGGCGCTCGGAAGGCGCGGCCGAAGAGCACCTTCAGGTTGCCGTCCTCGTACGGCCGGAGGATCGCGGCGACGCGGGGGCTGAAGGCGCCGAAGTTGCGGTCGCCGAAGAAGTACTGGTCGTAGCGGACGCCGAGCGAGAGGCGGAGCGCGCGCACGGGGGCGATGTCGGCGAGCGCGTAGCCGGCGATGATCTGGAAGGGGTGCTGGTCATAGCTGTCGAGCCCGCCGAGGTAGGAGGAGCGCGCGCACATGGCCATCGGCATCGAGCACCCGCCGCCGACCCCCCAGCTCTCGCCGCGCTGCTGGGCCTGGAAGTGGTACTGCGCCTCGGCGCCGATCATCAGGCGGAGCCAGGTGGTGGGCGTCCACGCGAGGCGGGCCTCGGCGAGGGCCCACGATCCGAGGAAGCGCTCGCGCCCGAATCTGGAGACCTGCTCGGTCTCGCCGTAGGAGTAGCTCCCGATGAAGTTGTAGTGGTTGAAGGCCGCGCGGGTGAAGAGCTGAAACTGGTCGTTGAGGCGCGGCTCGAAGCGGAGTTCGAAGACCCCGCGGGTGTCGGAGTTGTAGGAGCGATCGTCGTTGACCGCGGTGCCGAAGGGGCCGTTGGGGAAGCGCTTGGTGCGGGAGTTGAGGAGCCATTGCGCGGAGAAGGCCCCGGCCCAGGCGCGGCCCTGCACCGTGAACGCCTCGAAGCCGTCGGCGTTGAGCGAGCGTCCGTCGAAGCCAGAGTCGAGCGTCCCCATGTTCACGCTCGGCGCCCTGGCGAGCTCGGGGAACTGGAAATCGCGGCCGGCGGAGAGGGCGCCGGAGACGGAGGTCCAGATGCCGGCGTTGTTGCCGAAGCGGACGGTGCCGCCGACGCGGGCGCGGGTGACGTGGTTCTCGACGGTGGAGACCTGCGCGTTGGCGCCCTGGCGCGTGTCGCGGCCGCGCGTGACGACGTTGATGACGCCAGACACGGCGCCGGTACCGTAGAGCACCGAGCCCGGGCCGCGCACCACCTCGATGCGCTCGACGTCTTCGAGGTCGACGCGGGCGTCGTAGCCGGTGAAGGAGAAGAAGCCCCAATTGTCGTTGGTGGGCTGCCCGTTGATGAGCACCAGGACGCGGTTGCCGTAGTCGCCCATGCGCGAGAAGCCGCGGAACCCGATCGAGGGGTACACCCGGTCGTCGGAGACGAACACGCCGCGCACGCCGCGGAGGGCCTCGACGATGGAGGGGTAGCCCATCGCCTGGATCTCCTGGCGCGGGATGATGGTCACCGAGCTGGGCGCGTCTTCGACGGCCTCGGCGGTACGTGATGCGGCCTCGACCTCCTCGATCTGGCGGAGCTCCGGGGCCAGGCGGGTCTGCTCGTTGTTGCGCACCTCGACGGTCTGCTCGATGGTGCGGAAGCCCGCGAGGGAGATGCGCACGCGGCGCGGACCGACGGGGACGCTCACCACCACGGGGGTGAAGCCCGACGGGTGGCCGTCGACCTCCACGAGGGCGTCGCGCTCGTCGGTGTTGACGACGAGGGTGCCGGTGAGGGGCGTGAGCCGGGGGCGCGCGGTCACCGTCTCGCGGGCGCGGACTTCAACCTCCTGCTCGCTGGTGGCGTAGCCTTCGCGGGCCACGAAGATGCGGTGGCGTCCGGGGGCGAGCACGATGTCGCAGGGGACGCGCCCGGAGGAGGCGGCGTCGGAGCGGTCGACGTGGACGGACGCGCCGTCGTCGCCTTCGACGCGGAGCGTCCCAACGATGCGCGTGAGGCGCAGCGTGACGAGGGTCTCCTGCCCGAGCGTCCCTTGCACCTCGGGGGACTCCGCCGGCTCGTAGCCGTCGAGTTCGGCGAGCACGCGGTAGCGACCCGGCGGAAAGGCGAGGCTGCGCGGCGTCTGGCCGCGGGGGCCGAGGTCGCGGCGGTTGATGAAGACGGTCGCCCCAGGGGGTTCGGTGACGACCCGCAGCACGGCGACGTAGGGGCGGATGCGGGTGATGGCCTCGGTGATGAGCCCGCGGCGCGCGGCGTCCTGTTCGACGTCGAGGGCGATGGAGTAGTACCGATGGGCGTCGGCGTACTGGGTGAGCTGCTCGTACGTCCGCGCGATGTTGAACACCACGTTGCGGTTGGGCACGAGGCGGTTCGACATGAGGAAGTGCTCGAGGGCGCCGCGGAAGTCGCGCGCGGCGTAGGCCTCGGTGCCCAGGCGGAAGTGCAGGTCGGCCTCGTCGGCGACGTCGTCGGCGACGGCGACGGCGGGGGGCATCGCCTGGAGGATGACGGTCGCGGAGAGGGTCGCAGCGGCTGCGCGTCGGAGGATCATGATCGGGTAGTGCCTCTGTGGATCGAACCGGCAGCGCGCGGCCGTCGGTGCGGACACAGGGTACCCGTTGGCGGGTGCCGAAGGCTATCGCTGAATTGCGATGGGGAGGAGGTCGGGACCCGTGGGCGTGGGGTCGCCGCTGTGCTGCTGCGGCGCCTGCCGGGGGGTGCGGACCACGCGCACCGTCGGGCGCTGGTCGACGTAGCTCGGCTGCTGCTGCGGCTGCTGAACCTGCGGCGGCGGAGCGCTGGGCACCTGCGGCACGAACGCTTGCGGCGGCGGCTCGGGCGCGAGCTGCGCGGTGATGCGCACGTTGCCGTCGGACGGCCCCTGCACGATGGAGTAGGGCAGGTAGCCGTTGCGCCGGATCGTGAGCTGATGCGGCTGCGTGCGGAGGTCGGCGTTCTGCATGGAGAGCTGCATCGGCGTGGCGCCGAGGTGGCGGTTACCGTCGAACACGTCCGCGCCCTGCGGGTACGAGTCGATCATCACCACGAACGACCGGAGCTCCTCGGGCTGCGAGGGCACCGGCTGGACGCTCTGGACGGTGGTCTGCATCGGCTGCTGGCGCAGCGCGAGGACGAAGAAGGCCGCGACGATGAGCACGATGCCTGCGGCGCCCACCAGCATCCCGAGGCGCGACGACGCGGGCTGGAGCTCCTCATGGCGGCGCGAGGGGACGGCGGGCCCGTGGGTGACGTGCACCGGACGGGGGGCCGCGTGGGCGGCGGAGTGACGCGGCGCGGGCCTCGACTCTTCGACGTACTCATCGAGCGAGACCTCCGCGTGGGAGCCCGAGGTGAGCATGACCTCGGGCTCGTCGGCGGGGGCGACGGCCTGCGGCGGGTGCGGCACGCCGACGACCTCGCCGCTCGGGAGGTGCGCGCCCGACAGCGGCACCGAGTCGAGCGTGACGGAGGTGGCGACGCCGAAGCCCGCGGTGAGGCCCATCGTGGAGGCGCACTCGCGGAGCTGACGGATGAACTCGTCCATGTTGGACGGACGCGCGTCGGGGCTCTTCTCCAGGCAACGACGGACGAAGTTCTCGATGGGCTCGGGGACGTCGACGTCGGGGTTGCGCTGCTTCATCGGAGGCACCGGCGACTGCAGGTGCGCGATGAGGATCTGGACGCTCTTGTCAGACTCGAAGGGGACCTTGCCGCACAGCATCTGGTAGAGCATCACGCCGAGCGAGTACACGTCGGTGCGGTGGTCGACCTTGCCGTGGGCGATCTGCTCGGGGGACATGTAGCGCGGCGACCCGAGGAAGGAGCCCTGCTGGGTGAGCTCCTCGGAGTCGTCGGACAGCACCTTGCCGAGCCCGAAATCGAGGATCTTCACGATCTCCACGCCGTCCTCGTCGGGGACGAGCATGACGTTGGAGGGCTTCATGTCGCGGTGGACGACGCCGTGCTTGTGGGCCTCACGGAGGCCGCGCGCGAGCTGCCGCGCGATGCCGAGGGCCTCGGGGGGCGTGAGCCAGCCGCGCGAGCGGAGCCGCCGGTGCAGCGTCTCGCCCGGGAGAAACTCCATCGCCATGAAGAAGCGGTCGTGCTCGAGCCCGTCAATGCGGCCGTAGTCGAACACCGTGACGATGTTCGGGTGCTGCAGCCGCGACAGGATGCTCGCCTCGAGGAAGAAGCGCTTCTGGAACGCCGGGTCGCGCAGGTTGGCGGTGTAGGCAGGGTTCAGCGCCTTGATGGCCACCGGGCGCGCGAGCACGAGCTGCTCGCCGCGGTAGATCGTGCCCATCCCGCCGACCGCGATGGCCTGGGTGATCTTGAACTTCTGGTTGATCACCATGCCGAGCAACGGATCGCTGTCGTTGTCGGGCACCGCCTCCGTCACCTTCTCTGCCGTGTTCATGTGTGGATCCTGTTGTCTTGCCGGAGGCGCCACCCGCGTGTGGGGGTACCCAAGGCGCCTGACACTCTAACGCGTTTTCCGGTCGAGCTGTTGGCCTCGTTGCAGAAATCTGCACCTCCGCTGCCGCGATGCGAGGTTTTCTCGCTTCCGAGGGCCAACGGTACGGGAGGAGGTGGGGGTGGGGGCAAGTTCGCAGCGGGGCGTCGGAGCCGGTCGCAGGCTTCAGCGGCCGTGTGCGTCCGTTGGTGCGCAGAGGCTCTTGCCCCCGGCGGCTACGCACGAGCATACTGCGGCTCCCGGAAGCGCTGATGTCACAACAACATTTCGTTCGGTGTCAGCACTGTGGCCTGCCGCACTCGGCGGACACGGTGGTGTGCCCGGTGCATCGCGTGCCGATCGCGGGACGCGCGCCGAGCATGGTGCCACCGCCTCTCCCGCGTGGGCCTTCCATGGCGCCGCCGAATGCCGTACCCCCGCCGCTGCCGCAGATGAGCGGATCGCAGAGCGTACGCCCCCCGCCGCTGCCGTCGATGCTTGGCGCATCGCAGGCGCCGCGGCCGCAGCGGATGCGACAGGCGACCTTCACCGGGCCGCCGATGCACACGCAGCCGACGCGCCCCAACCCGCAGCCCCAGCCCGTGATGGCGCAGAACACGGCGGCGCGACCGGTGGAGCCGCGGGCGGCGGTGCGCATCCCGCCGAGCGCGGTGGCGCTCCCCTTCGGCGACCGCGACGACAGCGGCGGCATGGCGCGCCCGTCGGCCGACTCGCCGCTGGTGGGTCAGGTGCTCGACCGGCGCTACCGGGTGTTCGGGGTGATCGCGCGCGGCGGCATGGGGGTGGTGTACGACGCCATCCACGTGGGCCTCGCGCGCCCGGTGGCCATCAAGACGCTGCACGCCCGCTACGCCAACGACAAGGTGGCGCTCGCGCGCTTCCAGAACGAGGCGGCGGTGGTGGGGCGCTTCGGGCACCGCAACATCGTGGAGGTGCACGACATGGGGCTCCTCGAGGACGGCTCACCGTACCTCGTGATGGAGCGCCTCGAGGGCGACACGGTGACCCAGCGGCTCCAGAACGAGCGCCCGATGCGCATCGAGACGGCGATCGACATCGCCCTCGCGGTGCTCAACGCGCTGGTGGTGACGCACAACGCGGGCATCCTGCACCGCGACCTCAAGCCCGACAACGTCTTCATCGCCCGCACCGACGAGGGCTCGGTGGTGAAGGTGCTCGACTTCGGCATCTCGAAGTTTGTGACGCAGGAGATGTCAAAGTCGGCGCTCACGCGCAACGGCTTCGTCATGGGGACGCCGGCGTACATGGCGCCGGAGCAGGCCACGGGCGACGCCAACCTCGACGCGCGGGCCGACCTCTACTCGTTGGGGATGATCCTCTACGAGATGCTCACCGGGCGGCTGCCGTACAAGGCCAACACGCCGGCGGCGCTCCTCGGGGAGATCATGCGGGTGACGCCGCTCACGCCGCGGATGCACCGACCGGAGATCCACGCCGACCTCGACGCCCTCGTGATGCGGGCGCTCCACAAGGACCGGGAGCAGCGCTTCCCCGACGCGGTGTCGATGCAGCGCGCGCTCCAGGCCGTGCGCACCGCGGCGAGCGCGATGGGGCAGGCGGCCGAGGCGCGGTATCAACAGACGCCGTCGATGCGCCCGCAGGCGCCGCTCGCCAACTCTGAGGTGCACGACACCGACAGCCAGCAGGTGGAGCTCTTCGACCGCGGCGCCCTCGTGGGCAAGTCGATGCCGGGCCCCCCGAAGCTCCCCAACCTGAAGTGACCGCGATGCGAGCGCCCAGACGTGCCGCCCTCGCGCTGCTGGTCGCGGCGGGATGCGGCGCGCGGACGGGCTTGTCCATCGATGATGTCCCCGACGCCTCCCCAACGACGGAAGCGGGTCTCGATGCGACGCCCGACGTCGCACCCGACCTCATCGCTCCCGACCTCATCGAGCCGGAGCTCCCCGCGCCCGACCGGCCCGCTCCTGACGCGGCGTCGGTGTGCGGAGACGGTCGTCGCGACCCCACCGAGGCGTGCGACCTCGGCGCCGCCAACGAGCTCATCCCCGCCTTTCGTCTGAGCCCGGGAGCCCGCGCGACCGAAGCCACGCGCCCGCTGGTGCGACGGGTGACGGCGCCGAGCTTCTACCGCTACGAGTCGGCGAGCGCGCACACGGGCTTCGAAGCCGTGGGGATGAGCAACGCCTTCCTCTACGTCGACGCCACCGACAACGGGCTCTCGCTCTTCTTCCTCGCCGGGCGCGACGACGACGGGGCGCCGACGGTGCAGCCCGATGGGGACATGGAGGTGATGTTCCGCGGCGTGCCGGCGGAGGCGGTGGTCGCGCTGAGCGATGACAACGACGAGTTCGCGCGCCAGGCGTCGGGCGATGTGCGGGGGCGCTGGCAGTACAGCCGCAACACCGACGGCGGCATCCTCTCGCGCCTCCCGTGGGACCGGGCGTGGCGCATCGTCGTGGAGCCCACCTACCGCGCGGGCGTCACCGCCGCGCGCTACGTCCACCAGGACGGACGGGCGACGGCGCTCCTGCTCCGGGACTCGTTTGCGATCGAGCATTTTGTGACGCCCGCGCGGTGCCGCCCGGACTGTCAGGTGCCGCGCTGTGGCGACGGCTACCTCGACGCGGGCGAGCGTTGCGACGACGGCAACGCCCGCGCGGGGGACGGCTGCGCGGCGGACTGCCAGCGCATCGAATGACGTAGGCGGGAGATCAGGGAGCGGGGCGGGCGGCGGGAGCGGCGGGGCGCGCGACCGGCGCGACCGCGGGACGAGCGACACCGGGCGCTCCGAGCGCGACGGGGACACCGACGGCGGGCGTCGGAGGCGGAGGCGGGGGCGGCAGCTCGCCCTCGGGGAGGCGCGCATCCGCAGGGAGCTCGCCCGTGAGCGCGTTGAGGAAGGACACGAGGCGCGTGACCTGCGTCTCATCGAGGGTGCGGCCGAGCTGGAAGCGGCCCATCACGCGGACCGTCTCCTCCAGCGTCGCCTGCGTGCCGTCGTGGAGGTACGGCGCGGTCTGGGCGACGTTGCGCAGCGTGGGCACCTTGAAGAAGTGCCGGTCGGTCTCGTTGTGCGTGACGTTGTACCGGCCGTTGTCGGCCTCGGTGAGGGGCGTCCCGCGGGCGGCGAAGTAGTCCTGCACCGCGCCCATGCGCTGGAAGCTCGTCCCGCCGAGGGCGACGCCCTGGTGGCACGTCACGCAGCCCGTGGAGACGAAGAGCTCGGCGCCCGCGCGCTCGTCGGCCGTGAGCGCGGCCTCGTCGCCCTTCAGCCAGCGGTCGAAGCGCGAGGGGGTGACCAGCGTCTCCTCGTAGGCGGCGATGGCGTCGCGGGTGTTGACCGCGCTGACACCGTCGGCGTACACGGCGCGGAAGAGGTCGGGGTAGGCCGTGCTGCGGTTGAGCGTCGCGACGACGGCGTCCCAGGTGTTGCCCATCTCCCCGGGGTTGGCGACCGGACCCGCGGCCTGTTCGCGCAGGTCGGCGGCGCGGCCGTCCCAGAACTGCGCGATGTGGAAGCGGGCGTTGAGCACCGTCGGCGAGTTGATGGGGCCCACCTGGCCGCGGATGCCGAGGGACGTGCGACGCCCCTCCGCGCCGCCGTGGTCGAGCGCGTGGCAGCTCGCGCACGACACCGTCCCGTCGGCCGACAGGATGGGGTCGTGGAAGAGCCGTCGACCGAGGCGAACCTTCGCCGGGTCGCGCACCGTACTCTCCGGGACCGGCTGGACGGCCGAGCGGAGCACCGCCAGGGGGCCGTCGAGGGACGGACCCGCGATGGGCTCGGAGTACTGCTCGAGGGGCGTCCCAGTGCCGTCGCCGATGGGCGGCGGGAGGTGGACGTTGTTGCACCCCGCGAGCGCGAGGGAGCCCACAACGCTAGCGCCGAGCGCGAGCGCGAGGCCGAACGACGGCTTCATCCTGGACATCACGGTCTTCACGAAACTCTACCTCCATCGCGGAGCGATGCGGAGCGACCTATACCGCAAAGCCCGGGGACGTTGCGCGCGAAAACACTGCGTCGGTGAGGGGTTGGTCGCGGCGCCAGAGTCGACTATGTAGGACGCGTATCCCTCCATGGAAACGGGCACCGTCGTCGCTGGTCGCTTCGCGCTGAAAGGCCTCGCTGGGGAGGGTGGGATGTCCGTGGTGTACCAGGCGACCGACCTCTCCACCGGGGGCGACGTGGCCTTCAAGGTGCTCCGCGAGGTGGAGGGCCTCGACCCGGAGCGCTTCACCCGCGAGGCCCAGGTGCTGGCCGAGCTCAGCCACCCGGCGATCGTGCGGCACATCGCGCACGGCTCGCTCGACGGGCGCGCGTGGCTGGCGATGGAGTGGCTCACCGGGGAGGACCTCTACGACCGCCTGGAGCGCCAGGGGCTCACCGTGGCCGAGGGGGTGGCCGTGGCGCGGCGCGTGTGCGAGGCCCTCGGGGCGGCGCACGCGCGGGGGATCGTCCACCGGGACATCAAGCCGCCCAACGTCTTTCTCCCCGATGGGGACGTGACGCGGGCGCGGGTGCTGGACTTCGGCATCGCCCGCACGGCCCGCGGCGCCCGCGCCCTCACGCGCACCGGCGCCGTGCTCGGCACGCCGGGCTACATGGCCCCGGAGCAGGTGCGGGGCGAGCGCGACATCGACGCGCGGGCCGACCTCTTCTCCGTCGGCTGCCTGCTCTTCGAGTGCCTCGCGGGGCGACCGGCGTTCGAAGGCGACACGCCGGTGGCCATCCTCGCGCGGATTCTCATCGACCAGGCGCCGCGGGTCTCGACCGTGCGGACGGACATCCCCCCCGCGCTCGACGACCTCGTCGCGCGGCTGACGGCGCGGCGTCGGGAAGACCGCCCCGCGAGCGCCGAGGAGGTCATCGCCGCCCTCGACGCGGTCGGCTCGTTGGAGGGGCTCCACGCCCCCGTGGTGTCGGCGCCGATGCACGGGATCACCCTCGGCGAGCAGCGCCTCGTGTGCGTGGTGGCCGTCGGGGGCGCGGCGTCGCCCGCGGGGAGCCTCGTCGCCGCCGACCTCGCGGGCACCCACGCGCGGACGCTCCTCTCGTCGCCGCCGCCCACCACGCTGGCCGCGATGGCCGTGGTGGCGCAGCGCTTCGGCGCGAAGCACGCGATCGTCGGCGACACGCTGGTGGCGGTGTTCTCCGGCGAGGGCGTGGCGCGCGACCTCGTGGCGCGGGCGGCCCGCTGCGCGCTCGCCTTCTCACGCGAGGCGGCCCCGCTCGGCGTGGCGATGGTCACCGGGCGGGCAGAACTCCACGGCGAAGGCGCCTCGGGCGAGGCCATCGATCGGGTGGTGGCCCTCATCCAGAAGCCGCCTGCGGATGCGGGGGAGTGGTCGGTGGTGTGGCTCGACGAGGTGTCGGCCACACTGCTCGGACCCTCGTATGCGGTGGAGTCGGAGGGCGGCGTCCACGCGCTCTGCTCGTCGTGCCCGCTCTGGGACGATGACGTCTCCGAGCCCGAGCGGCTCACCGACCGCGAGGTGCTCGGGCGGCGGATCCCCTGCGTGGGCCGCGAGCGCGAGCTGGCCACGCTCGACGCGGTGTTTCAGGGAACGGTCGACGAGGGGGCGGCGAGCGCCGTGCTGGTCACCGGGCCGACGGGCATCGGCAAATCGCGCCTCGTGGGGGAGTTTCTGCTGCGCGCGCGGGGTGGCGGCGGCGCGGTGGAGGTGTGGTACGCGCAGGGCGACCCCCTCGGCGCGGGGGCTCCGTTCGGCTTGCTCGCGCCGATGCTCCGGCGGGCCGCGGGCGTCCACGATGGCGAGGCGGCGGCGACCGCGCGGCAACGCATCCGCGATCGCTTCGGCGCGCTGGTGCCCGACGGGGACACGCTGGCGTGGGTGGGCGAGCTCGCGGGCGTGCCGTTCTCCGACGAGGAAGCGCCGACGGTGGCCGCGGCGCGCGGTGACCCCCAGTGGGTGGGCGACGCGCTGCTCCACGCCTGGGAGGCGCTCCTCACGGCGGCGGCGAAGCAGCGCCCGCTGGTGATCCTCTTCGACAACGCCCAGTGGGGCGACGCCGTCTCGATGCGCTTCGTCGAGCACGGGCTGAAGCACTGCGGCGACGCGCCGTGGATGGTGGTGGCCGCCGGTCGTGACGAGCTCGGCGAGGCCTTCCCGAAGCTGTGGGAGTCGGTCGGGGTGCAGCAGCTCCGGCTCGGTCCGCTCTCGCGCCGGGCGGCCGAGCGCCTGGGACGCTTCGCCCTCGGCGACAGCGCCGACCCGAAGGCCCTCGCCCGGGTGGTCGACCACGCCAACGGCGTCCCGCTCTTCCTCGAAGAGCTGCTCCGCGTGGCCCACGTGGAGGGCGCGCTGCCGGCGTCGGTGCTCGCGATGGTGCAGGCCCGCGTCGAGGCGATGGAGCCCGAGGCCCGTCGCCTGCTCCGCGCGGCGAGCATCTTCGGCGTCACCTTCTGGCGCGGCGGCGTGCTCGCCCTCCTCGGCGGGCTCAACTCCACCCCCGCGACGCCCGCGGCGAGCGGCGACGTCGACGGGTGGACGGAGGAGCTCACGCGCCGCGAGGTGATCGAGCGCCGCGGGCTCCCGCGCTTCCCCGGCGAGGTGGAGTGGAGCTTCCGCAACGAGCACTTCACAGCGGCCGCGTACGCGATGCTCACCGAGCGTGACCGGGCCGCGGGTCACGCGCTCGCGGGTGTGTGGCTGCGCGAGCTGGGCGAGGCCAACCCCCTCGCCCTCGCCGACCATTTCGTGCGCGGCGAACGTCCCGCCGACGCCGCCCGCGCCCTCGCCGACGCCGCCCGCCAGTCGCTCGAAGGTCACGACCTCGACGGCGCCCTCGGGCACGTTCGAAGCGTCGTCGCGCGGTGCGCCGAGGCGCGGGCGCGGGGCGATGGCTCCGCCGAGCTCGATCTGGTGGAGGCGCGGGCGCGCATCATCGAGTCGGAGGTGCGGCTCTGGATGGGTGAGCCCGCGCAGGCGCTGCCCGCCGCGCAGGCCGCGATGGCGCTGCTGCCGGAGGGGACGGCGGAGTGGTTCCGCGCGGCGGGTGAAGCGGGGACCGCGCTGGGCCGCGCCGGGCGAAACCAGGAGCTCGACGCGTGGATCGAGCGGGTGGCCGACGTGATTCCTGCGCCCGACGCCCTCGCCGCGTGGGCGGTGGCCTTCTCGCGCGTGGCCGTTCACCTCTACCACCTCCGTCGCCTCGACGACGCCGACCGGATGCTCGCGGCTGTGACCGCCGGCCTCGCGGGGCGCGACCTCCCCCCCCTCGTCGAGGCCCGCATCGCGGGAGCCCGCGCCTCGCGCGCGACCGTCACGCTCGACCACCTCGACGTCGAGTTTCACACCCACGTGGCGCTACTCGCCTACGAGCGGGCGGGCGACCTCCGCAACGTCTGCACGCAGTCGACCGTGCTCGGCATCGCGGCCGAGCGGGCGGGCCGCTTCGAAGACGCCGAACGCGTCCTGCTCCGCTCGCTCGATCTCGCCCGGCGCTTCCGCCTGCCGATGGGGATGGGCATGTCGCTGACCTCGCTCGCGCGGGTGCACTTCGCGCTCGGCGATCACGCGCGCGGCCTCGCGGAGGCGCACGAGGGAATCACCTGGCTCTCGGCGACCGAGCACACCCGCCTCGCCGCCATCGCCTACAGCGGCCTCGCCTGGATGCTCTTCGAAACGGGCGACCTCGACGGCGCCTGGGGCGCGGCGACGACGGCCTTCTCCATCTCCGATTTCGCCGCCGTGGCGCGGCAGCACTCGCTCGCGCTCCGCGCCCGCATCCTCGTCCGACGCGGCGAGATCGCGGAGGCGCAGAGCTTCTCCGACAACGCCGTGGCGGTGGGTGGTGACGACCGGGCGATCTTCGACAGCGAGGCCCTGGCGGACCTCGCACGCATCGAAGTCCGTCTGGCACAGGGTGACACGGAGGGGGCGCGCGCCGTCGCGGCGGCGGCCTGGGCGCGGCTGGAGCGCGTGTCGCTCGCGTTCGGCGACGTGGCGGCGCGGCGAGCGTTTCTGGATCGGGTTCCGCTGCACGGGGAGATCGCCGCGGTGTGCGACCGGCTGGGCGTGCCGCGGGGCGAGTTCGGCGGCACGGTCCGTGCGGAGGCGGCGCCGTGATGACGACGCGCAAGGGTCTCGGGTGGTGTCTCGCGGTGGTGTGGATGGGCTGTGCGGACGCGCCTCCCGCGGGCGGGCCGACGGAGGTGATCCCGACGACGCTCCCGGCGAGCGTGCCGCTCGCGCAGTACGTCGCGCTGATGGCGCGGGTGGAGTGCGCGCGCCTCTTCCGGTGCGCCGCGAGCGGGCAGCAGACGCAGCTGCGGGTGGTGTTCGGGACGTACGAGCGCTGCGTCGCCCATGACGACGAGCTGCCGAACGCGTCGTACTACGCGCGGCAGCAGCGCGTGGTGGCGATGGGCACGCGGCGCTACGACGGGGCGGCCGCGCGGCGCTGCCTCGACGCGCTGCGGGCGGGCGTGTGCGCGTCGCCCGCGCCGTCGGCGTGCGACGAGGTGCTCGTGGGGACGGTGGCCGAAGGGGGCGAGTGCCGCCACCCGGAGCAGTGCGCGGGCGACGCGTACTGCGCGCAGCGCTCCCCCGAGGGGCGTTACATGTGCCCCGGGCGCTGTACGCCGCGCGTGGCCGCGGGCGCGTCGTGCCCCAACGGCGACACGGGCGCGTGCTCGCAGCGCGGGGCCGCGACGGCGATCGTGTGCAACTACGATCAGGCGCTCCGCGGGACGCCCAACCCGTACCGCTGTATGCCCGCGATGCCGGGCGTTCCGGTGGAGCCGGGGGAGATCTGCTACGACCCGTCGGTGCCGGGCAACGGCCGGCCGAGCCCGTGCCTCGGCGACAACGAGTGCCGACGGATGACCACGCCCGACGGCGGCGTCGAGCGCGTGCTGCGGTGCCTCCAGCCCCCCGCGCTGGGCGAGCTGTGCACGGGGCGGTGCCAGGGCGACGCGGTGTGCGAGTTCGACCAGTCGGTGTTTCAACAGCGCTGCGTGGCCGTCGGCGTGCGGAGCCGCGAGGGCGACACCTGCGTGCAGGGCAACCGCGGGAGCGAGAGCTGCAACGTGCTGCTGGGGCTCGACTGCGTGGCGGGGCGTTGTCGGCGCGTGGGGACGGGGGCGGTGGACTCGCCGTGCTTCGGCTCGCGCTACGGCGTCGACAACTGCGCCCGCGGGCTCTACTGCAGCGCGGCGACGCAGACCTGCCAGCGGCGCAAGGCCGACGGGGTGGCGTGCCGCTCGGGCGAGGAGTGCGAGAGCCGCGAGTGCGTCGTCGCGCCGGGGGCGATGGCGACCACCTGCGGCGTCACGCTGGGGTGCCAGTAGACGCTTGGATTCACGCTCTTGTGCTGGGGTTGGTCGCTGTCGCTCCCGCACCCGCAGGCTACGGAAGGCGGCGCCCTCCGGGCTTCCAGAGAGACCTCCGCAGCCTTCTCCACGAGGCTCCACGCGCGTCTGCGCACCACGCACAAGGTCGCCGAAACTCCGTCGCTCTGGAAGCCCGGAGGGCGCCGCCTTCCGTAGCCTGCGGGTGCGGGAGCGACAGCGACCAACCCCAGCGCGGGAAGCGCGCTTGCCCTGATTCCCCCCTCCCCTCCGCCCCGCTCAGCGGTACGCTCCTTCCTGATGGGACGCGGCCGCCTCTCCCCGGCTCTCCTGCTCGGCGCGCTCGCCGTCGCGTGCCGTGAGCCCGCGCCGCTGCGCCCGCCCGCGCCACCCGCCCCCGTCGCCTGCCCCGAGCGCGCGCCGCCTCCCGCCCGTCAGCTCACCGCGCCCGCGTACGACGTCGCCGTCACGCCCGCGGGGACGTACGTCGTCGCGCTCGGCGCGGGCGTGCAGGAGCTCGACCCCTGCACCCTCGACGGCCTCTCCGGCTGCCAGGACCTCGCCGAGGCCCGCGCCCTCGCGCTCCGCGCCGATGGTACGGTCGCGAACTATCGGCACCGCGAGGGCGGCCTCGTCGCCTGCTCGCTGCGCACCGGGCTGGTGGGCGCGGCCGACCCCGACGCGCGCGGCCGCATCGAAGGCAACCCCCGCGCGGAGGACGGCGCCCTCACGGCGACCATCGACACGGGCGCCGCGTCGCTCCGCGGGCCGCAGCGGGCGATGGCGCTGCCGGGCTACGACGAGGCGGTGGACGTCGACGTCGACGCGCGGCGCTCGCTCGCCGCGGTGTGCGACCGCTCGGGCGCCGTCACGCTCTGGTCGACGCGCACGGGGGCCGCCCTGGTGCGCTGGCCGGGGCGCCCGCGGGTGGCGTGCGCCATCGCGCTCGACCGCGCGCGGGGGCGGCTGGTGACGGTGTGCGACGACGGCCGCATCGAGGTGCGCGCCGTCCCCGAGGGCTGAGGTCACCGCCCGCGCGCGAACCGCAGCCGCAGCGTCTCGTCGTCGAGCTGCGCCGCGATGTCCTTCGCCCGCGCGAGCGCCGCCGCGGCCTCCGCCCCGCCGCCGACGCGCGCGAGCATCTGCAGCGACATCGCCCGCAGGCGCAGGTGGCCGCCGTCGCCCGCGTGCTCACACGCCGCCCGCGCGTAGCCCACGGCCTCCTCCCCTCGCCCGCGCTTCCACGCGCCGTACGCGAGGCCGTTGGCGCGGCGGCAGCGCGCGAAGGGCGGCGCGCCGTCGTCGTCGAGGGTGACGTACAGCGCCTCGGCCCGCGCGAAATCGGGGGCGGTGCCGCGGCGGCCCTTGTTCCATTGCCAGGCGTGCTGGTCGATGAGGCGGGCGCGGAGGCACTGGCGCGCGGCGTCGTCGGTCACGTCCGCGAGCTGCGCCTCGGCCTCGTCGAGCAGCGCGTCGACGCGGGCGGGGTCGTCACGGCTCGCGGCGTAGGCCTCCGTGAGGGCGAGCTCGGCGCGGGCGTCAGGGGGCGCCTGCCGTGACGCCGCGCGGGCCTTGCGGAGCTGCGGGGCCGCGAGGTCGGGGCGGGCCGAGCGGAGCGCGCAGCTCGCGTGGGCGAGCGCGAGCCACGTCTGGGCCTCGGCGGAGTCGACCACGGGGGCCGTGTCCCACACGCGGAGGAGGTCTTCGCACACGGGGACGGGGAGGTCGGTGAAGCGCGAGTGGTACGCGCCGAGCCAGCGGAGCCGCGCGCGCAACGCCCCCGGGAGGCCGAACACCTGGAGGCAGCGGTCGCCCCAGGTGCCGCCCTCGCGGTCGGCGCGCGTGCGGAGGCGACGGAGGCCGCGCTCGATGGTGGCGCGGTCGTCGGACCAGGCGCGGTGGGCGGCGAGGCGCTCGGCCACGGCGGCGAGCGAGCCGTGCACCTCCACCAGCCACGCCACGTAGTCGTCCCAGCGGAAGCCGGTGGCGTGTCCGGGAACGTGTCCGTGCGGTGCGTCGCTCACCGGTGCAGTATGCGCCGCGTCACGAAGGAGACACGACCATGAACGACGACACGGCCTTCTATCTGGTGATCGACCTCGAAGCGACCTGCGACGACCAGGGCACGGTGCCCAAGCACGAGATGGAGATCATCGAGGTGGGCGCGGTGCTGGTGGAGGCCCAAGGGCTCACCGCGGTGGGGGAGTTTCAGACCTTCATCAAGCCGGTGCGGCACCCCGCGCTGACGCCCTTCTGCACGCAGCTCACGACCATCACGCAGGCGGACGTCGACGGGGCCCCGGGCTTCGGCGACGCGATGGAGGCGCTGCGCGGCTTCGTCGGCGACCGCAACGTCACCTTCGGCTCGTGGGGCGACTACGACCGGAAGCAGTTTGACCAGGACGCGAGCTACCACCGCGTGGGCTTGCCCTTCCTCGCGCGCCACAAGAACCTCAAGAAGGCCTTCGCCTATGAGCTGGGGGAGAAGAAGCTCCTCGGGATGGCGCAGGCGCTGGAGCGCGTCGGACTCCCGCTCGTGGGGACGCACCACCGCGGCATCGACGACGCCAGGAACATCGCGCGGCTGCTGCCGTGGTCGCTGGGCCGCGCGAAGGGCGACGCGGGCGGCGGGCGGCCGTCACCGCGTCGTGAGGTCAGGGGGTGACCGAACAAGACAGCTGCTGGGCGCCGGATCGGATCGCCCGCAGAGCCGGGCTCAGGGGGAATCATGGAGGGTCCGCGACGAGGGAGCCCGGCTTTGCGGGC